>CAZSWI010000438.1:0-2593 GCA_964610635.1 uncultured Acidobacterium sp.
ATCTGCGACAGCAGGATGACCCCGTTCAGGTCGATGTCTTCCTCGTTCTCGAGGATATTGGAGAGGACCGCCGAGCGGGTGGTGCCGTAGCTCTCGCCGAAGATGTACTTGGGAGAGTTCCAGCGGTTGTATTTGGAAAGGAAGCGTTTAATGAAGCGGCCGAAGGCATGGCCGTCTTCGTCGATGCCCCAGAAAGCCTTGCCCGCATCTTTGCCGGTCAGACGGCCGAAGCCGGTACCGGGCATGTCGATGAAGACGAGGTCACTAACGTCGAGCAGCGAGTAAGCATTATCCGAGAGCTTGTAGGGCGCCCCAGGCAGGTGCGTATCCATCTCTGTGACGACATGCTTCGGACCCAGGGATCCCATGTGAAGCCAGACGGTAGAGCTGCCTGGGCCCCCGTTATACAGGAACGTGATGGGCCGGGGCTCAGCGGCGTCCCGCTTAAAGTAGGCGACGTAAAAGATGCGCGCAAGGGGCGGAGCCTGGCTGGCATCCTTGGCAGCCGCGAACGCCGCTGCGAGATCGGTATCCGGCATCGGCTTGCCGTCGGGACCAAGCTGAGAGTCCTCACCGTTGGAGGAGCCGACGGTGATCGTTCCTGCTACGGCGTTGTAGAGAATGTGCTGGCCGCCCGCATCGAGCGTACCCTGGGTCGTGACTTCCTGCGCAGGCTTCTCGGCCGGCTTCTCCGCCGGCTTTTCCGCAGACTTATCAGCCGGCTTGTCTTCGCCAGTTGCGCGCGCGAGCGCGGGAGAAAATGTAACGGCGGCGGCGACCAGTGCCGCCAGCAAACGTATTGGCTTATGCATCCATGGCTCCTCAGAACAGGGAATGTCTGTTTGCAGCAATTACGGGGAAATGCAGATTATAGTTCCCGCCTCGCGTTTGCGCGCGCGATCTCCAATCGAGCGAGAAGGCTATCGCAGCGAAAGCTCCCAGGTCTGGCCGATGAGGTCTTTGCCGAAGCTGTGGTGAGGTTGCTCCTTAACAAGGCGGAAGCCGGCTTTTTGGTAAATGTGGTGAGCCGTGGTGAGAATGCTTTGCGTCCAGAGAACGATCCTGCTGTAGCCAGCTTTGCGCGCGAAGCGAACGCATTCGTCGACCAGCGCATGCCCCAGCCCGAGGCCGCGCGCCGACGGATCGACGTAGAGGAGGCGTAGCTTCGCGGTGTCAGCCTGCTCCGGGTGTTGCACCAGAAAGACGTGGCCAACGTGACGGCCGTCGAGCTCGGCAATCCAGCAGCGTTCTCGCTTCCGGTTGAAACTGGTAATGAAATCGGCAACGATGCGCGCGGCCAGGGCTTCGAAGCTTCCGTCCCAGCCGAACTGGCCGGCGTAGCCCGCGCCTTCGAGCGCCACGACCATGCCCATATCGCCGGGGCGACAGGTGCGTAGCGCGTATGAGGCTCTTGCGGCTTCTTTGCCTGCTATGAAACGCTCCATCGTCCGAAGGGCGCTGGTGAACTCAGGGCGCGCAGCGGGAGCCAGGCCCCTTAAAAAGTCCCGAGCCTGTTTCTCTGACCGGTCGTTGAGGGTTCGGAACGCGGCCCGCCCAAGGGCGGTAAGGTGCAGCTCTGCGGCGCGGTTGTCGGCCTTTGAAGTCTTGCGCCGGAGGAGCCCGGCTTTTTCGAACTTGCTCAGAATCCGGCTGAGATAACCGGCGTCCATGCCAAGATGTTCGCCAATTTCTTTTGCCTGGGTCCTCCGGTTCGCCGCCAGCTCATACAGGACCCGTCCTTCAGCGAGCGAGAATTCCGTGCTCAGGAAGCCTTCGCTCAGCGTGCCGAGGAAGCGCGTATACATGCGGTTGAAGCGACGGAAGGCGGCGGCATCGGCGGCAAGGCCCGGATGCTGGGACCGCTTCTGGGGCATGCTTACCAGCCTGCTCCGTATTAGTTGACTTTGTCAAGTAACTGCAGAGGTGACGCGGAGCGCGGCGCACGCAGCCGCTTAATACACACCGGGAATCAGACGCTTCGTGGTGCGGCGGTAATCGGAGTATTCGCTGCCGAATACTCCCACAAGGGCCTCTTCCTCGACATGAATGCGATAGAGGACAGCCAGCGTTGGGGCAATCACCATCAGCGCCAGGCAAGCCCAGTTTCCAGTGTGCAGCCCCACGGCCAGAAAACAGATTTCGAGCCCCAGATACGAAGGGTGCCGGACGATGCGATAGAGGCCGGAGCGCTGGAGACTCTGCGAGGCGTGGGTAGCAACGTTGACGGTGAAGGATCTGCCGAGCGTAACGATTGCGATAATGCGCACGGCCAGTCCGCCCATCATCAGGATGACGCTCAGGGATTTGAGCCAGTGTCCGGCAGCGATCTCGCGCGGGAAATGGGGACCGACCCACTCCAGCGCAAAGATGGAGCCGAATATGACGCCCCACAGGATGAACTGGGTTCCGCGATCCCGAATGCTGTGCACTCCACTGCGGGCTCTCACGAACAGTGCCAGCAGGATTTCGCCGGCTGCCCAGCCATACATCAGCCACGGCCAAAGAGTCGACAGACCCATCCGTCCTCCCCTTCGCGTCCTGGACACACGATACGCTGGCTTCGGCACCGCGGTTCCTCAGGACCGGTCAGAGC
>CAZSWI010000439.1:0-2588 GCA_964610635.1 uncultured Acidobacterium sp.
GCCGATGACGTATGCGCCGCCGCCGATTCCTACCGGCGTTCCGTCGCAGCTTCTGGAGCGGCGGCCGGATGTGGCGGCTGCGGAGAGGACGCTGGCCGAGGCGAACGCGACGATCGGCATCGGGTATGGCGCGTTCTTTCCGCAGATCACGCTTTCGGCGTCGGGGGGATTCGAGAGCTCGCTGTTCAAGCATCTGTTCGACTGGCCCAGCCGCGTGTGGTCGATCGGGCCGTCGGCTTCGCAGATCATCTTTGACGGGGGGTTGTATCGCGCCGAGCTGCACCAGTATGAGGCAGCGTATAACGCCGATGTGGCGGAGTATCGTCAGACTTCGTTGGCAGCGTTTCAGCAGGTGGAGGACGCGCTGGCGGGGACGCGCATCTACTCGCAGCAGATTCTGCATCAGCAGGACGCGGTCAAGTCGGCGCAGGAGTTTCTCGATCTGGAGACACAGCGGTACAACACCGGGGTCGATCCGTATGTGGATGTGGTGACCGCGCAGACGACGCTGCTCAGCGATCAGCAGACGCTGAATTCGCTGCAGGTTTCGCAGATGATGGAGGCGGTGGAGCTGGTGCAGGCGCTGGGCGGCGGGTGGGATGCATCGCAACTGCCGACGCCATCGCAGGCGGGAGCGAAATTGCCGAACAGCGCCTACACGTTGCAACGGTGAGATTGCCGGGCAAAGAGAGGCAACTATGGTGAGGCAGGATCCAACGGTTGCGGCTTCGGATGCGATGCTGGCGCAATCTCTGGCAAGTTGTGGCCGCACCGTGTGCATGAGTCCAGCTGGTTGAAGAGCGTGTTCTGCTGGATGCATCTGCGCGTTTGGGCGCAGCTGGACCCGAGCGAGCTGGCGGCGGGAAGAGAGAATCCGGTTCTTCCGCTGGTGCTCGAAAATCAAGATGGACGGCAGGATCTACGGCGAACAGGCGTGGCCGAAAGGCTGCGTCCCCCGCAAGTTCGCGGCGGCGCGGTGCCGACAGTCACCGCAGGATTTGGTGACGGTGGGGCTGCTTCAAATCGATACAAAGGGTGAATCAGGCCGGGTCACCGGCGATGCTCGCTGCGGCGAAGAGGCGTTCGCTCTCTCCCGGCAAGGATTCAGGGCTGTTTTCAAGCATTGCAGACCTGAGGGCATGTTCCTGCGGCGAGGTCAGGGATTGCCATTTTCAGTTACTCGTAACCCCGGGATGCGCTCACCAAAGAGTCGGCAGTTCTTTTCGCAGGCTGTCGATTTTCGATGCTATAAACGGGCATCGAATCGAGCAGTAAGACGCGAAAGAGGCCGTCCCCATGCTGCCTTACCTGTCTTTGATCATCCCAGTGCGGAACGAGCGGAAGATGCTCCCCGGGCTCATTGACCAGTTGCTGGAGCAGAATTATCCGGCGGAACGATACGAGATTATTGTCGTCGACGGCCGGTCCACGGACGGAACTGCGGATCTGGCGCGGCGACGATACAGCAATCGCCAGGTGCGCGTGCGAGTGCTCGACAACCCGACCACGTGCAGCTCAGCGGGACGCAATGCGGGCATTCGAGCATCGGCCGGGGACGCGCTGATCTTTCTCTCCGGACACTGCACGATTCCGACAAAGCAGCTGCTGGCGGATACAGCGGAGATTCTGAAAACCACCGGGGCCCCATGCCTGTGCCGTCCGCAGCCGCTGCTGGCGCCTTCGGATACTCGGATGGGAGAAGCGATTGCGCGGGCGCGAGAGACGCGGCTTGGGCGTGGTCCGGAGGAAGACAACCTTACCGGATACGTCGATCCTCCGAGTTCCGCGGAGACCTACGGGCTGAGCGTGTTCCACCAGATTGGGTTCTTCGACGAGAATTTCGACGATTTTTCAGGGCTTGAATTCAATGAGAGGGTGAGGAAGGCGGGGATACGGGCTTACAGCGACCCGCGCCTTGCGGTTCATGAGAAGGCTCCGCAAGAGCTGAGCGGGCTGCTGGATGAGATGTTCCAGTATGGACGAGGCATGAGCCGTTTTATGCGGAAGCATCCGGACCGCTCTTCTGTGGCAGATATTGCTCCGCTGGGGATTGTACTGGCGATCCTGCTGGCTCTGTTTGCGTGGTCGCAGCTACCGGCGTGGATGGCGGGAATCGTTACGCTGCCGCTGGCCATGTTTCCTCTCGCCGTTCTGGTCACAACGATGCAGATCAGCGTACGGCATGGTTTTCGCTCAGCGTGGAGAGCACCGCTGGTTTTTGCGGCGATTTACCTTGGCCAGGGCACCGGGCTGCTCTATGAGTACGTGTTTCCTGGCGGGCTGAGACTCAAGAGGAAGCTTGCATCGGTGCTGGCTTTCCGGCAGCCGGCCAAGGGCACGCGCGCGGCAGATCGCGCGGCATGAGTTGTTTGAGGATTGCGAACGTTAAACTGGCCGCGTGAGACAGTATCGCGGCCGCATTGCGCCATCGCCAACGGGTTTGCTGCACGTGGGGCATGCCGGAACTTTCCGGACCGCGTACTTGAGAGCACGCGAGGCGGGAGGAACGCTGGTTCTGCGCAATGAAGATCTTGATCCGCAGCGGTCGAGGGCGGATTTGGTCAATGCAATGCTGGCGGACTTGCAGT
>CAZSWI010000440.1:0-2579 GCA_964610635.1 uncultured Acidobacterium sp.
ACCCCAGACGCCAGCAGCCCGGCCTCCGTAGGCGCCCACCGCTTCCTCATCTACCTCCACTCCCCGCAAATATCCCAAAAACTAGCCGCCGAGGGCCTCGAGCCTATTCTTTAATGGACCTGCAAGCCCTCTGGCTCACCCTCCGCCTCGCCACCGCCACCACGCTCATCCTTCTCTTCGCCGGCATTCCCCTCGCTTATTGGATCGTCCGCACCCGCGCCCCTTGGCGTCCCCTCGTCGAAGCCGCGACCACCCTCCCGCTCCTTCTCCCGCCCACCGTCCTCGGCTTTTACCTTCTCGTCCTTCTCGGCCCCGCCACAGCCTTCGGACGCGCCACCACCCGCCTCCTCGGCCACCCCATCGCCTTCACCTTCTCCGGCCTCGTCATCGGCTCCCTCCTCTACAGTCTCCCCTTTGCCGTCCAGCCCCTCGCCGCTGGATTCCGCGCCGTCGACCCAGCCCTCATCGAACAAGCCCAACTCCTCGGAGCCAGCCCCCTCCGCATTCTCACCCGCATCCTGCTCCCACTCTCCACGCATTCCCTCATCGCTGCCGCCGCCCTCTGCTTCACCCACACCATCGGTGAATTCGGCGTCGTCCTCATGATCGGCGGCGACATCCCTGGCGCCACCCGAACCCTCTCCATCGCCCTCTACGACCAGGTCCAGGACTTCTCCTATCCCGCCGCCAACCGCACCTCGCTCCTGCTCATCGCCGTAGCCCTCATCGCCCTCCTTCTCCTCTACACCCGCACAAACCAGCCCGGCGCAAACGACCCCGGCCCGCCAGAACCCGAACCCGAACCCAAACCCAAACCCAAAACCAAAACCAAACCCCAAACCGAAACAATGCCAGGTTCACCCCACAGCAAGAAGCAAACGCCCCTACTGGCAGAACATCAAGAAAACTCCGTCCCTGCTCCGTCCCAAAAGTACTCTTCTACCGTAATAATCCACCATCAACAGGGCAATTTCTCCCTCGAAGCAGCCTTCCCCCTCACCACCCCATGGACCGTAGTCTTCGGCCCCTCCGGCGCAGGCAAAAGTACCCTCCTCCGCATCCTCGCCGGACTAATCACCCCCACAGAAGGCCACATCCAACTAGCCGGCCGCACCCTCCTCAAAACTCAAAACACCGGCCCCAAAAACCAAATCGCCCTACCCCCAGGCCGCCGCACCATAGGATTCCTCACCCAGCAACCCAGCCTCTTCCCCCACATGTCCGTCCGCGAAAACGTAGCCTTCGGCATCCGGCACCTCCCCACCGAACCCCGCGCCCACCGAGTCGCCGCCATGCTCGAAATGTTCGGCGCAGAAGCCCTCGCCGCCCGCCGCCCCCCCCAGCTCTCCGGTGGAGAAAGCCAGCGCGTCGCCCTCGCCCGTGCCCTCGCCCCCGCCCCCCAGCTGCTCCTGCTCGACGAGCCCCTCGCCGGCCTCGACGACGCCTCCGCCAACGACATCCTCACCCGCCTCCTCTCCCTCGACCTCCGCGTCCTCTACGTCTCCCACGACCTCGCAGAAATATGGCGCATCCCCGGCGAAGTAGTCCTCCTCGAATCCGGCCGCGTAACTGCCACAGGCCCACTTAGAACAATCCTCGCCCCCCGCCGCGACGACCTCCTCCGCCAACTCACCCTCTAAGCCGTCACATAGAAGATGCGGTTTAAGTAACTAATTCCGAGTGCAACAACTGAAGTGCATCCTCAGCGGAGCGCCGCAGGCGCGTGGTCGACGAGCCCGCCCTGAGCTTATCGAAGCAGCCCGCATTTCGTACCTCGATGCGTCGCCTACGGTAAGAACAGGCGGCAGCACCCGATGTGCCCACGCGGGTTGGCCCACCTAAAGCGGCACGGCCGTAAAAGCCCCGGCTTTCAAGCCGGGGAATAACGCCCCTCGTTGGAGTGGCCTTCAGGCCCGGCGGTTGTTCAGAAGGGGCACGGCTTCAGCCGCGCCGTAAAGATCACTGAAAAACGGGCTTCAGCCCCTGAGGGATGGCTCTCGAAGGCTGAATCGGAGCTCCTTTAGGTCGTATCAAAAATCGATCTGCAGTGACGTAACTGTCGATACTGATCCGCCCTCGACGAGCGCACTGCCGCCCAGTAACTGTGGGCACGCCCGGAACCAAAACCCGCATCGGCCCCGCCCCCAATTACGTGCGACCATTGAAGGCAACGTGCCTGCCGATTACTCCGTCCTCCAGTACCTCGCGGACCTTCGCGCCATCCGCTCCACGGGATCGGCAACCGCCGAAACCTCCTTCTACCCTCCCCTCGACCGCCTCTTCAATGCCGTTGGCAAAACCCTCAAGCCCCCTGTCCTTTTTTCTACCCAACTCCGCAACAGCGGAGCCGGCCTCCCCGACGGTGGATTCTTCCCTCAGCCCAAACGCCAGCGTCGCACCGCCGAGCCCGAACTGCTCCGCAACCCCGAGCGTGGCGTCGTTGAAATCAAGCCAGCCGACTACAACCTCGTTGCCCTCGCCGCCGAGCCGCAAACCATTCGCTATCTCAGCCAGTACGGACTCGTCCTCATCACCAATCTCCGCCAGTTCCAACTTCTTGGTCTTAATCCAACCGGCAC
>CAZSWI010000441.1:0-2578 GCA_964610635.1 uncultured Acidobacterium sp.
CCCCAGGCGCGCTCGCCGGTGAGAAGCTGAAGAGCGCCGCTGGCGTGGGTGAAGACGGTGAGGCGGTAGTTGCCGAGGAGGAAGTAAGGATCGTCCGGAAGCATGGGCGCCTTGTCGTAGACGGGGCTCGATGGGAAGCGGAGTGGTCCTGTGTAGTGGTAAGCAGGCAAGCCATGGTCGTCGTCGATCCATCCTCCCAGCGCGGACCGAACGGGCGACGCGGATGATGTGGCGGCGGAGAGCGCACCTGGCAGAAGGGAGCTTGCAGTGGCGGCAGCGGAGGCGGCAAGAAAATCCCGGCGCGTAGGGAGATTGTTGTTGGATGGCATGAACGAGGTCTCGATTCTCTTGGCGGATGAATTCTACAGGGCACGGGGGCGTAATGTTATGGAGCCCTTTGGAGTGGGGTTTCATCGAACGAAAAGAGGGAGGAAGTGAATGCCGAAGATTGTTCGTTTTTATGAATTGGGTGGACCGGAGAAGCTGAGACTGGAAGACGGGCCGGCGCAGGAGCCGAAAGAAGGCGAGGTTCGCTTGCGGGTGCAGGCGACGGGGCTGAATCGCGCGGAGTTGGTGTACATGGCGGGGCATTATTTCGAGCAGCCGAAGCTGCCTTCGCGCATTGGATATGAGGCAGCGGGCGTGGTCGAGGCGGTGGGTCCTGCCGTGGACAAGGCGCTGATAGGGAAGAAAGTCGCGACGGTGCCCGGCTACTCGATGAACGATTACGGCGTGCTGGGCGAGGAGGCGGTGGTGCCGGCGTGGTCGCTGGGTGAATATCCGGAGAAGCTTTCGCCCGCGGAGGGCGCGGCGATCTGGATGCAGTATTTGACGGCGTGGGGTGCGCTGGTTCATCTGGGAAAGGTTACGAAGGGAGATTTTGTGCTGTTGCCGGCAGCGTCGAGCAGCGTGGGGCTGGCGGCGATCCAGATTGTGAAGGACGCGGGGGCGACGGCGATTGCCGCGACGCGGACTTCAAAAAAGAAGAAAGAGCTGCTGGAACTGGGCGCGGACGATGTGATCGTTACCGATGAGGAGGATTTGCCGGCGCGGGTGAAGGAGATCACGGGGGGCAAGGGCGCGCGGATTATCTTCGATCCTGTGGCAGGACCGTTTGTGGAGAAGCTGGCGGAAGCGGCTGCGCCGGGCGGGGTTATCTATGAGTATGGTGGGTTGTCGGGGCAGCCTACGCCGTTCCCAACGCGCGCGTCAATGACAAAGGGGCTCAGTTTGCGCGGGTATTCGCTGATGGAGTTTCGCGCGCTGCCTGCGGTGATTGAAGGGGCGAAGAAGTACGTCTACGACCGGCTGGCGGATGGGCGGTTCCAGCTGAAGATCGCAAAGACCTTTCCGCTGGCGCAGGCGCGGGAGGCGTATGAGTATCTGGCGTCGAACGAGCAGGTGGGGAAGGTTGTGATTACGGTGTAAGTTGAGGATCGCCGGCATCATGGCGGGCTTTGCCGGCATTCGCTCAGTCCTGGATGACTTTATAGTCCGCCGGAATCTGGAACAGCTCAGGCGCAGGCTCGTCGCGGTTGAGATCCTTCATCTCCATGGTGGTTTCGCCGCTGCGAGGATCGGTGGTCTTGCGGAGGACCTCAATCCCGAGTTCGCGGGAGCGCCAAACATCCTGGACAGTCGTGATTTCGCGGTCGTTGCCCATGCTCCCGGCGGGAATGACTCGCGTGATGCGGGTTCCCTCGACATAGAGGCCGTCAATGGTCTGCGGGGAAAGCTTCTCTAATCCGGGAGGCGGAACAAGCGGGGTGGACTGGACCTCTGGCGGGGCCGCTGCGGAAGGTGTCGTGGAGCTGCTGGGGACCGTGCTGTTGATGATGACGGACTGCGGCGGGGCCTGTATGGGTACCACCTTCGCGGTCTTCCTGCGGGGGTTCAGCGAAATGTGTTGCCCGGTGGTGGGATCGAAGATCATGACGTTGATGGGTTCATCGGGATTCTGATCAGGCAAGCCTTCCTGGACAAAAATCTCCATGCAGGTGCGGCCCTTTGAGTCGCGCGCGCGGAATTCCCTTTGCACATGGGTGATGGTGGTACCGTCGGCCAGGGTTTGTACGCGAGTGGTGATGAACGTAGCGCTGTAGGGAAGGTTGGTCGTTGAGCGCGGACCGCTCATACTGGTGCTTCCGGATACGACTCCGACTGCCTGGCACGAACAAGCGGGAGTCAGCAGCGCCATCGACAGGGCGGAGATAGAAAGAAACGAGGGCGAGAAACTCTGGGGTAACATGCGACCTTCTCCTGAGCGGCACGGACAGTATCCCGCACAGGGCGAATTACAGCAATGTTTCCGTAGACGGTGGAGAGCAGTCGCGGATCCTTCCGTCTCGTAGCCGAGACTGTCAGAATGACAGCGCTTGAATGGCGGAGAATCGCGGCATCATGAGGGCACGGTTTGCCAATGTCCTGATTGCGCGGAGGCTAAGATGGCTTCGATGACGGCCATGTTGGCGATGGCTTCTTCGAGGGAGACGGGGATGGGGGTGCCTTCGAGGATGGCGCGGGAGAAAGCGTCGCCCTGGAGGGTGTACTGGTCGGTGGTGGGGAAGGTTTCGGTTTC
>CAZSWI010000442.1:0-2572 GCA_964610635.1 uncultured Acidobacterium sp.
CACATGCTCACCCGCACCATGTCCAAAGCCTGGGCTCCGGAAATCAGCGTGAACTGCGTCGCACCCGGCATGATCGTTAACGGCGAAGTCGATCCCGAATTCGAGCATTTCGCCCGCCGCACGCCGATGATGCGCAACGGCTCTGCCGAGGATGTCGCCGCTGCCGTCCTCTTTTTCGTCACCGGCCCTCACTTCATCACCGGGCAGGTTCTCTCCGTCGACGGCGGCCTCGGCCTCTGATTCCGGCCAATCCGATCAGCTATCTGCCCGGCATTGCGCTGACGCGCCCTCGCGTCTCACGAGCACAACAAAGGCGCTCCCTCAGGAGCGCCTCAGCCTGACTTGCTTTCGAACTAGGGCGCTGCCGCGGTTGTCGCTGTCGTCGTCGCAGGACAAGCTGTAAACGGCGTCGTCAGCTTGGTCGCATCAGGAAAACTGTAATCGCCGTTAATCGCATCCGATGGCATCTCCCCCTCGAACCACTGCAGCAGCCCCAGCGTCTGCGGATGATACGTGGTTCCATGCAGGGTTACAACCGTGTAATCCGGAGCAAGATTCTCGATAACGTCTCCAACCTCGAGAACATTCTGGCAGGTGGCAGCGGGTGTCCCCGGAATCTGATAACTCGGCACGATGTTGTTCACGAACGGATCGTTCATCGTCTCTGCGATTTCGTGGGAAAGAGCATTTACATCGGAAAACACCGCCGGATCCCCAAAAATCCCCGCCGATACATCCGGATCGAGCGAGGTCGCAAACGCCAGCGTCTGCACAAAAGTCTTCGTGGCCGTCTCGTTCACCTCAAACGCGGTATGGAAGCCGCCGACGCAGCAGCTCACCGGCTCATCGGAAGAAAAGTCCCCATAAACCGCATTGCGCGTCAGAAAGATCGGAATTGAGCTGACCGTGATCGGCTCCGTCTGCGCCAGCGTGTTCAGCTGCGAAGCAATGAAATTAATGTCGATCAGCGCAAAGTAAGTTCCATCCGCCAGTGCGTACACTTCCGAAGAGCCCGCCGGGACCTCAATCGTCACCGGTATCAGGGTCTGAGGCTTCGACAACAACACATGGAAATTGTCGTCGCCGTCATTGTCTCCGTCTTTGTTGAAGAGCGGCCAGAACTCCGCGCGCATCTGAGCATCCACGAATTGTGTGTTGCCCGTTGCGTATTCCGCGTTCTCGAACAACGGCGAATTTTTGATCTCGCCCGTATCGACCGTCGCGTCGATCGTGATGTTGTTGCCGTTCGCATCCACAAATTCGTCGAAGTAAAACGACAGCGGAACATAACTCGTGGGAACCGTCGTCGTCTGCTTCGCCCGCGGCTGCCTGCCTATCATCGTGTAAGAATAACTGCTTCCCCCGAAACTGAAGGACCGCGTGAAGTTCGGCACCGATACGATCCGTGGATCCTGCGTCCGGGTAGCCGCGTTCGTCGCCGCCGACAGTTTGTTGGTCGCCGTATGTTTGGGGGCGGCGTTTAAAGCGGCAAAATAGCCGCTCGTCACCGCGATCGGCTGCCTGGGTGCTCCAGCCGGGCTCTGGGCCGCTGCGAAACTGCTCGCAGCCGCAAGGATAACCAAGGCCCGGCAAACAGAGAATTTCCGCATGGGGTGCTGTGCCTTTGCTTTTTATGAGTTGGAAACTAAGGAAAGCCAACTAACTGTGCTTCAGCCTGAGGGAAATGTCAACCTCGGCCTGTTGATAATTGGCCGCATCGCGCACCCGACTCGCTAACCCGCCAGCCGCTATTTCCCGAATAGTCGGGACATCAATCCTGGCCGCCGTCCCGGATCGTCCTCGTAAACATACACTCCCTCCGGCTCGGGTTGCTGGGGCATCGGCCTGTTCTCAAACGCCGCTCGCGGATTGTCCACGCACAACCGATCGGCTGTACCCTCGCCGAATCTGCGCGCGATTCCTTCATAAGCTGGCCGCATCGATGGCCGCCGTCCCTCCAGATTGTGCGCGTCCGTCGCGATAAAGTGCACCCAGTTCTTTTCCAGCAACTCCCAGCCAAGGCTCTGCGCCCGCTTGCCAAACCGGCCGCCCAGCGACGACGCCGTGATCTGTACCAGGCATCCTGAACGCATCCACTCCGCCATGCGCAGGTGATCCTTCTGCAGAATCGGGTTTCGTTCCGGATGCGTAATAATCGGCCGGATCCCCCTCACTGTAAATTCATAAAACGTATCTCCGATGCTCTGCGGAATCATGAACTCCGCGAACTCCACCAGCAGATACTTACCCTGATTGATCGTGAACTTCGTCGGGTGCATCAGCGCGTCTTCGATGTTTTCATAAGAAAGATGGAAGTCGCAGCCCAGCCCGAGCGTGACCATGTCTCCCACGCGCGCGCGAATTGCTTCCAGCTTCTCCCCGTTCTTTTGGGGATTGAAGTCCCAGGTATCGTTCGCGTGCGGCGTGCACGCAATGTGCGTGATCCCGTCGGCCGCCGCGGCCTCGGCCTGCGCCACAGAGCTATCGATGTCCTTGGGCCCGTCGTCCGTTCCAAACAACAGGTGGTGATGAATGTCGATCATGCTTGCTGTGCCAGCGCCCCCACCAGCGA
>CAZSWI010000443.1:0-2548 GCA_964610635.1 uncultured Acidobacterium sp.
CTAGGCGCGAAGATCACAGGCCACCAACCCCGAAAAGCCGGCGCATGGCCAGGTTCACCCCATAGCAAGAAGCAAACTCTCCCGACATTCCGCCCGTCAACACGATTCAGAAGGCGCATCGTGCCAGAAGTTCCATGTCGGATCCGTTTCGGGAAAAAGCTGAATCCAGCCCGCTCGACTGCCTCAACACAGACCAGAACAAATCCAGTGATCTCAAATCAAAGACCGTCGGCGTCAGCTTGTTCACACCCTCAATATCTCTGCGCACGGTACCTTCGTAATGTCGATTTCGAACCAACACCCCTGCCCCAGCACTCGAAATCTACGCCAGATGCCGTACTTTCTAACCCCTAAACCCTAATCCCTAATTCCCCGCCTTTCCCGTCAAGTTTCCACCACTTATCCAAAGTAATGACCCATGGAATCACATGACTTACAAGCCAGGAAAGTTGGCAGTTTTATCGTCCGAACCTGCTATTCTGAACTTATAGAGTAAGAAAAGAAAACTCTCACATTTGAGCAAAGAAAAAGCCTCGCCAAACCCGCGAGGCTTTTCTCATCAAGGGGGAAAGTCGATGGTCCCAGGCAGTCAGGTCCCGAACATCCCGTCAATCGCGTCCCCTGCCCCATTCCCAGGGCGCCCTCGCGTAGTAACCAGGGGTACTCCCAACCCAACCCCAATCCCATCAATCGCCGCCCCGCACTACGATATCCCCCTATGCCCCCCACCCACCAAAAATCTCGGCACGATAAACTCAGGATTTGGCCAAACTCAACTTTGCCCAAACCAGAATTTGCCGATGACTCCCAATACTTCGCCCCGCGTCCGCTTCGCCCCCTCGCCCACCGGTTACCTCCATGTCGGAGGCGCCCGCACCGCGCTTTTCAACTGGCTCTTCGCCCGCCATTTCGGAGGAACCTTCATCCTCCGCATCGAGGACACGGATTTCGAGCGCTCCTCCGAAGCCATGGTAGACGGCATCCTCGAAGGCATGCGCTGGCTCGGCCTCAACTGGGACGAAGGTCCCTTCTTCCAGTCCCAGCGCCTCGCCCTCTACCAGCGGACCGCTGAAAAACTCGTTGCTTCCGGCCACGCCTACTACTGCTTCTGCACCAAAGAAGAACTGGAGCAGCGCCGCGCTCAGGCCACCGCCTCCGGCCGCCCACCCATGTACGACCGCCGCTGCCGCAGCATTGCCCCCGAAAGCGCCGCAGTCCGCAAATCCGCCGGCGACGCCGCAGCGATCCGCTTCTCCGTCCCCGACGGCGGCAGCACAGCATTCGACGACGCCGTATTTGGCCGAGTCGAATTCGCCAACGCCGAAATCGAGGACTTCGTCCTCCTCCGCTCCGACGGCATCCCCACGTATCACCTCAGCGTCGTCGCCGACGACATCGATATGCGCCTCACCCACATCATCCGCGGCGCTGACCACATCTCCAACACCCCCAAACAGGTCCTCCAATACCGCGCGCTCCAGGCCGAATTGCCCGTCTTCGCCCACGTCCCGCTCATCCTCGGCCCAGACAAAACCCGCCTCTCCAAACGTCACGGCGCAACCTCCGTCATCGCTTACAAGGATCTCGGCATCGTCCCCGAAGCCTTCCGCAACTTCCTCGCCCTCCTCGGCTGGTCTCCAGGACCCGGCCATAAAGACCGCGAAATCTTCTCCTCCGACGACCTCATCCAGCTCTTTA
Source organism: uncultured Acidobacterium sp. (assembly GCA_964610635.1). Lineage (GTDB taxonomy): Bacteria > Acidobacteriota > Terriglobia > Terriglobales > Acidobacteriaceae > Palsa-343. Next base: position 1,699 of record CAZSWI010000443.1, read on the forward strand.
CCCTCGACGGCATCTCCAAATCCAACGCCGTCTTCGACAACGACAAACTCGCCTGGTTCAACACCGAATACATCCGCGCCTACGACCCCGAAAAGCTGCTGCCACTGATACAAAATGAGTGGAAGGCCGCCGAATTCACTTCCACACGCTCCACTGCGGAGATCCTCGCCGCCATTGACCTGCTGAAACCCCGAGCCCGCAGCCTCAAAGACTTCGCTACAGCGTTCCGCGCCTACTTCAGCGACGATTTCGCATACGATCCAGCCGCTGTTACAAAATTCCTCGGCGATCCCGCACTTCCAGCTCTTCTCCAGGAACTGGCCAACCGCTACGCTGCCGCGCCCGGCTTCACCGAAACCTCCGCCGAGCAAATCCTCCGCGACTTCGCTGCCGAAAAAAACATCAAAGCCGGCGCCCTCATCAATGGATCCCGCGTAGCCCTCACCGGCCAGGCCGTCGCCCCCAGTCTCTTCGCTGTCATGGCCGCCCTCGGCAAAGATCGCGTCGTCCACCGCCTCTCCGCCGTCGCCAGTGCGCCAATATCCGGATGACAGCTACCCGACCCAGGCCCGCACCGTTCTGAACCCTGTCCGCAAAACGCGGAAGGCGACCGCCAATCGTCACGACGCTGAGGCTATCCGCACGCAGCCTTTCCGAACGCTGAGCGCCTGCTTCTTTGCTACAATCCGTACAGTGGAATGGTGACAATTCCTCAGGTTCGTGTCGGCTCTTCAGAACCGGCAGCGAGCCAGAAACAATGCCCGGGCGCAACGCCTCGCGGCAGGTTTTCAGGCAAGTGGGGACGTAGTTCAGTTGGTTAGAACGCTGCCCTGTCACGGCAGAGGTCGCG
>CAZSWI010000444.1:0-2532 GCA_964610635.1 uncultured Acidobacterium sp.
TTCGGCACGTAGTTGAGCACGCACTCCGGATCGACATTATCGAGGTTCGCTGTCGGTGGAGCGGTCTGGTTGATCAGGGCCAGAATCGTGATGCCGGCCTCGAGGCCGCCGGCGCCACCGAGCAAATGCCCGGTCATCGATTTGGTAGAGCTGATCTTCAACTTATGGCTGGTCGCATGTTCGCCGAAGATGCGCTGCATCGCCTTCGACTCGACCACGTCGCCCAGGGTCGTTGAGGTCGCGTGCGCGTTCACGTAGTCCACCTGCCGCGGCTCGATTTTTGCGGACTTCAGAGCGTTGGCCATGGCCCGGAAGCAGCCATCGCCGTCCTCCGGCATGCCGGTGATGTGATAAGCGTCGGCGCTCATCCCGTAGCCGATAATCTCCGCAAGAATGTTCGCGCCCCGCGCCTTCGCGTGTTCCAGTTCTTCGAGGATCAGGATGCCGGCGCCCTCGCCGACCACAAAGCCGTCGCGATCCCTGTCGAAGGGGCGGCAGGCGTGTTCCGGATCGTCGTTGCGTGTCGAGAGGGCCCGCATCGCGGCAAATCCGCCAACGCCCATGGGGGTGATGGCCGCCTCGGAGCCGCCGGCGATCATCACGTCGGCATCGCTGCGCTCGATGATGCGATAGGCATCACCGATCGAGTGGGCGCTGGTGGTGCACGCGGTCGCGGTCGCTTCGTTAGGACCTTTGGCGCCGTAGCGGATGCTGACTTGTCCGGCAGCGAGATTAATGATGGCGGCAGGAATGAAAAAGGGAGAAATCTTGCGCGGGCCACCCTGCAGCATGTTGTTGTGCTCGCGCTCGATGACGTCGAATCCGCCGATGCCGGAGCCGATGAAGACGCCGACACGCTCGGCGTTCTCCGGCGTGACCTTCAAGCCGGAGCTCTCGATGGCCTCGTGCGTAGCCGCCAGCGCCAGATGGATAAAGCGGCCCATCTTGCGAGCTTCCTTCTTGTCCACGAATTGCAGGGGATCGAAGTTCTTAACTTCCGCGGCGAATGTGACGGGAAAGGCGGTGATGTCGAATCGGGTGATCGTGGCAATTCCGCTTTTTGCGGCCAGCAGGTTGTTCCAGACCTCGGGTGCGGTATTGCCGACGGCCGATACCAGCCCGAGCCCGGTGACCACGACACGTCGTTGCAAGTTTACTTGCCGCCTTTCGCGTTCTTGTCGATGTAATCGATGGCGTCCCTGACGGTCTTGATCTTCTCGGCGTCCTCGTCGGGGATTTCGAGGTCGAAGGCTTCCTCAAACTGCATCACGAGCTCGACCACGTCGAGAGAATCCGCGCCCAGGTCTTCCTGGAACGAAGCGGTGGGTGTCACCTCGGCCTCGTCCACCTGCAGCTGCTCGACAATGATCTGCTTCACCTTTTCTTCCACACCAGATGCCATGCGTCTCTCCTGTATTACACGTTCACGTTGATGCTGAAATTCGGGAGGGGGGATCACGCCTCCGCGCGCAGGCGCCGAGGTTCGGTGCGAACACACCGGCCCTCAGCTCCGAAATTCCAAGTCTACTGACGCCCCCTGGTAGTGTAAAGCGGCTCGAATGCCACCAGGTGTTTTACTCAAAGCCATGATGCGCCGTCGCCCGGAAACGACTCAGGCCGCGGCATCTGCTACCGTGAAGAATCCCCACGGCAGCAGCCCCCAGCGAACCGCCCACCGGAGGACGCAGCGAATGACCGCAATCAGGCCGGGCCTTGTTTCTCTGCTCTGCGCAATCGTCTCTGTCGTTGTCGCGGCGCAGGACCGCTCCTATGGGAGATCGGTCGTCTCGACGCCCTACGGCATAGTGGCCACCAGCTGGGTCCAGGCTTCCCAGGCCGGGGCGCGCATTCTTGAGGAGGGCGGCTCTGCGATCGATGCGGGTATCGCCGCCAATGCGGTCCTCAATGTCTCAGAGCCCATGATGAACGGCATGGGTGGCGACCTCTTCGCTATTTACTGGGAGGCGAAAACCGGCAAGATCTACGGCCTGAACGCGAGCGGCTGGGCCCCGCAGGCGCTGACGATTGCGCACCTCAGGGCGAAGGGCGCCACCTCCATGCCGCAGACGGGCATCGACTCGGTGACTGTTCCCGGCATGGTGGATGGCTGGACGAAGCTCCATGCCCGCTGGGGGAAGCTTCCGTGGCACGAGCTCCTGGAGCCCGCTATCTTCTATGCGGATCATGGCGTCACGGTTCCGGAGATGATTCACGACTACTGGATGCCTTTGGATGGGGAACTGCGCGCGAACGCGGAAAGCCGCCGCGTCTTCCTTCCGAATGACAAGGTTCCCGCCGCCGGACAGCTTTTCTTCAATCCCCGGCTCGCGAACGCGCTCCGCCTGATTGCCGACCACGGCGAGGACGCCTTCTATAAAGGAGCCATTGCTCAGGCGATTCTGAAGACGTCGGCCGAGCAGGGCGGCACCATGACCGCCGACGATCTCGCGCAATATTCCGCCGAGTGGGTTGAGCCGATCCACACCACCTACCGCGACTGGACCATCTACGAAATCCCGCCCAACGGCGACG
>CAZSWI010000445.1:0-2524 GCA_964610635.1 uncultured Acidobacterium sp.
GGCCCTGCTCGTCTTTGGAAAGGAAGTTGAGGCTGACGAGGACATTCATGATCGCAGTGAGGCCGCGCGCGGAAGCACCGGTGGCTTTTTCGACTTCCCGAATGTTTTTGGGGCCGCCGTCGAGTACGTCGAAAACGCGGTGGCGGATGGCCGCCTCAAGCACGAGGGGCGGAACGTAGCCCCAGGCCATTTGCATAATGCGTTCGGGGGTCACCTGCACATCGGTTGCAGTCGCCATGGGTATCGCCTCATCTCGGAGATCAGCGGAATTATAGTGTTTGTCGGCTGGGGAGCCGTGAGGGGGACCGCCTGAGTTTAGCAGCTTGACGAAGGTTGAGTTCGGATTGCGCCTGTTAGAAAAAGACGGGCTGGCTGCCAGGGGCCAGCCCGTTTGGGGGAGGAGCCTGCGGAAGGGGGGCAAATCCGGTCCGAGGGAACAGATTTCACGCACCGAAGGGGAAGCCCCTGATTGTTGTACGCGGCAGAGGTAGAATTCGGATTGGTCGAAAAAGACAACGTGAAGCGAGCCTCTACAAGCATCCAGGACTGCGCCGGTTATTGTCCGGCCGCACTCGAAACCAAAGAGGCTATTTTTGGGCCACTCGTCCGCACCGTGCATAGCAATCCAATGGCGCAAGCAATTGCGTACCTAAATCGAAGCCGAAGCGAGGCGCCATGACTGCTTCCATGCAGCCGGTTCCCGACTCGGGGTTGGTCGAGCGAATCATGGCGGGGGACGAAAGCGCGCTGGCCACTCTCTACGATCGCTATGCGGGCATGCTGTTTGCAATGCTCGTGCGTATTCTGAGGGATACGGGGGCGGCGGAAGAGGTACTGCAGGACCTGTTCCTGCAACTTTGGCGTGGGGCGGCGCGGTTCGATGCGAGCCGTGGTTCCATGGCCGCATGGCTGCTGGTGATAGGGCGCAACCGCGCGATCTCGCGACTGCGCGGACGAGAGAGCCGGGAGATCCTCGAAGATCCCCAGGAATTCTCTTTCGAGTCCCTGCCGTCCTCCGGCAATCTGGAAGACGAAGCGTCGCGCATGCAACTGATGGGACGGCTGAGAGCCGGATTGGCCACGCTGCCGGCCGAGCAGAGGGAAGTTTTGGAGCTGGCTTATTTTGAAGGGATGACACAGACGGAGATTGCGGCGAAAACGGGGAGTCCGCTAGGCACGGTGAAGTCGAGAGTACGGGCCGCGATGCAAACGCTGAAGCAATATTTCGATGACGAAACAACACGCCAACCCGGAAGACACTGACCTCTACGCGCTGGGCGCGCTCGATGGCGGGGAGCTGGAGGCCTTCGAGGCCCACGTGCGCTCGTGCTCGGCGTGTGCCCAGGAGGTTGAAGCGGCGCGGCTGAGGGTGGCGCTGCTGGGACTGGCCGCGCCTGCGGTTGTTCCTCCGCCGTCGGTGAAGGAGGCTCTGATGCGGCGGGTGCGCGCGGAGCGGATTCCGGAGATGCCGTGGACGGAGCGACGGCAGGAGCCAGCGAAGCCGATGCGGGTGCGCAGCTCCACATGGCTGACACCGGCGTTTGGCACAGCGGCAGTCTTCTTCGCGGCGCTGGCGGCGCTGATCTGGATGAAGGATCTGCGAGACAGCAAGCGGATTGAGAATTTGCAGGCGCAACTGGCGGTGGCGCAGGCGCAGTCAATCCAGATTGCAAAGGCGGCGGCGGACGCGGACCAGCTGGTGGGCAGTCCAGGAACGATGCGCGTGGCGCTGGCGCAGCAGCCCGGGGGGCCCTCGGGAGGAGCTGGAGTTCTGTATAACGCGCGCATGGGAGCGGTGATGTACGCGGGCGTGATGCCGCCTGCACCGGCGGGCAAGAGCTACCAGCTATGGCTGGTGCCGGCATCGGGCGCGCCGGTGAGCCTGGGAGTGTTTTCCGTGACTGATCCGAACATGCCGATGAGCGCTCACGTGCCGCCGGGGATGGTGGCGAAGGCTTTTGCCGTGACCCTTGAGCCGCAGGGCGGAATGCCGCAGCCGACGGGGCCGAAGGTGCTGGTGGGCGTGGTTAGCTGATAGGGAATTTCACCACAGAGAACCCAGAGAACACAGAGAAAATCGGGGTTGCGCTTTCGCTTGCGATTACGTTCATCGTGACGGCACCGGAGGACGAGCGCGGCCGGGAACGGCCGCAACGCCGCGCGACGCCAGCGCTCCGGTAAACTCGGGGGGTATGCCATCCAGTGACAGTCGGGGCCCGAATTTGGGGCAGTGGAGCGGGTCTGCAATCCGCGAGATGTTCCTGAAATTTTTTGAGACGAAGGGGCACCGGCGCGTGCACTCGTCTTCTCTTGTGCCTGCCAACGATCCCACGCTGCTGTTCACCAATGCGGGGATGAATCAATTCAAAGATGTGTTTCTGGGGCTGGAGAAGCGGGACTACTCGCGCGCGACGACATCGCAGAAGTGTGTGCGGGCGGGCGGGAAGCACAACGATCTCGAAAATGTGGGATTCACGCGGCGCCACCATACCTTCTTCGAGATGCTGGGAAATTTCAGCTTCGG
>CAZSWI010000446.1:0-2475 GCA_964610635.1 uncultured Acidobacterium sp.
CAGGATATTCAGGGACTCCGGCGAGGAAGTTGGGCGTCAAGGATGGGCAGTTGACGTGGCGGTCGAAGATGCCGGCCAGTGTAGCGGAGGAAAACGCGTCGTATGGGGTTGCGCCGGTTCTTGAAAAGAGAGCGCGGGCCGGAATCGAGATGGTTCACATTTTTGTCACGAAGAAGGTGGAGTTGGCGGAGTTACTGTCGCGGCTGCGGCTGGTGTTGGCTCCGGATGGGGTGATTTGGGTTTCGTGGCCTAAGAAGGCTTCCGGCGTGGCGACGGATGTGACGGAGGATGTGGTGCGGGAATTTTGTTTGCCGATGGGGCTGGTGGATATCAAGGTGTGCGCGGTGGATGCGGTTTGGTCGGGTTTGAAGCTGGTGATTCGGAAGTCGCAGCGGGGTTAGGGAATTTCTCTCCGGCTGAGAGTGAAATACATGCCCATTCGACTCGCGTCTGAATTGATTGTTGCTCCCAAATGCGGGCGCAACATATTCGGCGGGTTCGCCAGGGATGACAGAGTTTTCTGTTTTGTTGGGAGTGGTGGTGGTTCAGGGGGTCTCTCATCCCGATTGCGAAAGCGAAACTCCGGGGCTCCAGGCGACGCGTCATGCGGGGCGGCGAGGGCGTTGTTTGGCGGAGATGGATTTGATGATGAGGCGGCCGGTTTGGGCGGGGTCAATCTTTTTGTCGGAAAGCTCGAGGGCCTGGGCTATGAGGTCCTGGACGGCGGGGTCGTCGATCATGGCTGGGCTTTTCAGCTTGATGTGGCGGCACTGGTTGCCGTTTCCTTCGAGGTAGCCGCCGGGATCGCGGAGGCGGGTGCCGTTGATGAGGAAGAAGAGGCTGACCCAGCGCGTGAAGAGGGCGATGGAAAAGATGGCTTCGGAGGTGCGCTCGGTGGGACCGAAGCCGATGGCGAGGGCGTTGTAGTTGTCGTAGACGAGCTCGATGGCGCCGGGAAGGTGAGCACGCATTTTGCGGAGGGCGGTGCGGGCCTGGGCGGCGACTTCGGGGGTGAATTTGTCGAGAAAGGCGTCGAGTTGAATGGTGGCGGATTTTTCCTGAGCGGTTTTCGCCGGCGGCTTGTTTTTCACTGGTCCAGTCATGCGTCGAGGCATGTGGGGGAAATGGTAGCAGGATTGGATGGCAGAGAAGATACGCCGAGTTATAGCTGCAGAGGGTTGATCCAGCGGAGCCCAGGAAAACGGGTGAAGTCGCGATCGGTGGTGTACAGGACACCGCCGAATTCGATGGTGAGGGCAGCGAGCTGCGCGTCACTGGTGAGAGGACCACGGACCTGGCCTTCGATCAGCATCTGGCGGTAGATCGTCCAGTGCCGTTCGCCTGGGGCGAGAGTCTGGACCTGGGGGCGGATGAGCCACTGATTGACCAGGGCGACGGCCTTTTGCATCGGGAGCGAGTCGGGCAAATTGGGATTGGTTGCGATACGGAGAAAAGCGGAGACAGATTGCCAGGGAATTCCGACGGGGTCGGGGTGGGAGAGTGTTCGTTCGAACCAGGACTTGGCGGAGAGATGCGCGGAGGCGGATCGATTGTAGGCGTACAGCAGGAGATTCGCGTCGATGACGATCATCGGCGAGCTGGGCCTTCAAGCGCGTCGAGCAGCTCTTCGATATTGTCCTGGTTGAGTCCGGGGGGAAGCGACAAATCGAATGGGGCGACAACAAAGGGCTCGAGAGGTTTTTGGTGTTGCGCGGCCATCAGGCCGATGCGCAGGATGCGATTGACGGTGGTCTTGAGAGGATCACCGGAGCGGTGAATTTCTTTTTTGAGGAGAGCGGCGACGTCGTCGTCGATGGAGAGAGTGGTGCGCACATCATGATGCTTACATATGAAGCATCACGATGTCAAGAGGATGAAGAACGAGCGCGAAGCGCAAAAAGCCCGCTCCGAGGAGCGGGCTTTTCGATGTTATGCCGGCGATCACCTAATCTCCCACACACTTTCGCGTGCAGTACCATCGGCCCAACGAGGCTTAACTTCCGTGTTCGGGATGGGAACGGGTGGGACCCTCGCGGTAAGGTCACCGGCAAACCTGGTGGCGTCCGATCCTTCGCGCGTGAGCGCTCAGGATTTCGGCTGCGGGCTTAGACGCCCGCAAAACGCCTCAAGTCGAGCGACGCCTGGCGGGTAGTTTCTCCCGCGGCCGAGGGGGTCCGGACAGTTTCTTCATCGGACCGCTGTCGGCAGACTGGCGTCACAGCTTATGGCTGACCGGGAGACTGGAGCGAGCTCCGAGCTCCCGGACAGGGAAAACGAAAATCGATTGGTTCTTGAGCGCGCGCTTTGCGGCGCTTACTTCAGAACGACATTTTCTTCAGCGCGTGGCTTTGCGGCCGCGCGTGTGGAGAATGTCTACAAGGCTTCCGTTGAATGTCTGCAGAGAAGTTGACTGCGCAGAATTAATTCTATGGAAAAGCCGAACGGGCGATTAGTACTGGTCAGCTGCACGCATTA
>CAZSWI010000447.1:0-2451 GCA_964610635.1 uncultured Acidobacterium sp.
CAGAGGAAAGATGAAACGCTTGGCCGTGCGCAGGCTGGTCGTCGGTCTCGATTATAGAGAAGGGGGTGGGAGGTGTTGCGGAGGCAGCGCAGGATCCGGGGTGGAATGGGGGATGCTGCCGCCGGTGTTTTCAGGAGGGGATGGTTTCGGAAGATAGAACGGAGGTCATATCGGAGGCCCAGCGCATAGCCTCGAGGAAAAGGGGGGATATGGAGCCTTCAGGGAGTTTCATCAGGAACTGTAATTGCTCACAGGCTTGCCAATCGCAGGACTCGAGGCAGCGGACAAGATCGAGGGTGCGACCGGCGGGAGAGCGGTCGCCGTGGAGGGCGGATTTTATTTCGGGGCTGACGGGAATGGCCTGGAGTATGCGAATGAGAGGGGCATCGAGAAGAATGTCCAGCAGGGAGAGCATGCCGAGTAGGTAGAAGGATGCGGAATCCTGGGACAAGAAAGGGGCGAGGAGTTCGCAGAAGCGGGCGCGGGCGAGGATCATGGAAATCAGGGCTGGAGTGCGCTGGTTGGCCAAAGAACCAACCATAGCCACGGTGACTACCTTGCGGACGGCATCGTCCCCAATCAGGAGGAGGGCTTCGCGCATGCTGTTGATGAAGGCGGGGTGAGCCTGGATGGCGGAGTTGGCAAGACGCAGGACGCGATAGCAGAGCGAAGCGTCGGCGGAGATGAGTTTTTCGAGTTTGCGCAGGTCGGTGGGGGCGTGATGGAGTGCGGCGAGCAGCTTGAGATAGACGAAGTAATTGTGAGGTACGGTGCGGGATTCAACGACGACGGGTTGGGAGAAGAAATAGCCCTGGAAGAGGGTGCAGCCTTCCGCGACTGCGATGCGCTGCTGGATTCCGGTTTCGATTTTTTGGGCAACAAAACGGGCTTGCGTACCGGCGGCCATGACATAGATCTCGCGCCTGGTTTCGAAGTCGGCGGTCTGGAAATCGATTTTGATGAAGTCGGCCAGAGCAAGGAAAGGAGCGCGACGGGTATGGGGCAGAAAGGCGTCGAGCGCAAAGCGATAGCCTTTTGCGCGGAGGGCGAGGCAGGCGTCGATGAGCTCGGGATCGGGCTCAATGTCGGGGAGGATTTCGAGGATGGTGGATTGAGGAGGAAGCAGGGTGACAAATCCTTCGAGGAGGACAGTGCGGGTGCAATTGACGAATGCGTTGACGCGATCGTGCTCGGGGATCAGCATCAGCCAGTGGTCGATGACCTCGCGAGTAGCCTGATCCGGATCACCGGAGAAGGCACCGGTTTTGCCGGCGCGGTAGAAGAGCTCGTAACCAAAGAGGCCGCGTTTCGCATCGAGGATCGGCTGGCGGCCGAGGAAGCGGCTGTGAGAGGCGAAGGGCGGGTGATGGTCTGAGGCAGGCTGGGAGGTTTGGGATTGCGATGATGCGATGGCTGGCATGAGAGCTCTGGGAGCTGGCCGTGGGATCGTCCTGAATGTTTTGGGCCGGCTTTTCATTTTCGTTATCGGCAGAGGCTCCGGTCTCCATAGGGATCTGCGTGGGCAGGAGACGTTGGTGAAGAGAGGCGAAGTGTACCGAATCGGTGCAGGCGCGGTGCGGAGGCCTGGGATCGGGCGTTCGGTACACTGCTGAAAGGTTGATGGGAACGGCTCGAGCGACGCACCAGCTGAGAAAATTTCGATTGGGGCTCCCGCAGAAAATTGCGGTGGCAATGCTGCTCGTTTTGCTGGGGGAGTGCGTGTGGGTGAGCGCGCGCCAGCCGCTCACGGAGACGGATTATCAATTTGCGCGCTGCGGCCGGGAGATGTGGGAGCGGCCATCGCCGCTGACGGGGTACTTCACGACCTGCGGGAACATTCATGACGGAACACTGGCGTATCGTGCGGCGGGGCTGCCGCTGACGGTGGAGCGCTGGCTCGCGGGGCAGACGGCGACGACTTCAACATGGGAGATGCGGCATGAGGTGGGAGCGATCAGGCTGCTGCTGCGGCTGCCGTTCATGCTGGCGGGGCTGGGGCTGGGGGCTTGTCTGTGGTGGGTAACGCGGCGGCTTTTCGGTAACGATGGCGGTTACATTTCGCTGGCGCTGTATTGCTTTTCGCCGGCGGTGGTGCGGGCTTCTACGGTTCCTAACAACGAGATTCTGGCGGCATTTGGGGTTTTCTCGGTTATTTACACGGCGATTGGAGTTTCTCACGCGCTGCAGGGGCCGAGGCGGAAGTGGCGGCCGAGAATTGTGCTGCTGACGGTTGCATTAGGTTTTACCGCGGCTGCTCACCTGGCGGCGTTTGTGGTGGCGCTGGTTTTTACGGTGGTTTTTATGGCGTGGGTGGCGGAGGAGCGGCGGGCTTATATTCCGACGCTGCTGATTGTTTGGGTGCTGGGGGCGTTTTTTCTGCTGTTCGCTTCGTATGCGTTTCATCCGGACGCTTTCAGCTATGTGTTTCGGAGCGCGGCGGGGCGGATGTGG
>CAZSWI010000448.1:0-2448 GCA_964610635.1 uncultured Acidobacterium sp.
GGACGATTTTGATTTCGAAGATGCTGGTGCCGGAGACGGAGAAGCCGGCGACCGAAGGCGTGGTGCATGTTCCGGAGGACGCCGAACATAAGGATGAGAATCTGATTGGGTCGATTGCGCGCGGGACGATTGATGGGGGGCGGCTGGCGTTCAACGTGGGGATCATGCTGATTTCGTTTCTGGCGCTGATCGCGCTGCTGGACGGGATTCTTGGCGGGATACATAACTGGCTGGGCTTTCACCATATTCCGTTTCCACACTCGCTCGATGCGATTCTGGGATTTTTCTTCGCGCCGATCGCGTGGGTGATCGGGATTCCGTGGCATGACGCGCCGACGGTGGGGAATCTGCTGGGGACGCGGATGGTGCTGAACGAGCTGGTGGCGTATACGTATCTGGGCGGCTATGCGAAGAGTGGGGTGCTGGCCGCGCGGTCGGTGACCATTGCGACGTTCGCGCTGTGCGGATTTGCGAATCTGAGCTCGATCGGGATTCAGATTGGCGGGATTGGGGCGCTGGCGCCGAATCGGCGGAATGAGCTGGCAAAACTGGGCTTCAGGGCGATGCTGGCGGGGACGATGGCGAACCTGATGTCGGCGTCGATTGTGGGGATTCTGATTAAGTAGGGTTCTTTTCTGAGTAGATCACTGGTTGATGTGGTGTATGATGAAGTCCAGCGTCTGAGATGAGTCGCCAAGCGTCTCAATTTGGAGTTAAGGCTCCAAAAGCTCAGTCGCTTTTTTATTTCCCATGTATCTATGCTACGTGGACGAGTCCGGCACTTCGGATGTACCCGGGACTTCGTCTCATTTTGTTCTTGCGGGCCTCGCGATCCCAATATCGCAATGGCGGCACGCTGACATTCAGATTTCGTGGGTTCTTCGAAAGTACGGTTTATACGGTCAAGAGATCCATACCGCATGGGTCCTGCGAAAATATCTCGAACAGAGCCGCGTTCCCGATTTCGATTCGCTGACCAGACCCGAGCGCCGCTCTGCCGCAACGAAATTGCGAACGGCGGAATTGCTGCGGCTACAGAAAAGCAATAACAAACAGCAATATCGTCAGACAAAAAAGAACTACCAGCACACCGATGCTTACATCCACCTGAGCTTTGACGAACGCAAAGATCTGATTCGCGAGCTTGCCACATGCGTATCCAACTGGAGTTTTGCCAAACTCTTTGCCGAAGGGATCGATAAGATCCACTTTGATCCTTCGCTTAGTTCACGCAGCATCGATGAGCAGGCATTCGAACAGGTAATCTCCCGGTTCGAGCAATACCTTAAGAATACCGAATCAACCGAGCAAGGGCCGAACTACGGTCTTGTCGTACACGACAACAATCAGACGGTGGCCAGGCGACATACGGAAATGATGCGCCGGTTTCACTCGCAAGGCACGCTTTGGACGAAAGTCGAGAGAATCATCGAGACACCGCTGTTTGTCGACAGTCAATTGACCGGAATGGTTCAGATCGCGGATTTGTGCGGCTACGCAATTCGACGTTATCTGGAGAACTCAGAAGAGGAGCTATTGCAAATACTGTTTTCCAGAGCAGACCGGGTTGGGAATACAGTGGTTGGAATGCGTCATTTCACAGCTGTATCGTGCGGTTGCATCATTTGCAGGGCGCACCGCAAAGCTCCATGATTGTGGGGATTCTGATTAAGTAACCATGGCTGGCACAATTTTTGACAAGGCAACGGCGGCGGCGCAGTTTGTTAATGCGCGGACGGAGTTGCGGCCGAAGATTGCCATCGTGCTGGGATCGGGCCTGGGAGCGTTTGCGGAGCAGCTCGAAGGTGCGACGGCGATTCCGTTTGTGAAGATTCCGCATTTTCCCAGGTCCACGGTGCCGGGGCACAGCGGGAAGCTGGTCATCGGCAAGGTCGCTGGCGTAGCGGTGGCGGTGATGCAGGGGCGGGTTCACGCCTATGAGGGATACAGCTCGGATCAGGTGACGTTTCCGGTGAGGGTGCTGGGGCGTCTCGGTGTGAAGACGCTGGTGCTTACGAACGCTGCGGGAGGCATCAATCCGGAGCTGCATCGGGGACAGCTGATCCTGATCGCGGACCACATTAATTTATCGGGGCGGAATCCGGTAGCGGGGGCGAATGACGAGAGGCTGGGGCCGCGCTTCTTCGACATGAGCGAGGCTTACTCGGCGCGCCTGCGCGGCCTTGCGCATCAGGCTGGGCAGGGCCTGGGCATGGTTCTGGAAGAGGGCGTTTACCTGAGCGTGCTGGGGCCGAGCTTCGAGACGCCGGCGGAGATTCGTGCTTTTCGGGCGCTGGGGGCGGATCTGGTGGGGATGTCGACGGTGCAGGAGACGATTGTGGCGCGGCACATGGGGATCGAGGTGCTCGGGATCAGCTGCGTGACGAACATGGCTGCGGGCATTCAGAAGGAGCCGCTGAGTCACGAAGAGGTGATGGAGACGGGGCG
>CAZSWI010000449.1:0-2437 GCA_964610635.1 uncultured Acidobacterium sp.
TCGTCGCCTGATCGATGGCGTTCCGCACTTCCTGCATATCCACTTTGCTGACGATGTCGAAGGAGTTCTCCGCTGCCATTTGTGCCCCTGTCCTGTTTACATTATCCGCTACCGGGCGGCCACGCGTGTTACGGCTGGCGTTTCGGTCCGAAAAAGCGCAGCGAAGTTCTCCGCAGTGCGGGCTGCGACTTCTTCCAGGTCGAGTTTGCGGACCTCGGCTATTTTGGTGGCGACCTCTTTAACCCAGGCTGGCTCGTTGCGCTTTCCGCGGTTGGGGATGGGGGCGAGAAAGGGCGCGTCAGTCTCGATGAGCATACGGTCGAGCGGGATGGCGACGGCGGCATCGCGAATGGGCTGGGCTTTGGGGAAGGTAATATTGCCGGCGAAGGAAATGAGGAAGCCGAGGTCGATGGCGGCGGTCGCGTGACCGAGCTCGCCGGTGAAGCAGTGGAGGATGCCGCCGAGCCCTGTTGGAGACCAATCCGATTGCAGCATGGAAAGCGTGTCGTCCCATGCATCCGTCGAGTTGTTCGAGGGGCGGCAGTGGATAATAATTGGCTTTTTGCGCGCGGCCGCGATTTCCATCTGGCGAATGAAGACGGCTTTCTGAATGTCCGGCGGCGAATGATCGTAGAAGTAGTCGAGGCCAATCTCTCCGCAGGCGAGGACTTCAGGTTGAATGAGGAGTCCGTCGAGTTTTGCGTAAGCTGCATCGTCGGCCAGGCGCGCTTCATGGGGATGGATGCCGGCGCTGGCCCAGATCTTTGGGACGGCAGCGCGGCCGGCGTATTCGCGGCTGATTTCGAGGGCGCGTTGCATCGTGGCGGGGCCTTCGCCAATGCCGATGGAGAGGATCTCGCGAACGCCCGCCTCGAAGGCGCGTTTCAGAAGCACTTCGCGATCCTCGTCGTAGCGGGCGCTGTCGAGATGGACGTGGGAGTCAACCATCATAGATTGCGCGGCGGTAGGCGACGAGAACGCCAGCCACAACACCGCTCAATCCAGAGTAATCTTAGTCGCCGAGGAGGTATCGCCAGTACTGACCCAATTCCACGCCGGTGAGGGCTTCGCCTATGCTCCGGGGATTTTCCAGAACTCCAACGCGCTGGCGGAGGAACTTCAGAATTCGTCGACCGACCTGAAAATCAAGCCTGTCGATATAGCGTTCGGCGTCATCAAGGAGTTCAATCTTCCAGGCCACACCGCTTCATCACATCTTTCAACGGTACGGTTTTAGTACGGCCGTATTTGAGAGCTCGCAGACGCTCTTCGGCAATCTGCAGATCCTCGAGGTCATCAAGGTGGGCGAGGATGGCTTCGCGGGCGTAGTAAGTCTTCGTCCGCCCGGAACGTTTTGCCAGGCGGTTCAGACGTTTTTCGATGTCGGCAGGTAAGCGAATCGCGAGCATGAAAATCTCCGCTATACAAGTATAGCGGAGATATACGCGTATATCATCGACCTGCGGGCGTTCTACTTCAGCCGGGCCCCGATTTCGATGTCCTCGAGGAAGCCGGCGAGCACTGCTTTGCCTCCTTCGACCGAGGCGGCGACGATCATGCCGTTGGACTCGTAGCCGCGCAGCTTGCGAGGTGCGAGGTTGGCGACGATGACGACCTTGCGTCCAATCAGCGATTCAGGGGTGTAGGACTCAGCGATGCCAGCCAGGATCTGCCGGGTTTCGTAGCCCAGATCGACTTCGAGGCGGAGAAGCTTGTCGGCTTTGGGAACGCGCTCGGCGACCTTGATCTGGGCGACGCGGAGCTCGACTTTGGCGAAGTCGTCGATGGTGATCTTGTCGCCTGCGGCTGGCAGGGCCAGGGCCTGAGCTGCCGAAGTTGCCCCGGTTTCAGCCGCCGGAGCCGTGATCTTGCCCCCGAGGGTTTCGCGGAGGGTGGTTTCAAGGCCCACGATAGCGGCGGTCTCGTTGGTGGATTCCGCAATGGCTACGGCGAGACCGTCGGCGAGGGAGTGGAGCTTGGAGATGTGTGGCTCAGCGGGCTGTGCGGCTGTAGCGGGTGGCGCGGCCGGCTTCGGATCAGCTCCGGTTCCTGGCGCGTCATCGCACCCGATAGTCGGCGGACTATTCTTTTGCTCGAGTTCGTTCATACGGGTAATGGTCTCCTTGTCGGCGCGTGGGAAGAGTGGCGAGAGCTCGCCGAGTTTGGTTCCTGGCTTGAGTCCGCGCCAGTGCAGATTTTTGAGATCGGTCTGATGGATGTCGCCAAGGCCGAGCTGCGTCCAGACTTTGGCTGCCGCATCGGGGATGACAGGATAGACCAGGACGGTGATGATGCGGATAGCCTCTGCGGCGGTGTAGAGGATGTCGGCACGAAGCGCCTGTTGCTGCTCGTCCGTCGTCCCTTCGACCTGCTTCCACGGTGCGTTGGCGGTGAGATAACCGTCGACGGCGGCGACCAGTGCCCAGGCGGTTTCGAG
>CAZSWI010000450.1:0-2434 GCA_964610635.1 uncultured Acidobacterium sp.
AATATTTTCAATTTCGACCCGAGCGCTTACAACGTGACTGGCACAACCACCACAGGCTTCACGGTAAATAACGCCGGGTTTGTGATCGCGGGGAATAATAAGTTCAATCCAACGGCGGGGGTCAGCGATTCGACGCTCACCGGGCGCCAGTGGGGTATTTCTCCGCGGATCGGGTTTGCGTGGGCCCCTAAATGGAATCACGAAACGGTGGTTTGGCGGGGGGGATTCGGCCTTTACTATGACCGCGGCGAATACTTCAGCTATCTGTCGCAGCCGGCGGGCAGCGGCAACGGTGGGCCATTCGGTGTGACAGAATCGGCTCCGCTGGCGAGCTATGTGGTTGGCAACGGAACGAAGCTTGCGAATCCGCTGGGAACGTCCCTGACCGCATCGACCTATGTGCCTCCCAGTTCTAACCCGGGCACGATCGCGGCATCGTTGCAGAACACACTCAATGGGCTGACCGGCCAGAGTAAGTATTACGGCCCGAACTGCGGCGGGGTAGACAATCAGGAGGGGTATACCGATTGCCCCGATACGTTGAACTTCGGGGCGTACGACAAGCACAACGTACTTCCGTACACCATGAATTTCACGCTGAATGTGCAATGGCAGCCAAGGCCGGATCTGGCAGTTACGCTCGGGTATACGGGAAATCGCGGACGCCATGCCGTGATCCCGATCCCGTTCAACGAACCCTTGCTCGCCACGGCCAGCAATCCGGTGCATGGCGAGACGGACAGCTACGGATTTGAGGTACTCAACCAGAACAGCGAGTCGGACGGCTACGATTACGATCCAATTCCCGGCGAGCCATGGAACACAGAAGATGGGGGGAACACGGACTTTCGCGCCCCGTATGTTGGTTACAGCCCCAACGCGGCTTTCTTCGAGACTTCCGGAAATTCGGCTTACGACGCTCTGGAAACGCATCTGGAGAAACGGCTATCGCACAACGTTCTTGGTGGAGTCAGTTACACATTCAGCCACACTTATGACGAGCAAAGCGACATAGGGTTGTTCTTCACTGGAGATAACCCGAATAACCTTCGCGATTCTTACGCGCCGGCCGATTTCGATCGCAGGCATGTGCTGACGGCTAACTTCGACGTAGCCGCGCCCAACCTCGCGCGGCCTAAGTCGGCGCTGTCGTGGGTGACCAACGACTGGCACCTGGGGGGACTGGTTGTCGCACAGAGCGGCGAGCCGTACTCGCTCTATGAGTTCTATGGGGCGGTCGGCAGCATATTCTTCGGCGACTATCCGACTCTGATGAATCCGGTTCTGCCGATTGCAAACCCGAGCAACCCGAAGAGTGCGCTGACGGGGCATTCGGGGGCATTTCGCACGGGCAGCAGCTACATACCGGCGATCGATCCGAGCCAGATTTCGATCCACTATCTGCAGCCGGGCGCCGATGGCATTCCGGTTTCGACGGGCACCAACCCGTCGGATATCTTCGAGACGGATTTCGCCCCCGGGCAGCGAAATCTTTTCCGGCAGGCATTTCAGAAGCGGGCCGATCTATCGGTTCGTAAGCAGTTCCATCCGTCGGAGAAGCTTACGCTGGAATACCGTTTCAACGTGTTTAATGTGACCAACACGCCGAGCCTGGACGTACCGCAGAACCAGACACAGATTCGTCAGAATTCGGCGTGTTCGGCATCGGCCATCGCGGCAGGCAATAACTGCGACCCGAGTTACTACTACGTGAATTACGGTCAGATCGTGACGAGCAACAATCCGGCAGACCAGCAATCGGCCCTGACGAATCTCGACCAGTTGCCGTATCACAATGGGTCGGGCAGGACGACCACGATTCCGACGACGCTTCCGGCAGGCACTCTATCGTGCTCGACGGCGACGATCAGCGGAGGATGTCCGAACAACGGGGCTAACTTCGGATCGGTCACGGGCACAATTGGAGGGTCGCGCGCGGTCACGATGGATCTGCATTTTGTGTTCTGAAGATATCCGATTTTTACCGCAGGGTCCTCCTGACCGGGGACCCTTGTTTTTTGCGGGGATGGGCTCGCTTTGGAGGCGGTGGGCTCGGTCTTCGCAAAGTCTTGGGGAACATGCGGGAGGCTAGAATATGAATTAGTCGATATGGTTTTTACGGAACAATACGACATTGTGGTGGTGGGCGCGGGACACGCCGGGTGCGAGGCGGCGATGGCTGCGGCGCGCATGGGGCTGCGGACGGCTCTGTTTACCCTGAACCTCGACCTGATTGCGCAGATGAGCTGCAACCCGGCGATTGGCGGGATTGCGAAGGGGCACCTGGTGCGGGAGGTGGATGCGCTGGGCGGGATCATGGGCGAGGTGGCCGATGCGGTGGGGATTCAGTTTCGGCTGCTCAATACATCGCGGGGACCGGCGGTGTGGTCGCCACGGGCGCAGTGCGACAAGCAGCAGTACCGGGTGAAGATGC
>CAZSWI010000451.1:0-2406 GCA_964610635.1 uncultured Acidobacterium sp.
CGGAGCAAATCTGTCGGGACCAAAGTCTCGGAGGCGAGTGAGGGCCGCTGGCTCATTGCCTATTTGGTTGGCAAAGGAGGCCGCGCAATCGAACCCGACGGGTTTGTACTAAACCGGCAGAAACGGGCGCAGTCCGAAGAGCGCGCGTCAGAGGCGTGGATCGACCGGAGAACGTGCATGAATCATTTCTTGCTCCGTAATGTTCGATCCTCTTGCGGCCACCTAGATATAGTGGCAAGGGGTTTTCGAGGATCGCTTCGAACGATTCCCCTGGCCGTCATTAGCCTTGCGCTGTTTGCTCTAAGCTATGCGTGCCCCGCGGCAGCTGCACAGGCCAATGAATGGACCTGGCTTGGAGGGAGCACCTCGTTGGCGAACGGCGGTATCCTCGGCGGTGTTTACGGGACGGTGGGAACACCTTCCCCGGCAAACAACCCTGGAAGTCGCGCAAGTGCGGCCACGTGGACCGACAAAAGCGGCAATCTCTGGCTTTTCAGTGGCGAAGTTTATGAGGAGTATTACAACGACCTGTGGATGTTCAACTCCTCGACGGCTGAGTGGATATGGATGGGCGGGAGCAATGCGGACGTGCCCGGAGCTACGGGCGGTGTCGCTGGAGTGTATGGCACATTGGGAACGCCTTCTGCCGGAAACACCCCAGGAGGCAGACAGGGCGCGGTCACCTGGTCCTCTTGGAGCCCCCCCGGCCTTCATCGAGGACCAAGCGAAAACCTCGATATTCCCGCTTTCTTACGCAAAGGTACCCTTTGACAATCCGCAGCGGTACCCTTTTTGCAGTCTTCGGACGGGTGACACCCCCGTGACCGGAAAGGGGCACCGAAATCTGCGAAAATGTACTGGACAGATAACAGTTTCCGGTTATAGTGAACCCATAGTTCCCGCCTCTCATCCAGGCATCGCGTTTCGGCCAACCAACCGATTCGCAACTGCAAGGGTGTCTTCAGGGTTTGGACGAAGAACAATGGCGAGAACCTTAATTCCCAATGCGGGAGGCTGGAGTCCCCATCGGGAACTGCCGATAAAGAACGGTACGAAAGAAAGCTTTCGCCAGATCGGGTTCTGCGGCATCATCAGTCAGCCTGTCTGGACTTTGCAATTGCGAGTTGCCCGATGAAGCGTGTTCTTCTGCCTTGCCTTCTCTCTGCCCTGGTCGTTCAGCCGCTCCTCTTCGCGGCTTCCACTACCACGACCCATCGGACGACCCACCGCGCCCACAGCCGCGTGCATGAATCGGCTGCCGCGCGTCACCACCTCGCCAATCTGCAGCACAGCGAGCGCGTCACCGGCGCCCATCTCTCCACCGCCAGCCTGACGACCGTGCGCCGCCACGGTTACGTGCGCCACACACGCCATCATTATTACGAGCGCTTCACCGCCAGCTCCTTCGCCAATACCGATCTCACCGCCGGCGACATCACGGCGGGGGAGGATCCCATCGTCCGCCAGGCCGCCATTGACGCCCTCGGCGACATGAACGGCACCGTCGTCGCCATCGACCCCTCGAACGGCCGCATCCTGGCCATGGTCAATCAGAAGCTGGCCCTCTCCAGCGGCGCCGAACCCTGCTCCACCATTAAGCTCTCCGTCGCTCTCGCCGCCCTCGACGAAGGCATCGTCACCAAAGACACCCCCGTCAACCTCGGCGGAAGCTATCACCTGAATCTCACCGAAGCTCTGGCCCACTCCAACAATGCCTATTTTGAGACCCTCGGCCGCCGCCTCGGCTTCGACCGCGTCCGCCACTACGCCACTGAATTCGGCCTCGGCGAACTCGCCGGCTACAACATCGATGGCGAGCAGCCCGGCGTCTATCCCGACCAGCCGCTGGCGGAAAACCTCGGCGGCGTAGGCCGCATGTGCTCCTTCGGCGAAGGCGTCTCCATGACCCCGCTCCAGCTCGGAGCCCTGGTCGCGGCCATCGCCAACGGTGGCACCCTTTACTACCTCCAGCACCCCACCACGCCCACCGATGCGCTCAGCCTCCAGCCCCGCATCAAACGCACCCTCGACATCGCCCCCATCCTTCCCGAAATTCATGACGGAATGCAGGCCGCCGTCCAGTACGGCACCGCCCGCTCCCTGCGCACCAACTTCAATGAGTTCCCGGTGCTCGGCAAGACCGGCACCTGCTCCAACGACGGCACCCGCTTCGGCTGGTTCGCCTCCTACGCGGATACGCAGTACGGCCGCATCGTCGCCGTCTTCTTCCTCGAAGGCGGACGCCCCACCTTCGGCCCCAAGGCCGCTGAGCTCACCGGCGTCTTTTACCGCAATCTGTGGGACTCAAGCTACTTCGCCGCCAAACAAGCGCCCGTAACCTCCGACGCAGCTCCCGCAACCGCAGTCGGCGCCCCCCAGTAAACGCGATAGCTGTCATCCTGATTG
>CAZSWI010000452.1:0-2395 GCA_964610635.1 uncultured Acidobacterium sp.
AGCGGAGGACGTTGGGGGCGATTTCGCGGGCGGCGAAGTCGCGGATTTCTCGGCGAAGGGCTTCCTGGTCTTCGGTGAGGGTGAAGGGGAAGGTGCTCTGCTGGAGGTCCGGGGCGGTTTGGGGGGTGGTGGTCATTTGGGCTCGCTGTGGGAGATGCGAAACTCGTCAGGGTAACAGGCGGACGTGACAATTGTCGCAGTGATGCTGGATTGGCAAACCTTGCCAATTGCGCTATGGTCTAAATGTCTGGAAAATTCTCCTCTGGAGCGCGATATGCCGACTCGTAACGTAAGCCTGACAAATGAACTCGATCACTTCGTGCACTCGCGAATCAAGAGCGGGCGCTATGAGAATGCAAGCGAGGTGATCCGCGCGGCGTTGCGGACGCTGGAGCGCGAAGAAAAGGAGTATGAGGCGAAGCTCGCGGCACTGCGCAAAGCGATTGATGAGGGCGATGCCAGCGGGATTGCCACTGGAGACGTGTTCGCCCGCGTCCGTCGTAAGTTCAATCTGCCCAAACGGGAGCGCTAAGTTGTGGCGGCGCTGCGTTATTCGTCCGGCGCTGAGGCTGACCTTGAAAACATCG
Source organism: uncultured Acidobacterium sp. (assembly GCA_964610635.1). Taxonomy (GTDB): domain Bacteria; phylum Acidobacteriota; class Terriglobia; order Terriglobales; family Acidobacteriaceae; genus Palsa-343. Next base: position 588 of record CAZSWI010000452.1, read on the forward strand.
TTGATTATTCGCTGCGGACGTGGGGCGCGGCGCGGACTATTCGTTATGTGGCTGGAATTGAGAATTGTTGCGATCGGCTTGCAGGGAATCCGATGCTTGGCCGAGCCTGTGACGAAATTCGACCGGGGCTGCGGCGGATGGAGGGGCGGCACGTCATTTTCTACCGCCGGCAGGAGAACGGAATTCGCGTGAGTCGGATCCTGCACCAAGCTATGGCACCAGCGTCACGGTTCATGGATGATGAGCCCTGACCCTCCGGCTACCGAAGGCTGGCCGGGGGTGGGGTGACGGCTTCGAGTTGTTTGTAGGCCGTTTCGGGGAGTTTGAGCGATGCGGCTGCGATGTTTTCTTCGACGTGCTGCGGCGATGAGGTGCCGGGGATTGGCAGCGTGACCGAGGAGCGGCGCAGCAACCATGCGAGGGCAACCTGGAGGGGCGTAGCGTCGAGGTCCTTGGCGACTTTTTCGACGAGGTCGTGGGCGGCGTCGCGAACCTGGCCGAGAGGCGCCCAGGGAATGAAGGCGATGCCGTTCTTTTCGCAGTGTTCGAGGAGGTAGTCCCACTCGCGGTCGGCGAAGCTGTAGCGATTCTGAACCGAGACGATGGACGTAATTTTGCGGGCGCGCTCGACGTGTTCAACGGTGACGTTGGAGAGCCCGATGTGGCGGATTTTGCCCTGCTGGCGGAGTTTTTCAAGGGTCTGCATGGAGGCGTCGAAGGAGACGGCGGGGTCGGGGATGTGGAGTTGATAGACGTCGATGCGTTCGAGCTTGAGGCGCTTGAGGCTGCCTTCTACAGCTTCTTCGAGGTGTTTGGGGCTGGCGTTGTGGATCCACTGGCCGGGGCCGACGCGCTCCCATCCGCCCTTGGTGGCGATGACGAGGCCTTTGGGGTAGGGGTGGAGGGCTTCGGCGATGAGTTCTTCAGAGATGTTGGGGCCGTAGGAGTCGGCGGTGTCGATGAAGTTGACGCCTAATTCCACTGCCCGGCGGAGGGTTTTGATCGAGGCGTCTTTATCTTTGGGAGGGCCCCAGACGCCTGGCCCTGTGATGCGCATGGCTCCGTAGCCGAGGCGGTTGACGGTGAGGTCGCCGAGGTTGAGGGTTCCGGCGGAGGCGGCGTTAGGGGTGGTGGTGGCGGTCGTGGTGGGCATCGTTTTTCCTCTGGTGGGTTGGATTCAGTAACGGGGCACTGAGCACCGGGCGCCGGGCACAAATTCAGAAAACAGGTTTGTCGGGTTGAGAGTTGTAGATTTCTTCAACGCGGTGGAGAGTGTCGATTTCGCTGACGGGCTTGTCGGTGCGGATGCGGAGGATTCTTGGGAAGCGCAGCGCAAAGCCGCTGGCGTGGCGAGTGGAGCGCATCAGGTTGTTGAATGCGACTTCGAGCACGACCGTGGGCGCGACGGTGCGGAAGTGGCCTTGATCTTCGAGGGTGTGGGCCTTGAAGAACGCGGTCATGTTGGCGATTTCCTGGTCGGTGAGGCCGGAGTAGGCTTTGCCGACGTTTTTTAGCGGCTCGTTCGGGTCATCGGTGTCCCGGACCGCAAAGGTGTAGTCGCTAAGCACGTGTGCGCGGCGGCCATTGCCGTATTCGACTCCGGTCACCACAACGTCCAGCGTGGCGAGTTCGCGCTTGAGCTTGAGCCAGGCGAGTCCGCGGCGGCCAGGCTGGTAGAGGCTGGCGAGGGACTTGATCATGACGCCCTCGTTGCCTCGAGCGCGGGCGTCGAGGTAGGCCTGGTCTAATTGCTCGGCGGAATCGAGGCGGCCGGCGTCCGCGAGGATGAGACGCGGGAAGCCCGGCTC
>CAZSWI010000453.1:0-2379 GCA_964610635.1 uncultured Acidobacterium sp.
TGGAAATGGCTGACGGTGTGAGCCCCCTGCACCAGTTGCGCGGTCTTGCCGAAGTACGTATTTGTTCCGGTCGCATACACCATGGCGTCGATTTCGCCCTGCCGGAGAATTGAGCCCGAAAACACAGCGCCGCCAGGTGTGACGGTTACAGGCAAAGATTCTCCCGTCAACGCCGACTGATCCACTTCGACTGGATCGCCCGCCAGCAGGCGCGCGTCCGCGGGTATGATGTCGCCGAGCCGCAAACGGATGACGTCGCCGGGCACCAGTTCCGATGCCTTCGGTGTTGTCCACTTACCGTCGCGCTTTGCCCGCGCATTTATAGCGAGCCGGGCCTTCAGAGCAGCGATGGCGTTGCCCGCCTGGTGCTCCTCCCAGAATCCGACTACGGCGTTTGAAGCAAGCAGGAGGAGGATGATAAAAAAATCCATCCAGTGCCGCACCACCCCGGACAAGATGACTGCCACTTCGATCATCCACGGGATGGGACCCCAGAAATAGCTGAGGAACTTCAGGAAATCGTTGGTTTTCTTTTCCGCGATCTCGTTTGGGCCATACTGCGTCAGCCGTTTCTGCGCCTCGTCCTGGCTAAGCCCGTCGGGAGAAGACCCCAGCTTTTTTTGGAGATCCGCCATCGGGATGGACTTCAGGTCGTCACCGGACTTGGGCTTTGCGCCAGGTTTCAAGTCTTCTCTGGCCTGAGCTTTTGAATCGGGCTTCGTCCCACCCTTATCCGGAGTCTTCGAGACGCCTTTTGCCTCAGGCTGGGATTCCTGTTTTGATTCAGGCGTGGACTCGGTGGTCATCGGATTTGAGGACACGATGGTTTTCTCCTGGTCTGCTTATCTCGGCGTTTGCGATTCAGTTGATTTAGGCTGGTCGAGTCTCTGTCGCCGGGTTACAAAGATCGGCGTCAGAGCTCTTGTTCCGCGACCCTGGCTCGCGCTCCGCGGCTGTGCATCACTTGCACACACTTGTTGAGCAGGTTTCTCAGAGCGGGGATCGCGACGCCCGAGTCATCTGTGCGCGTCCTATCAACTATCTCCTTGCGAGCTTGAGGACGCTGAGCAGTATTGCTCAACAATGGAGAATCGGACCATTCGTTTGGGAAGTTGCGATGGCTGCAGACAGCAACGCATCAGAACGAGTGCGCGACTTCATCCAGGTATCCACACCACGGTTCGGGGTTGCCCGTTCACGTCAATTTCCAAACAACAAGCGACGAGTTAGAACCGGATCGTCGGGGATCCATCAAACATGATCAAAACGGATCAGCTTATCGCTGGTGTGGATGCGACTCTATGGTTGGGCACAGGTACGGGCGCGCAGGAGCGGATCAGAGGCTCGCTGACGAGCAGGTTCGTTGTGGGCCACAGCCCAGTTCAGCCCCACCCTTTCACCCCCATGGAAACAAAGGAAGTATCAATCTATGCCGACCGAAATGCTCACCACCGAGGAATTGCTCCACGAGACGTCCGAAGCTTTACGCAGCGAAGAGTCCGTACAGGATAGCCGCACGCTCACTCCAGAGCTGCTGCGCAAAATGAACGCTTACTGGCGCGCCGCCAATTATGTGTCGGTGGGCCAGATTTACCTTTACGAAAATCCGCTGCTGAAAGAACCGCTGAAGCTGGAGCATGTAAAGCCCCTGGTGGTATCCCATTGGGGCACGACGCCAGGTCAGAACTTCATCTACGTTCATCTGAACCGGGCCATCAAGAAGTATGACCTGAATATGTTCTACATCGCCGGCCCCGGACACGGAGGCCCAGCGATCGTGGGGAACGTCTACCTCGAGGGCACCTGGAGCGAGGTATATCCGAACGTCACCCAGGATGAAGCTGGGCTAAAAGAGCTGTTCAAGCAGTTTTCATTTCCCGGTGGGATCTCCAGTCATGTTGCGCCAACGACGCCTGGATCGATTCACGAAGGCGGCGAGTTGGGTTACTCGTTGAGCCATGCATTTGGCGCGGCGTTCGACAATCCCGATCTGATCGTCGCCTGTGTCATCGGCGACGGCGAGGCAGAGACGGCTTCGTTGGCGACCTCGTGGCATTCCAACAAGTTTCTCGACCCGAAGACTGACGGAGCGGTGCTGCCAATTCTGCACCTGAACGGTTACAAGATCAGCAATCCAACCGTACTTGCCCGCATCGAGCATGAGGAACTGGATCAATTTCTGAGGGGTTGCGGCTGGACGCCTTACTTCGTGGAAGGAGATGAGCCGGAGAAGATGCACCAACTCATGGCCGCCACTCTCGACACAGCCATCGAGGATATCCATCGAATTCAGGCGAATGCACGCAGCAATAACGACACGACTCGGCCGCGCTGGCCGATGATCGTGCTCAAGTCGCCCAAGGGCTGGACGGGGCCGAA
>CAZSWI010000454.1:0-2369 GCA_964610635.1 uncultured Acidobacterium sp.
GACTACTCCATGTTTGAGGGGTTCAGGGTGCGCGGCAATGCAAAGCAGGTTTACTCGCGCGGAGAGCTGATTGTCGAGGGAGGGAAGTTCTTAGGCAAAGTGGGCCGTGGGCAGTACTTGTGTAGGGCGGCGCGCGGAGGCGCCTGGCAGTGATCGCTCCCGACAGCAGCCTCTACAACGCAGACCTTGCGCCTACAACGCCCGTGCACCGCACATGGGGAACCTACAACTACATATCGTTGTGGTTTTCGATGTCGATGGAGGTCAGCACCTACATGCTGGCCTCGGGCCTGATTGCGGGCGGCATGGACTGGAAGCAGGCGCTCGCAACAATTCTGCTCGGGAATCTGATTGTCCTCATCCCGCTCTTGCTCAACGCCCATGCGGGCGCGAAGTATGGCATTCCCTTCCCAGTTTTGGTGCGGGCGTCGTTCGGAACGCGCGGCGCGAATGTGCCGGCAATTTTGCGGGCGATTGTGGCGTGCGGATGGTTCGGGATTCAGTCGTGGATTGGCGGACAGGCGATTCACGCCATGCTGGTGGTGATCTGGCCCGGAGTGGAGTCAGCCCCGTGGTCGGTGTGGGCGTGCTTTCTGGGTTTCTGGGCGCTCAATATGGCCGTGGTTTGGAAGGGCGTCGAGAGCATCCGCTTCCTCGAAGGATTTTCCGCGCCGTTCATGCTGGTAATGTCGCTGCTGCTGCTCTTCTTTGCGCTGCACAAGGCGGGCGGGTTTGGGCCGATGCTGTCGGAACCCAGCCACTTTCATTCGACGGGCGCGTTTCTGGGCTTCTTCTTTCCGTCGCTGACGGCCATGGTGGGCTACTGGGCGACGCTGGCGCTTAATATTCCGGATTTCACGCGCTACTCGAAAGACCAGCACGCTCAGGTCGTCGGGCAGGCGTTCGGACTGCCGGTAGCGATGACGCTCTACTCCTTTATCGGTATCGCTGTCACTTCCGCCTCCGCCGTAATTTTCGGCCACGCCATCTGGAGCCCGATTGAGCTGATGGGGAAGTTTCATCAGCCCGTAGTCGCGTTTATCGCGATGATCGCGCTGCTGGTTGCGACCTTGAACGTCAACGTCGCGGCAAATGTCGTGTCGCCCTCCAACGACATTTCGAATCTCAACCCACAGTGGATTTCGTTCCGGACCGGCGGACTGATAACTGGATTTCTCGGCCTCGCGATGATGCCGTGGAAGCTGCTGTCGAGCTTCAACAACTATATTTTCGGCTGGCTCGTGGGGTATTCCGGCCTGCTGGGTCCGGTGGCAGGAATCATGGTCGCCGACTATTTTGTGATCCGCGGAAAACGGCTCGACCTCGAATCGCTCTACATGCGAAATGGGATTTATGAGTACCGGAGCGGAGTCAATCCAAAAGCAATGGCGGCGCTGGTGACCGGTGTCGGCCTGGTATTGATCGGGCGTTTTGTTCCGCCAGCCCACTGGCTTTACGACTATGCCTGGTTTGTGGGATTCTTCGTTTCTGGCACGATCTATGTAGCGCTGATGCGCGGCGCCGCGGTGAAAGCACCCATTGCAGAAATGGCAGGAGAAGAAGCATGAGCACAGTGATCGCGGATGTTGCCCTAACTTCGTCGCACATTGCGGGGCGGTGGATGGCCCCCGAGGGCAAAACGCAGCAGCCGATTATCAACCCCGCGACCGGCGAGACCATCGCGCTGCTGCCTTACGCAGGCGCGGCGGATGTGGACCGCGCGGCGAAAGCGGCGCACGCAGCGTGGCTCGAATGGCGCGAGGTGCCGGTGGTGGATCGGGTACAGCCCCTCTACCGCTTCAAGGCTCTACTCGAAAAAAATGTAACAGAACTCGGCACAATTCTCACCCGCGAGAACGGCAAGACGCTTGAAGACGCGAAGACAGAGGTGAAGCGCGGCATTCAAATGGTCGAGGTGGCGTGCGGCATGCCGTCGCTGATGATGGGCGACTCGCTCAACGACGTCGCGAAGGGGATCGATTGCCGCACGGTAAGGCAGCCCATCGGAGTGTGTGCAGGCATCACCCCGTTTAATTTCCCGGCGATGGTGCCCCTTTGGATGTATCCCTTCGCGATTGCGGCGGGGAACACGTTTTTGTTGAAGCCGTCGGAGCGGGTTCCCATGACGCCGACGCGTGTGGTGGAGTTGCTCCTGGAGGCAGGGCTTCCGGCGAACGTGATCCAGCTGGTGCACGGCGGCCGCGAGGTGGTGGAGGCGCTGCTCGAGCATCCGCTCATCAAGGCGATCTCTTTTGTCGGCTCGACGCCGGTAGCGAAGATTGTCTATAAGGAAGCGGCTGCGCATGGCAAACGAGTGCAGGCGCTGGGCGGGGCGAAGAATCACCTAGTCGTCATGCCGGATGCGGATT
>CAZSWI010000455.1:0-2364 GCA_964610635.1 uncultured Acidobacterium sp.
ACAATCGTCACCCGTAAAGGTCATTGCGGAGACCATCATCAGTCGTGCCCGTTTGCGCCAAAGGACGCGGCCACCAGCGCGCTGAAATGCGGCCTGAGTCGCTGTCGCTTTGAGAGTGATCTGCACTTTGCCGCCCACGGACATCACGTGGTAGAGTTCGAGCGCGCGGATTGGGTCGTAGCCGTGCGACTGGCAGAACAACATTAGGATGCCAGCCTCGTCAACGGATTTTACGCCGCCAAATTTGCTGTTTGCGAGCCAGATCGCGATGTCAGCGATCTCATTCAGGGGTCGTTGGATCGTGGCTAATTCAGTGCTCATTTTCGGGGAGTCCTTATGCTTGCGTGAGTTAGAGTTCGGGGCGGTCGGTTGCGTCGGTTTCAGTGATGGCGCGTTGGGCGTCGGCGTCTGCGCGCTCGTCGGCGTCGAGCTGGTTCTGCTCCCAGAGCGCCGCATCGTCGCCGAACAGGTCAAAGCCGTCTAGTTCGTCCATTCCGAGCCTCGGTTCGCGAGAGTGGGCTCGGTCAGATTGTCGAGGCAAAAGTCTACCCGATCGCACCAGTCGCGGCGCGTCTCCTTGTCGGTCGCCTCGTTCGCGCGGTCGGCAGCGAACAGCACGGCGGCCTGGTAGCCTTGGAATGCGAGGATGAGGTAATAGTGGATTGTGGGGTTCACGATTCATCTCCAAACATCGCCATAATCGCGTCTGCCGAAAAGCGCTCGCGGATGTGATCGCACTGCCATTTGTTTTCGGCGGGCCCGGCGGGCCCGGCGGACTCGGCGGCGGACCAGGCGGACCAGGCAGCGGCCTCGGAGGCCTCGGCGGCGGACCAGTCGGCGGACCTGGCGATAGCGGCGGCGGCGGCGGCGGACCTGGCGATAGCGGCGGCGGACCTGGCGGCGCGCAGTTCGACCAGCGGAGCTTCACCTCGCAGAAATCGGCGCACGACGTCGACTGTGCCATCGCAAATACGCCGTGTTTCGTTCTGCGATTCCGGCAGGTGCACCAGCGCATGGATCGTATTGTCGCACGACAGCTCCACAATCGCTGTTTTGGTGGCTTCGTTTTTACCCAACAGCCAAAACATCCAGTCGACGCTATCGCAGGATTTCCATGCCTCACGCGGACCCGGATGCTCCTCTGCCCATTTTAGAGCTTCCTTGCAGGCGCCTAGTTGTGTCAATAACTCAAGCGTATTCATTTATTTGCTCCGTTTCAGGTCGGTGAAGCCCCGGCGAACCGGGGTGGGTTGGTTTAGGCCCAGATTCGCTCTTCCGCAGCCCTGAGCTTTTCGATGTCGGCGGACACTTCGCGGGCGGTTTCGCTGCTGGAGGGCAGGGTGGGGAGGAGTTTGCGGGCGGCTTCGAGGAGTCTGCAGATTTGGCCGGGGGTCATTTTGTAGAGGTTCATTTTGTTTGCTCCGTTTGCGGGGGTTGGTTGGTCCGCGTGATAAGAGTTGTTTGCATTTTTGCAATCTGCTTAGCGTGCGCCTCAACGATCTCGCGGACGATGCCGCCGAGCGAGCGGCCAGGGTAGCGGGCCTGCAGGCGCTCGATTAGCTCACGCTTGAGTGTGGTCAGAACGGGGTGGCGGTTGGTTTTGGTGCGAGTCATGGGGTCCTGCTCCGTTTCAGGTCGGTGAAGCCCCGGCGAACCGGGGCGGGTGGGTTAGGTCAGGTCAGCGGGCGCCCACGACACCCAAATTTGGTAGGCGCTGATTCGCGTACCAGGGGTTCGGCCACCGCTGCCGATCTTCGTGCACATCCCCGCGCGGCGAACAGCGCGCCCAAATCGGCAACCAGTTTTTTCGTCTGCGCAGCGGATGATCACGAGGTTTGGGTGCTCCGCGATAACGGCGGCGAGTTTTTCGATTTGTGAGGGGCAGAGTTCAGTGGCGGCGATTTTGGTCATTTGTTTGCTCCGTTTGCGGGGGTTGGTTGGTCCGCGTGCTTATACTATATGCAGGCATCATGCCAATCCTATATGGTGCCAAAACCGCGCGTTTTCGAAGGTCGCTTACGGCGCAGATGACGAAAATTGTCAGCTCATTTGGCCTGTTATAGCGTAAAACGCTTCAAAAATAGGCGCGCGAAAATTGTCAGCGGGTCCATTGAGAAGTGACGATTTTTGTCGCCTACGCCGTCTTTAGCTCGACGCGTGCGCCGCTTTGCTGACAAAACACTTCTCGGTTTTGCATAACCAGATGAGGCTTGCAGTAATACGGAAGAGCGAGCTAGGCTTTGATTTTGCTTGAAACATTTTGCTACTAAATAGGGCTTGACAGGGATTGAAAAGGGCCATACAAAATTAATGAATGCTGCCCCGAGTGCCTCACCTCGCAGAGCGAATAGCCGTGGACTGGAC
>CAZSWI010000456.1:0-2346 GCA_964610635.1 uncultured Acidobacterium sp.
ATTCGCGGCCCCGGTTCGGTGCTCTATGGCTCGAACGCGTTCTCGGCCGTTGTGAACCTGATCACGCGCAAAGCGGCGGGGACGGAATTCGGCATCCACGGCCTCGGCGGACCCAACGGCGCGCTGTCCTCGTCGGGACACCTGCTGTACAGGCGCGGCGATTTCAGCGTGGCGGCCGCCTCGCAGGTTCATGAAACGCCGGACTGGAGCTTCGTCTATCTCGTGCCTCCTCCGCTGCGGCATGTTCCCACCGCACCGCCGGAGCCGCCCTTCCACGACGCCACGCTGGTCGACCGCGGGACGGGCGATTATCTCGGCCTGAATTACAGGGGACTGAGTTTCATGTCCATGTTCACGGAATGGCAATCGACTTCGTTCACCCAGGGGTCGGTCGGGGAAACCCGGCTCAGCCGCGACTTTGCCAATCTTGGATACGATGCCAGGGCCCGGGATAACTGGGACATGAACTTCAACGTCACGTATACGCGCACGACCTTCGGGCTGAACGCCTATCCCAGCATCTTCCGGGACGCGAACGACTTCGTCGCCGAGTGGACCAATATGGTCACGCTTGGATCGAAGGACCGGCTGACCGCCGGCGCGCTGTTCAATCGCATCGCCGGAACCGAGGCTTACCTGCCCATCGTTCCCCATCCGGACGACGCGGGCGGCAGCCGGCCGGCGGGCGGCGTGTATGTCCAGCTCGATCACCAGCTGATCCCGGCGGTGAAGCTGATCGGCGGTTTTCAGACGAATAAGTTCGCCGAGATTCCTTTATCCACGGTCCCGCGGGTGGGCGGCATCTGGAGTCCGTCGAAATGGGCCAGCGTCAAGGTGCTTTACGGGGTAGCCTTCCGGCCGCCCAGCATCGACGAGTCCACGCTGAACCTGGCGGACATTCAGGGCAACTCGAAGCTGCTGCCGGAGACGGTCGGAACCTTCGACCTCGGGGTGAACCTCGAGTTCCCGCGCCTCGAGCTGGGCGGGGACTACTTCCACAGCCAGCAGACCAACAGCATCGTGACCGTGGGCAAAGCCCCGATTCACTATGAAAACCTTGGAGGCGTGACGTTCGACGGGGCTGAAGCCGAGGGAAAGTACTATGTCCGCCGGGACATTTTTGTCGAGGGCTCAATGCTCTATCAGGCGAATCACGACCAGACCGGAGCGAGCAACGTCACGCCCATTCCGAACCTCGGCTTCAAGAGCGGCGCCGGTTATGAGAATACCCATGGGCTGGTCTTTGGCCTGTCCGAGATCTCCGACGGAAAGCCGCCGGCATACGCGTTCCCGACCAATCCCATTCCCGGATGGCATAACAGCCTGAACGGAGAACTGCGTCAGGATATCTCGAAGGTTCTGCGTCTGCCGGAGAGAAACAGCGTCTCGATCGCCGCGCATGGCAACGATCTTCTCAACCAGGCGGTCTGGCTGCCGGGCTTCGGTTTTTCCAACATCGACAGCATTCCCGTCGGGCAGGGGCGGACGGTCTGTGCGGGACTGGAGTATGCGCGGCGCCGGAAATAGAAGGCGCATCGAGCGGCGCCGATGGAGCGGCACAACATTGCGAGGGGCGGCCGGGCCGCGCCAGGCTCGCGGAGACGGAGGCCGGGAGTGCGAGCTGGGACTCTGTTTGCGGTGCTCGGCCCGGCCCTCCTCCTCTCGATGGCGGCCCGGGGAGAGCCCCAGCAGACCGAGGAATACCGCGTGAAAGCCGCGTTCCTGTACCACTTCACGCAAATGGTCGACTGGCCCGGGGAGGCGCCGGGAGATGAAAAGAGAGCGATCGCCATCTGCACCATCGGCAAGGACCCCTTCGGCGGCAATCTGGAAGCCTCTTTAGAGGGGAAACTGATCGGCGCGCGGCCGCTCGAGATACGCCATCTGAAGCAGCCGGGCGAGGCGCAGGGCTGCCAGGTAGTGTTTGTTCCGGACGACCGGAAACAGGTGGCGCAGACCCTGGCCGCGCTCAAAAACGCGGCCGTTCTCACGGTGGGCGATGGCGAGGATTTCGCGAAGCAGGGCGGCATGATTGGCTTCTCGATGGACAGCGATGACAAGGTCCGGTTCGTTATCAATGTGGATGCGGCATCGCGGGCGAGGCTGAAGATCAGCTCGCGCCTTCAGGTGCTGGCCAAAACCGTGATCGGCAGCCATCCCTAGCTGCAACAGGAGTGGGGGCGAAGCGCGGAGATGAGGGGCGGGGGAACTGGCGGACGGAGGACAAGACCATGTCGCTGAAAAACGTTTCGATTCGGAAAAAACTCGGGCTGCTGATCCTGTTTGCGACGCTGCTGGCCCTGTTGCTGGCAGTCGCCAGCTTCGGACTCTACGAGCGCGCGAGCT
>CAZSWI010000457.1:0-2345 GCA_964610635.1 uncultured Acidobacterium sp.
TGGTTGTTACAGACTTGTTCCTTTTCCGGCATGGCTATGCGGACGATCTGATCGCGCGACTGAAGACCCTGGGAATGGAAGTGGAGGTCTTTCATCAGGTGGAAGCGGATCCCACCCTCGCGATTGTGCGGAAGGGAGTGGAGGCGGCAAAGAGCTTTCAGCCCGATGTGATTGTGGCGTTTGGGGGCGGGTCGCCGATGGATGCGGCGAAGATCATCTGGGTGATGTACGAGCATCCGGATGTGAACTTCGAAGACCTGGCGCTGCGCTTCATGGATATTCGGAAGCGGATTTACCGGTTCCCGAAGATGGGGATGAAGGCGGAGCTGGTGGCAATTCCGACGACATCGGGGACGGGGTCGGAAGTGACGCCATTCGCGGTGGTGACGGACGATGCGACGGGGGTGAAATATCCGATTGCGGATTATGAGCTGACGCCGCATCTGGCGATTGTCGATCCGGATTTGGTAATGCATCTGCCAAAACCGCTGACGGCAGCTGGCGGCATCGATGCGGTGGTGCATTGCCTTGAAAGCTACGTTTCGGTCATGGCGAATGAATTTACGGACGGGCAGGCGCTGGAGGCGCTGAAGCTGCTGAAGGAGCACCTGCCGTCGGCGTATCGGAACGGCGCGCGGGATCCGGTGGCGCGGGAGAAGGTGCACAACGCTGCGACGATTGCCGGAATTGCGTTTGCGAATGCGTTTCTGGGGGTGTGCCATTCGCTGGCGCACAAGCTGGGGGCGGCTTTTCATCTGCCGCATGGGCTGGCAAATGCGCTTCTGATCGAGAATGTGATCCGTTACAACGCTAACGACAATCCTTCGAAGCAGGCGGCATTTTCGCAATACGACCGGCCTAAGGCGAAATGCCGGTACGCGGAGATTGCCGCGTGGCTGGGGATGGCGGGCGAGGACAAAGCGGCCGGCGTGCGGAACCTGCTGGCGTGGGTGGAGGAGCTGAAGCGGGACCTGGAGATTCCGGGGTCGATTCAGGAAGCGGGTGTGGCGGAGGGAGAGTTCCTGGCGAAGGTGGACGCAATTGCGGAGGAGGCTTTCGACGATCAGTGCACGGGCGCGAATCCGCGCTTTCCGCTGATATCCGAACTGCGGATGCTGCTGCTGGACAGCTACTATGGGCGGCCGTTTTTGGAGCCGGGCGGGCCGGAAGTTGAAGAGCAGAAAACCGCGGGGGAGGCGGGATTGGAGGCTGCGGTCAGAATCTGAATTTAAGCGCTGGCGGCCTGCTATGAGCCCAGCGTTTTCGGGTGAGCTTTGACTGCCTTTTCGATGGCAGCGCCGGAGGAGCTTCCCAGATCCTGGGCGGACATTGCGGGTTTGACCGTTAGGGTGGCGTTGAGAGCCAGGAACCAAGGTTCGGCGATGGCAGGCAGCTCGGAGGAGTCCTTCATATCGAAGAATATGTAACCACTGCGGTTACCATCGGTCTCGGTAAAGTAGGCGGCTTCGGGTTTGAGGTCCGCGAGGACCTTCTGGACAAAAGGGCCGAATTCGCCAGATCGAATCGCGGCATTAGCGGTCTCGATTGGCATAACAACGTGAAGCATCATACGCATCGTGGGGCCCCTCTTTGGGCCTGGCGGGATTATACGCAGGGGTTGCGGGGGCTGCATTGGAGCTCTGGCATCGCATACACTGGGTAGCGATATGAAGATCATGGTTCCTGGCTCCTTGTTAGTTGCGCTGGCGGCGATGGTGCCGTTGGCGGCGCAGACGACTCCACCGACCGCACCCGCGCATCGGACCGCGGCAGCGGCGACGACGGCCCATCGTTCCGCAGGGGGTTGCGTAACACCGGCTCCGAAGATTTCGGAGAAGATTCCGGCGCTGCCGGCGTCGGCGCCGTGCGTGAAGACTCTCTACACTGTGACTCGGATTGCGACCAGCAAACTCGACTATGCCTCGCCGCTGGTGAGCGAGGAGGTTCGCGAATCGCTGGGCAGCGGACCGGCTACTTTCTCGCTGAATTATGTCGACACGCAGGTGGGAACGGGGGAGGCAATGAAGGCCGGCAAGTGGCTGTCAGTGCAATACACGGGCTATCTGGCTGCGGATGGGACGAAGTTCGATTCGTCGCACGATCATCCGGGCGGAGAGCCGATTTCCTTTCCATATGGCAAGCGCCAGGTGATAGAGGGGTGGGACACGGGGTTTGAGGGGATGAAGATGGGCGGCAAGCGGCGCTTGTTCATTCCGTACCAGCTGGCGTATGGGGAGGCGGGCAAGGGTCCGATTCCGGCGAAGTCGGAGCTGGTATTCGATGTGGAGCTGATCAGCCAGAGCGACACGAGGCCTGCGCCACCTCCGGGGGCGAGGCCACCGGTG
>CAZSWI010000458.1:0-2321 GCA_964610635.1 uncultured Acidobacterium sp.
CTGCAGGAAATTTTTTACGGGCCGTATTTTTGCGCGGAGCAGACGACGCGCTGGTACGACTCGACCGAGCCGATCCCGAACGGCCCGACCATCCGGCTTATGCAATCGCTGGCCAAGGAGTTGGGGATTGCGTTGGTGGTGCCAATCTATGAGGTCGAGAACGAGGGCGTGTATTACAACACGGCGGCGGTGCTGGGGCGCGGAGGCGAGTACCTTGGCAAGTATCGCAAGACCCACATTCCGCATGTGGCGCCGGGTTTTTGGGAGAAGTTCTACTTTCGCCCCGGTAACTTGGGATATCCGGTCTTCGACCTGGGTTTCTGCAAAATTGGCGTGTACATCTGCTATGACCGCCATTTTCCTGAAGGTGCCCGGGCACTGGGCCTGAATGGAGCGGAAATTGTGTTCAATCCATCCGCGACCGTCGCCGGCCTGAGCGAGTATCTGTGGAATCTCGAGCAGCCAGCGCACGCTGCCGCCAATGGATACTTCGTAGGGGCGATCAATCGCGTGGGAACCGAAGCGCCGTGGAACATTGGCGAGTTCTATGGGCAGAGCTACTTCTGCGATCCGCGAGGACAGATTTTTGCCCAGGCTTCGCGCGACAAAGATGAAGTGCTCACGGCCGATCTGGATCTGGACAAGATCGCGGAAGTGCGGAAGACCTGGCAGTTCTTCCGGGATCGGCGCCCGGATATGTATGGGGATTTGGTGAAGCCGTGAAGGCAGGGTACAGGGTAGAGGGTACAGGTTACAGAAAAGCGGATAACGTTCGGCGCGGGAGATGAAACGCTGTGGCCAGTCTTCCTGAAATTCCGGAGATTGCGGCGCGGTTTGGTGATCTGCATTCGCCGCTGACCGCGCAGGCAGCGATCGCCGAAGCCAATCGCTGCCTCAATTGCTTCGACGCACCCTGCATGGGGGCATGTCCTACACACATCGATGTGCCGCGTTTCATCGGCAAGATTGCGCGGGATAACCTGCGCGGGTCCGCGCTCACGATTCTCGATGCCAACGTACTTGGCGCCAGCTGTTCGCGGGTCTGTCCTGTGGAGGTGCTCTGCGAGGGAGCCTGCGTCCTGCACCGGTACAACAAGAAGCCGATTGAGATTGCGCTGCTGCAACGATTTGCCATGGACGCTTTTCATCGGGCCGGCGGCAAGCTGCCCATGAAATCGCCGGAGACGCGCGCGGAGAAAATCGCGTGCATCGGCGCGGGCCCGGCATCGCTCGCTTGCGCGGCAGAGTTGCGCCAACGCGGATTTCAGGTCACGGTGTTTGAGCGCCGCGCTCTGCCGGGTGGCCTGAACACCTATGGCGTGGCCGAGTACAAGCTGCCGGCGCGTGCCAGTCTTGAGGAGATTGAGCTCATCCGCGGGCTGGGCGTCGAGTTTCGCTGCGGCGCGGATATCCGGACGCAGCAGGACCTCGAGGAGCTGGAGCAGGAGTTCGATCGGCTGTTTATTGGCGTGGGGCTGGGCGCGGCCCGGCGGCTCGGTATCCCTGGAGATGAACACCGCGACGTGATCGATGCGCTCGAATTCATTGCGCGGTACAAGACGGCCCATCCGCCCCCGATTGCCGAAAGCGTCGCTGTGATCGGTGCGGGCAATACGGCGATCGATGCGGCGAACGCTGCCCGCCGCCTGGGTGCTGCGAACGTCGCGATTCTTTACCGGCGCAGCGAGCACCATATGTCGGCGTTTGCGTTTGAGTACGAACACGCGAAGCAGGAAGGCGTGCGCTTCCAGTGGAGAGTGCTGCCGGTGCGGATTCACGCGGATGCGTCGGGTATCACTTCGCTCGAATGCGAGCAGGCGAGCGTGGGGAGCGACGGAGTGCTGGCCGCTGTTCCGGGAACCCACTTTCAGTTCGAATGCCAGCAGGTGATTTACGCGATCGGGCAGTCGCCTGTGCTGGAGCTGCTGTCGTCGGTGCGAGGTGTCGAGCTGAGCCATGGTCGCGTGGTTGTCGAACGGGCAACCGGACTGACCTCAAATCCCCGGTATTTTGCCGGTGGCGATTGCGTGAACGGCGGCCGCGAGGTGGTGGATGCCGTAGCGGACGGCAAGCGGGCTGGCGTGGCGATCTCTCAGGATCTCGCCGGCGTCGCGCTCGTCAACGCGGAGGCCGCTCATGCCTGATCTCGCGGTGAACTTCGCCGGCATTCGGTCCCCGAATCCCTTCTGGCTGGCCTCCGCGCCTCCGACCAATTGCGGCGAGCAAATCATGCGCGCCTTCGATGCCGGATGGGGCGGCGCCGTATGGAAGACGATTGGAGAGCCCATCGTCAACGTGTCATCGCGCTACTCGTCGGTGGA
>CAZSWI010000459.1:0-2313 GCA_964610635.1 uncultured Acidobacterium sp.
TCTGCGCCTCGCGCAGGAACTCGATGATCTCCTTCAGCTCTTCCTTGGCCTCATCGACGCCCGCAACGTCCTTAAACGTGACCTTCTTCTGTTGCATCGAGAGCAGCCGAGCCCGGCTCTTGCCGAACGAAAGCGCCTTGTTTCCACCGCTCTGCATCTGACGGATCATGAAGAACCACAGCAGGGCGATCAGGATGAGCGGCGAGAACTGCAGAAGCCATCCCCACCAGCTGCTCCCATCGGCGTTCTTCACCGTCACACTGACCTTGTTCTGATCGAGGATGTCGAAAAGGTGCGGATAGTTCGACGGAACCACGACGTGGAAGGCGCCCTTGTCCGCACGAAAATGACCGCGCACTTCAGGGCCATTGACGGTGACGTCAGCCACTTGGTTCGACTCCACATCGCCCAGGAACTGAGAAAATGTGACTTCCTGCTCGTGCCCGCCCATCGCCCCGTTTTTCTGGAACAGCTGCCACAGGACCAGAAGGCACGCAATGATGAGCACCCAGAACAGAATTTGCTTAACGGTGGAATTCACCTGGGAAAGACCTCTCTTTTCACACGCTTCAAACGATAATCCGGCCGGCCCACTCGCGCATTCACGGCCCGCCCAGCTCGAACTTCGACTCCATCACCCATTAGACGCCGCAAGGCCGCTCAGGGAGTCAGAAGACAAGCAGGGATTATGAAAGCGACCTTCCCCGGCGCCGGAGCCAGCTCTAGTGTATCCATACATTGTACTCCCCGCTCAACCCGGCACCATCCCCCGCCCATGCCACCAAAGCGTCATCGGATACACGGCCCCTGTACCATAAGTTACAAGAGATGTCTCGAACCAGCACAACCCCTTTTTCCCCTTCTGCTTCGGGCTCCATCACCCTCCGGATTCTCCCCACTTCGCTCCAGATTTTCCTCTGCTATTTCGCCATCGGGCTTCCCATGGCCGTCCTCCCCAGCGTGGTCCACCTCCAACTCCACTTCAACACCGTTTTGGCCGGCCTGGCCATCAGCGCTCAATATGTGGCCACAGTACTCAGCCGCCCGCAGGCCGGCCGCATGGCAGACCACGTCGGGGCCCGCCGCACCGTGCTCTCTGGACTCGTAGCCTGCGCCTGCTCGGGAATCTGCCTCTTCTTCTCCGGCTTCCTCAGCGCGCTACCGTTGGCCTGCCTGGCCCTGATTCTGACCAGCCGCCTCATCCTCGGCTTCGGAGAAAGCTGGCAAGCCACCGGCTCCTCCCTCTGGGGCATCGCCCGCGTCGGCCAGCGACACACCGCCCGCGTTATCTCCTGGAGCGGCATCTGCTCCTACGGAGGCCTCGCCATCGGTGCACCCATGGGTGTCTGGATCGAGAGGGTCTGGGGTCTTCAAGGCGTCGGGCTCGTCAGCGTCGCCGTCTCCGCCATCGGCCTGCTCGCAGCGTGGCCCATACCCGAAGTCGCTACCCCCCAAGGCGAATCCCTCGCATTCCGCCAGGTCCTCAACCGCGTTTTTCCCCACGGAATGAGCCTCGCCCTCGCCTCCACTGGCTTCGGCACCATCGCGTCCTTCATGGTGCTCTTCTACGCCCACCGCCACTGGGCCAACGCCGCGTTCGCCCTCACCGTTTTCGGCGCGGCCTTCATTTTCGCCCGCCTGCTCTTTGCCCACAGCATCACCCGCTGGGGTGGATTTCCCGTGGCCCGCGTCTGTCTAGCCGTGGAAATCGCCGGCCTCGCGCTCCTCTGGCTTGCGTTCAATCCCGCCCTGGCCTTCGCGGGCGCAGCCCTCACCGGTATCGGATTCTCCCTGGTCTTTCCCGCCCTCGGCGTCGAAGCGGTCAACTGCGTCACCCCCGAAAACCGAGGCTCCGCCCTCGGCATCTTTACCGCCTTCGCCGATCTCTCCCTCGGCCTCACCGGTCCGCTCGTAGGCCTGATCGTCGCAGGCCTCGGCTACTCATCCATCTTCCTCTTCGCCGCCCTCATGGCCGCAGGCGCTCTTGGCCTCACCCTCGTGCTGCCCCGGCGACCCGCCTTCGCCGGAGCCGTCCAACTAGCCCCAGCCGACTAAGCATGCTGGCCACAACACCTCTTCTCTCTCGTGTCCTACACACCACCATCTCAATAGAGAAAACTCTGTCCCTTGAGCGAATCCCCAAAAACATGTTGAGCCCGCCTTGGGGACACAACAAACAATTCAGGGGCGAGTCGAAAGGCCCGGGCTGAGCAAGGTCGCGTGAGCGATAGCGCCGAATGGCACCTGCATTTCTCTTCTCGGACCCTCAAGAGGCCCCGAAGCGAGTGCTCTAATAAAGCAGCCTTGTGACGA
>CAZSWI010000460.1:0-2313 GCA_964610635.1 uncultured Acidobacterium sp.
GTGGCGGGATCGAGGGCGGGGCAGGGTTCTTGATTGGCGAAGTTCTCGAAGTCGTTGGCTCGGTCTTCGTCGAGGATGCCGGTGCTCGGGTCGCCGGGGAAATCAGGTGCGAGACGCATGATGGATTGCTGAGTGCGGGCTCGCAGGGCAGCGGCTCGTTGCGGATCGGCGCAGTCGAGGCTCTGCAGGCCCTGGCGCATTCGGGCGGCGTCCAGTTGCGAGATGGGGAAGACGCCGATGCAGCACTGTGTGCATCCGGGCGCGCAGAGAAGCCAGGAGCCGGAGCGGCGGGCGGCGTCGGCAACGGCGGCGTCGACGATCTGGATGAGTTGCGCGTCGCCGTGCGGCAGGGGCATGGAGTCAGAGTACAGCGATCAGGGAACGGCGATCTGTGTTCAGAAAGCCAAACAGCGCTCCGCGAGCGAAGGCGAGCAACAAGCGTTTAGCGAAAATCGGACAGTGAAATGCCAGCTAAACGCATGATGAAAATCTCTTTATCTGAAGAAAGTATGCTGCCGATGGGACGGCTGGTCATCTTGAGAATGGGACCTGTTGGGGGAGGCGCCGGAAGGTTGCGTTTCGATCGAGCAAAGAAGACGGCGCCGAAGATGGCGCCGAGAGTTCTGTTGGGGCTGGCGTGCTGGGCATGTTTATCGGCGGCGAGCGCGGCGGGGCAGAACAACTACGAGATTCAGGTTTATGGATCGGACACGGTTGCGCCGCAGTCGACGATGGTGGAGCTTCACAGCAACTTCACGGTGGAGGGAACGAAGCCCTTGCCGGGATCGGTTTATGCGGCGGATCGGATGTTCCCGACGAACCATGCCGAGCATGAGACGGCGGAGATCACGACCGGGATCAACAGCTGGTCGGAGGTGGGGTTCTACATTTTTACGGCGGAGCGCAGCGGGCAGGGCGTGCAGTGGGTGGGGGATCATATTCGTCCGCGGGTGCGAGCGCCGGATAGCTGGCACTGGCCGGTGGGCGCGAGCCTGTCGCTGGAGTTTGGTTATCAGCGGCGGGTGTTTTCGACGGACACGTGGACGCTGGAGATACGGCCGATTATCGACAAGCAATCGGGGCGGTGGTATCTGGCGTTCAATCCGGCCCTGGACCGGTCGTTTCATGGGGAGAGCGTGAACCAGGGGGTCACGTTCGCGCCGGCGGCGAAGGTAAGTTACGACTTCAATCGGGCGGTCAGTGGGGGACTGGAGTATTACGCGGATTATGGGACGATCTTCAATCCGGATACGCTGCACAATCAGCAGCAGCAGTTTTTTCCGGCGATCGATCTGAACGTGTCGCCGCAGTGGGAGATTAATTTTGGCGCGGGGATAGGGCCGACGGCTGGGACGGACCGTTGGATTGTGAAGGGGATCCTGGGACGGCATTTCGACTGGAAGCATCGGCGAGCGGGAAGCTCGGACAGTACGCAGTAGCAGCTAAGAAGGGGTCAGCTAGAGGTGGTCAGCGAAAGGCTGTCAGCCAAGGACTGTTAGCGGAAAGCGACCAGCGAAAGGCTGTTAGCAAAGGATGGTTGGCGAAGTGCAACTCGGGGAAAGTCTGCGATAAGGATGCGACGGATGAATCGCAGGGAATTTGTAACGGGGACTGCGACGATTGTTGCGGGGACGGCGCTTCCGAGCGTGTTGCGGAGTGCTGCGCGAGAGCGCGGGCAGGGTGGGTTGGGTCCAGCGGACGTGAAGCTGGAGATTGCGCCGCTAAAGCTGGAGATCGGAGCGAAGAAAGTCGTCGACACGGTTGCTTATGGCGGGGCCGTTCCGGGGCCGTTGATTCGGTGGCCGGAGGGGAAGCCGATTGCGATCGATGTGTCGAACCGCAGCAAGCTGCCGGAGATTGTTCACTGGCATGGGCAGTGGATTCCGTCTGTGGAAGACGGCGCAATGGAAGAGGGTTCGCCGACGATTGCGCCGGGGGCGACGCTGCGCTACAGCTTTGAGCCGCGGCCGGCGGGGTTCCGGTGGTATCACACGCACAGCTTTGCGGGACATCATCTGGACCGGGGGCTGTATACGGGGCAGTTCGGGTGTTTTTATGTGGAGCCGCGGGAGAATCGGGGAGCGTTCGACCAGGAAATTTTCCTGACGCTGCATGACTGGAATGCGTATAAGGGCGGTGGAGGGGACGCGTCGATGGACGCGCTTTATGACTGTGCGACGATCAACGGAAAAATGCTGGGGTTCGGCGAACCGCTGCGGGTTCGCGAGGGGCAGCGGGTGCTCCTGCATGTGCTGAACGCGAGCGCGACGCTGATGCACTGGGTGGCGCTGGCAGGGCACGAGATGACGGTGG
>CAZSWI010000461.1:0-2307 GCA_964610635.1 uncultured Acidobacterium sp.
CCACGAGCGCGGCAAAGGTCCCAACCCCCTCCCGCTTATCCTCACCCACGGCTGGCCCGGCTCTTTCCTCGAAATGCTGAAGATTTTGCCCCTCCTCACCGACCCGGCCAGCCACGGCGGCGATCCCGCCGACTCCTTCGATGTAGTCATCCCCTCGCTGCCCGGTTTCGGATTCTCCGACTGCCCCACCGTCCGCGGCGTTAACACCTTCGCCATCGCCGATTGCTGGGCGCAGCTCATGTCCGAACTCGGCTACACGCGCTTCGCGGCCCAGGGAGGCGACTTCGGCGCATCGGTCACAACCCTGCTCGGTCTTCGCCATCCGCACCGCATGGTAGGGATTCACCTCAACTACATCCCCGGAAGCTATCGCCCCTGGCTGGCGCCTGACGCGAAACTCGAGCCGGCAGAGCAGGCTGGTCTGGCCGCGACCGCCCAGTGGTATGAGACCCACGGCGCCTATGCCCACATCCAGAGAACCCACCCGCAAACGGCCGCCATCGGAGTCAACGACTCTCCCGCCGGCCTGGCCGCCTGGATCATCGAGAAATTTCACGAATGGGCCGACTGCAACGGCGACCTGCTCACCCGCTTCACCCAGGACGAGCTGCTCACCAACGTCACCCTCTACTGGATGACCCAGACCATTGCCTCGTCCTTCCGCTTATATATGGAGAGCCGCCTCGCCCCGCTTCAATTCAAAGAAGGCGAGTTCGTCACCGTCCCCACCGGCGTCGTCCGCTTCCCGCTCGAAGATCCGTTTCCGCCGCGCCGATGGGTCGAGCGCGGCTACAACGTCCAGCGCTGGACCGAGATGCCCCGAGGAGGCCACTTCGCCGCCGCCGAAGAGCCGGAACTGCTCGCCGAAGATGTCCGCCTGTTTTTCCGCCCCTGGCGCTGAAACAACCTCCTTTTACCCCTTTCCACAATTGACTTCCGCCCCCAAATTCCCGTATTCTGAAGTCCTTGCGCAGTGTGCGTCCTCGTGTCTGTGCGTTTACGCCGCAGCCGGGGACAGGCAAATCCGGGAAAATCTGGACGAAACTCTGGACCGGGTTCGATCAATTCTGCGCCAACTCACGCGTACAGCATTTGAAAGCCGCGGAAGAGTTCAGTTTCCGCGGATGGTGTTGCGCGGCATTTTTTGGCGGGAGTTGTGTGGCAGTTTGGGTTTTTGCGCGGCCAATTATCGCGCGCCGTGCAGCAGGAATCAGCAAGGCCGGGAGAAGACTAAGAGATGTCGACATATATTCCGAGCGGGCTCAATATCGATCGCAAGTGGTTCGTGGTCGATGCCAGCGGCAAGACCCTGGGACGCCTCGCCACCGAAGCTGCCAGCGTCCTCAGCGGCAAACGCAATCCGAAATACACACCTTTTCTCGACATGGGCGATCACGTCATCGTCATCAACGCGAGCAAAGTGCGCCTCACCGGCCTCAAGAGCCAGTCGAAAACCTATCGCCGCTACACCGGATTTCCCGGCGGTCTCCGCGAGGAGTCGTTCATTCGCCTCATCGAGCGCCGGCCGGAGAAGGTAGTCGAAGAGGCCATCAAAGGCATGCTGCCCAAGACCAAGCTTGGCCGCAAAATGGCCACCAAGCTCAACGTCTATCGCGACGACAAGCACCCGCACGCGGCGCAGAAGCCCCAACCGCTGGAACTCACCGCATAAAGGATTAAGACGCACATGGCAGATAAGGTTCAGTATTACGGCACGGGGCGGCGCAAATCGGCTATCGCCCGTGTCTATCTTCGCCCTGGTACCGGCGAGTTTGCCGTCAACGGCAAAGCACTCGACGCCTATTTTGTGACCGAGCAGCAGCGCGTTTCGGCGAAGCGCTCCCTCGTGCTGACCGACACCGGCGCGACTTTCGACGTGGTGACCACGGTCTCCGGCGGCGGCGTAGCCGCACAGGCCGATGCGGTTAAGATGGGCATCGCCCGCGCCCTGCTCCAGTTCAACGCCGAGCTGCGCAAGACACTCAAGAGCGAAGGCCTGCTCACTCGGGACGCCAGAATCAAGGAACGCAAGAAGTACGGTCAAAAGGGAGCACGCAAGAGGTTCCAGTTCTCGAAGCGGTAAAGAAGTCCCCAGTCAACAGCCGCCAGTCTCCGGTGGGTTTTTACCGGGGAGTGGGAATTAAAAACTGGTGACTGAGTTCAGGTAGTTCAATCTGCCCCCAACCGGGGCATCAATTCCGGCCCGAAGAACATGCCGGAATGCAGTCCAATGAGGAGGTCGTTTGGCAACCATCACCATGAAGGAGCTGCTCGAAGCGGGAG
The DNA here is from genome assembly GCA_964610635.1 of uncultured Acidobacterium sp. Lineage (GTDB taxonomy): Bacteria > Acidobacteriota > Terriglobia > Terriglobales > Acidobacteriaceae > Palsa-343. Next base: position 2,284 of record CAZSWI010000461.1, read on the forward strand.
TCCACTTCGGGCACCAAACCAAGC
>CAZSWI010000462.1:0-2286 GCA_964610635.1 uncultured Acidobacterium sp.
ATATTTCTTTCTGTACTTTTCATTGTCAATTCATGGTGATTGTTTCAAAAAAAAAACACTGTTCATGAAACAGGGAAATCGGGACTCTCGTCCGGCTCCAGGACTATCCCGGAAGGAGTCGTTCGTGTTCTCTGCGTCCACTTCAAGAGAAGATTTTGTCCGTTCGCGTCCGCAAATGAGGGTTGAAGACATCAAGCTTTGGCTCGATGATTTTCATTCTGGAGACTCTCTTTTCAGTTGCAGGAGCATCGTGGGAAAGAATGATATTGTGAACGCAATTCTGGCAAATCTTTTCTGGCAAAGTTCAACGGTCCCTAGCCCCTCGGCCAAAACTTCGAAAAAACACTATGATTCTGCCAGGATTCGAACTCAGTTCTCCAGCTCCTCATCCTCACATCCTTCCTCTTCGCCATCGCCCCCGCATTACTCTTCAGCGACGCTTTCTTTTCTCTCCAAAATGGCCGACCCGCTCTCCTCGTCTTTTCCGTTCGTGGTCTCGGACTCGAACTCTCCAGTCACCGCTGCCGCAGTCCCAGCTGCTGCTGTTCCAGCTTCTTCGCTTCCTCCTCCCGCTCCCGCTCCGTCTTCTTCCTCTTCATTGTCATCGTTCTCTGCTTCTCATCGCTTCTCCTTTTTTGCTCAGTTCTCACCTCAGCAAGCCTTCTCGTTTCGTGTGCACTCTGTCTCTTTCATCCCAAACAAATGCAGAAATCTCTTCAGTGACCTCGTCGTGAAAGACGTTGTTGAGCTCCTCAACGCCGATCCAACCGATCAGCTCGCCGCTGCCGCATTCTTCTTGATTCCTTTCCTTGTCCTCACGGTTCCAAGAGGCGGTCATGAGCACCTCGAAGAAGAGCTTTCGCGCAAATTCAAGCTGTTCAAGGAAAAGAAGTTTGCACAGCTGTTGCAAGAAGCACTTGAACAAGAGAAATCAGCAAGAAGTGGCAAAGAAAGAAGTCAGTTCGAAAAAGCCGTGAAAGCAGCATCAGACGGAGAGTTCGGGCAGGCTCTCTCTATTCTCGAGAAAGATACACACCTTCTGAAAATTGGAGAACAAGAGCTGCAAAGCCTGAAAGAACTACATCCTGCACGCAACAACAACTTGCACGCTTTTGTTGCATCGTCTTCTTCATCTTCTTCCTCCTCCTCGTCCTCTTCATCTCCTGCCCATCCTTCTCTGCCTCAACTCCTCGACGACCTCATTGAAGAGGAGGTCGAGGTCGATGTCTCGTTCCACCCTCGCCACGCCGATTGTTGTGCTTCTCATCCCTCCTCCTCCTCTTCATCTGCTCCCTCTTCCTCCTTTTCATCTGCTCCTTCCTCCTCCTCTTCATCTGCTCCTTCTTCCTCCTCTTCATCTGCTCCTTCTTCCTCCTCTTCTCGCCCTTTCTTCTCGTTTGAAGACCTGATCAAACAGGTCAAATCAACAATTCGTCATCTCCCTTCTCACAAAGCAGCTGACGAGTGTGGCTACAGATACGAGCATCTGCGCGCCCTCATCCAAACTTCCTCTTTTCATCCTCTTTGTTCTTGGCTCACTCAGATTGGGCGTCTAGGCCTCTTTCCTTCAGCTTTTGTTCCTTTTTTTGCAGGCGCAGACCTCTACGCTTTGCCAAAATCTCCGTCTGGTGTTCGTCCCATCGCCGTCAGCCTCTGCATTCGCCGCATCATTTCCTCAGCTGCTCTTCACGCAATCTCATCATCCAGCATTTCCTCCTTTTTCCTTCCTTTCCAGTTTGGCGTTGGAGCCAAAAATGGTGTCGAAACAATAGCTCACGCTGCACGCATTGCTTATTCGCTGGCAGACAGCAACTTCGTGATCTGGCAGAATGACGCAAAAAATGCATTCAACTGCATCAGCCGCAATGCAATTCGTGAGGGCCTCGTCATCCACTTTCCTCAACTCCTTCCTTGGTTCGATCTTTGTTATGGCTGCTTCGGCCAGCTTCGAGTCTCTTTCAACTCCGCGAATGGTGAAACGAAATTCGTCTGGATTGACTCGCAGGAAGGAACACAACAAGGCGATCCTCTCGGTCCTTTCTTCTTCTGCGTTGCATTGCAACCAATCTTGATTGAGCTCTTTCATCGTTTTCCTGATGTCTTCGACCCCGCACTCATTGATGACATCACTCTATACGGCCCCTTTCGCTCTGTCTTGCCTGCTGCTCACTTTCTCATCGATTCACTCAAAATCATCGGCCTCGACACAAATATGAAAAAGTGTGTTCTTTTTGTTCCTTCTCTTTCCTCCTCTTCTTCCTCCTCCTCTCCGTCTTCTTCCTCCTC
>CAZSWI010000463.1:0-2284 GCA_964610635.1 uncultured Acidobacterium sp.
GATCCGCAGCGGTCGAGGGCGGATTTGGTCAATGCAATGCTGGCGGACTTGCAGTGGCTCGGCATACATTGGCATGAGGGGCCGGATGTTGGTGGGACATTCGGCCCCTATTCTCAGAGCGAGCGGCACTCGTACTACTTGCATGTCTGGAAGCAGTTGCTCGATGGCGGGTTCATATACCCGTGCGTATGCTCGCGCCGAGAGCTGAGCGGGATTGCTCAGGCTCCGCATGAGTTGGCAGGCGAGGGGCGCGGGAGACTCCGTTACGAAGGCGACGAGGGCCTGATGTATCCGGGGACTTGCCGTCCAAATGCTGACGCGACTTTATCAAGAAAGTATGAGAGCCCTGCCGGGGTGAACTGGCGGTTTCGCGTTCCGGATGGTGCGGTAGTCACGTTCGAGGACGGGCATTTTGGGGCGCAGCGATTTGTCGCCGGCGAAGACTTCGGGGATTTTCCCGTGTGGCGACGGGACGATGTTCCGGCGTACCAGCTGGCGGTGGTGGCAGACGATCATGCAATGGAGATCACCGAAGTGGTGCGCGGGGCGGACTTGCTGCTTTCGACGGCGCGGCAGATTTTGCTCTACAACGCTTTGGGATGGCCGCCGCCCGCGTGGTATCACTGCGCGCTGGTGGTAGATGAGCGGGGAGAGCGGCTGGCGAAGCGGCACGACGCGCTGGCGATCCGCACGCTGCGCGAGCAGGGGAAGACGGCTGAAGAGGTGCTGGGGCTTTGTTAGAGGACGACAGGATGGGATGCTCAGGAAGAGCGTGTCTGCGCGGCGATCCATACAGCGTGTGCGGATCAGCGGCGTGTCAGGCGGTTTCTTCTTCCTCGTTCTGCATCTCTTCGATCGCCATATCGCGAAATTCGTTGGAGTCAAACACCTCGCCGCATTCGAGGCATTCGACGAACTCGGCGTCATCTTCGCGCGCCACGACGCGTACCTTAGGGTGTTTACAGACCGTATTCATGGAGTAACAGGAGCAGAGAGAGTCGGTATGGGGCAGATTGTACCTGGCTGGGGGCATCTGTCAACAGGCATGTTAAGGCGGGGGGCCAATCTGCCTGGTAAACTGGAACCATGGCCGAAACGGAACGAGTGTCGCTCGACGATGTAAGGCGCGTGGCCGAACTTGGCAATCTTGAACTGACGGCGGACGAGGAGTCGCGGATGCGGCGCGACCTGAACGCTATCCTGGACTATGTGGCGCAACTGGAGGAGCTGGACACGGCGCAGGTTGAGCCGATGGCGCAGGTTTCGGAGGTTCTGGGGACGCGGGGGGAAATTGCGTCGGAAGGGGATCGGGAGCTGCGGGAGGATGCGGTGCGCCCTTGTCTCGATCACGACGTGGTGATGGCGAGTGCGCCGGAGACGGATGGGGTGTTCTTCAAGGTTCCGAAGGTGATTGAGCGATGAGTGCCGAAACGATGAACGCGGGCACGATGACGGCAGGTTCGATTGAGGGCATCCGATCGGCGATTGCGAAGGGTGAGACGACGGCGACCGCTGTGACGGAGATTTACGAGGCGCGCATTGCGGGCGATGATCCGCGGATTCACGCATTTCTTTCGGTGGATCGCGATTTTGCGCTGGCGCAGGCGGCGCGGATCGACGCTCTTGCCGCGAAAGGGGAGCCGCTGCCGAAGCTGGCGGGGGTACCGTTTGGGATCAAGGACGTGCTGACGGTTGAGGGGTTCGCGGCGACGGCGGGGTCGAAGATTCTTGAGGGGTATCGACCGCCGTACACGGCGACTGCTGTTAAGAAGCTGGCGGACGCGGGCGCGATATTTCTGGGCAAGCTGAACTGCGATGAGTTCGCGATGGGATCGTCGAACGAGAACTCGGCTTATGGGCCGGTTCACAATCCGTACGATTTGGAGCGGGTGCCTGGCGGTTCAAGCGGAGGGTCCGCGGCAGCGGTTGCGGCGGGTATGGCGGTGGCGACGCTGGGCACGGATACGGGCGGATCGATCCGGCAGCCTGCGTCGTTCTGCGGAGTGGTGGGTGTGCTGCCGACGTATGGGCGGGTATCGCGGTATGGGTTAATCGCGTTTGCTTCGTCGCTCGACCGTATTGGACCGTTTGCCGCGACGGTGCGGGACGCCGCAACGGTGCTGGGCGTGATCGCGGGGCATGACGTGATGGACGCGACCTCGTCGACGCTGCCGGTTCCGGATTACACGGCGGAGCTGGACAAATTCGCAGAGCAGGGCGTGAAGGGGATGAAGCTGGGAGTGCCTGCGGAGTACTTCGCAGAGGGACTCGACGAGGAAGTGCG
>CAZSWI010000464.1:0-2274 GCA_964610635.1 uncultured Acidobacterium sp.
TCCGTCTTCCGCCAGCAGCTTCTCTACACCATCAATCAGGTGGAGAACATCTACTGGGGCCTGGTCAGCGCTTATGAAGATGTCCAGTCCAAACAGCGCGCTCTCGATCAGTCCACCAGCCTCGAAAAGGACGACGAGAAGCAACTCCAGATCGGCAGCATGGCGCCTCTCGATGTCGTGAACGCCAAAAGCCAGATGTCCAGCGACCAGCAATCGCTCATTGCCTCACAGAACACGCTGGAATATCAGGAGCTGGTCATGAAGCAGGCCATTTCCCGGAATCTCGACGATCCCGCTCTGGCCAACGCGCCCATCATTCCCACTGATCGCGTCAGCCTTGCCGAAATCCCCGAAGAGCATATGTCGGTGGACGAACTCGTGCGTGAAGCGGACGCCAATCGCCCTGACGTGGAGCAGGCCATCCTGACGCTGAAAATCGACGAAATCACAATCAAGGCCGTGAAAAACGCATTGCTCCCCGTGTTCGATGTTCAGGCCTTTTACGGCGCCAGCGCTCTGGGTGGCGCGGTCAGCCCGAACTGCCCCGCAGCCCTCGCGTCCTTTGGCCTTCCCCCTTCCGATTGCACCCTTCTGGGCAATACCGGCTATGGCACCGTCCTCCAGAATCTCGGCAACAGCAGCGGCCCGAACAAGGGTGTCGAGTTCACCATGAACATCCCCCTTCGCAACCGGCCCGCGCAGGCCCAGCAGGCGCGTTCGCAGATTGAATACCGCAAGGCGCAGATGTCCCTGCAGCAGCTCTACATCCAGATTCGCATGAACGTCATCAGCCAGCAGTACGCGCTCACCAACGACCGCGCCGCCGTCGATTCCGCTCTTTCCAACTACGACTACAACCAGCAGAGCCTCGACGCGGAAGTGAAGAAGCTCCACCTCGGCGCCTCCACCACCGCCAACGTCCTGACCCAGCAGAAAGGCCTTGCTGCCGCCGACGCTCAGCTCATCGCCGCTCGCGCACGTTACGCCACCGACCGCGCGGCCTTCGAGGAAACACTCGCCAGCACGCTCGACCGCTACGGCATCTCCATCGTCGACGCAGCCACCGGCCAGATTCATACAGCGCCCGTCATCCCCGGCCTCGAACCAGCAAAATCTCTCCCCGACGTGGCGCCGCCCACCCAGCAACAGCAGTTGCAGCAGCAGGAGCAGCTACAGCCAACCCAACCGCAGCAACCGCCGTCGCAGTCGGCAACCCAGCCACAGTCGATTCCGCAAAATTAACTCGCCATGCGAATACGCCTCTGCGAGAAGCCCGCAGCTTTGAAGGGGCAAGGCTTCAGCCGTGCCGAATACCTGCACAACGGCTCCGGCTTTAGCCGCCGAGGGATGGTTTCCTGCCTCTCGGGTTTTTTCCGAGGGCTCGATAAGTGGAGGGGCTCAATCTAACCAGTTTTGTCGGCCTGATTTCCTGCGCAGAATCCCCGAGTTTTGCTCAGCCCATCGCCCCGAACCACCCGCCACTCCCTGATAGAATCAGAGGAATCCAAGTCTCGGAGTCTCCATGCAGGCAATCCTTGCGCTCGAAGACGGGCGCATCTTCAGGGGCGACGGCTACGGCGCCCAGGGCGAATGCCGCGGAGAAGTCGTTTTCAATACATCGCTGACCGGTTATCAGGAGATCTTTACCGACCCCTCCTACGCCGGACAAATCGTCGTCCTCACCAACCCACAGATCGGCAACTACGGCACCAACTCCGCCGACAACGAAGCCGCCAGGCCCTACATCGAAGGCCTCGTCACCCGCGAATTTTCCCCGATCAGCTCCAACTGGCGCTCCCAGCAGGTCGCCGACGAGTACCTCGAGCGTTTCCACGTTCCCGTCATCTCTGAAATCGACACCCGCGCCCTCGTCCGCCACCTGCGCGCCAATGGAGTGATGCGCGGCGTCATTTCTACCACTGAACCCAACCCCGATGTCCTCGTCGAGAAAGCCCGCTCCATCCGCAAAATGGACGGCACCGACCTCGCCAGCGTCGTCTCCACCAAAGACCGCTACGAGTGGGAGCAGGACGGCCCCAATCCCCTCCGCCTCGACGAAGTTGCCCTGCAACACGACCTTCACGTCGTTGCCTACGACTACGGCATTAAGAAAAATATCCTCCGCATGCTCTCGCAGGAAGGCTGCCGCGTGACCGTCGTTCCCGCGCAAACCTCCGCCGAAGATGTGCTCGCCCTCAAGCCCGACGGCGTCTTCCTCTCGAACGGCCCCGGCGATCCCGAGCCCGTCACCTACGCGCAGGAGAGCATCCGCAA
>CAZSWI010000465.1:0-2272 GCA_964610635.1 uncultured Acidobacterium sp.
CCACCTTTACGGCCTCGCAGGGCCTGTTGCTCATGATCCCCAATATGTACAAGATCGCCGGCGAGCTCACCCCTAACGTCATGCACGTGACCGCGCGCTCCATCGCCACGCATGCCCTATCTATATTCGGCGATCACTCCGACGTCATGGGCTGCCGCCAGACCGGCTACGCCATGCTCGCCTCGAATTCCGTCCAGGAAGCCGCCGACTTCGCAACCATCGCCCACCTCGCGACCCTCGAATCCCGCATCCCCTTCATGCATTTCTTCGATGGCTTCCGCACCTCGCACGAAATCAACAAAGTCCAGCCCATCTCCGACGAGACCATCAACGCGCTCCTCGACGAGAAAGCCGTCCGCGCCCACCGTGAACGCGCGCTCTCGCCCGATCGCCCCGTCCTCCGTGGAACCGCCCAGAACCCCGATGTCTTTTTCCAGGCTCGCGAAGCCTGTAACCCTTATTACCTCGCCTGCCCAGTGATCGTGCAGGACGTCATGGACCGCTTCGCCCGCCAAACCGGCCGCAGCTATCGTCTCTTTGACTACTACGGAGCCCCCGACGCGGATCGCGTCATCATCCTCATGGGCTCGGCCGCGGGCGCTGCCGAAGAAGCCATTGACGCACTCAATGCCCGTGGAGAAAAGCTCGGGCTGCTGAAGGTCCACCTCTTCCGGCCCTTCGCGCCCGAAGCTTTTCTGACAGCCCTCCCCGATTCCGTCCGCAAAATCGCTGTCCTCGACCGTACCAAAGAGCCGGGATCAACCGGCGAGCCCCTCTACCAGGACATCGTCACCGTCATCTCCGAATCGCTCTCTACCGGCCGTCTGCCGCTCGCGCAGTTCCCGGTCATCGTCGGCGGACGCTACGGCCTCTCCTCGAAAGAATTCACGCCCGCCATGGTCAAGGGCGTCTACGACGAGCTGGCCAAACCGCATCCGAAAAATCACTTCACCATCGGCATCGACGACGACGTTACCCACTCCAGCCTGCGCTGGGACGAGAGCTTCTCCACCGAAGATCCGAAGACCGTGCGCGCCCTCTTCTACGGCCTTGGCGCCGACGGCACCGTGGGAGCCAACAAAAACTCCATCAAGATCATCGGCTCCGAGACCCCGAACTACGCCCAGGGCTACTTCGTCTACGACTCCAAGAAATCCGGCTCCCTCACCACCTCGCACCTGCGTTTCGGCCCCGAGCCCATCCGCTCCACCTACCTCATCTCGCGCGCCAACTTCATCGCCTGCCATCAATTTGAATTCCTCGAGAAGACCGATGTCCTCGTCGCCGCCGAACCCGGAGCCACCTTCCTCCTCAACAGCCCCTACGGCCCCGAAGACGTCTGGCAGCATCTGCCGCGTACCATCCAGAAGACCATCCTCGAAAAGCACCTCCGCCTCTTCGTCATCGATGGCTACACCGTCGCCCGCGAAAACGGTATGGGCAACCGCATCAACACCGTCATGCAGACCTGCTTCTTCGCCATCAGCGGTGTTCTGCCCCGTGAAGAGGCCATCGAGCAGATCAAGAAAGCCATTAAGAAAACCTATGGCAAGCGCGGCGATGCGGTCGTCCAGCAGAACTACGCCGCCGTCGACGCCGCCCTCGCCCACCTGCACGAAGTCAAAGCCCCCGAGCATGTCACCGCGAAGTTCGACATCCTCCCCGCAATTCCCGCAGCCGCGCCCACCTTCGTCCGCGATGTCCTTGGCGCAATGGCCGCCGGCCACGGCGATCTGCTTCCCGTCAGCGCGCTGCCTCCTGGCGGAACCTTCCCCACCGCGACTGCCAAATGGGAGAAGCGCAACATCGCCCAGTTCATCCCTGTCTGGGATGAGCAACTCTGCATCCAGTGCGGCAAATGCGTCATGGTCTGCCCGCACGCCGTCATTCGCGCCAAAGTCTACGACGGAGCCCTGCTCCCCAACGCCCCGGCAACCTTCAAGTCCGCTAAGCCGAAATGGCGCGGCATGGACCAGGAACTCTACACCCTCCAGGTAGCTCCCGAAGACTGCACCGGCTGCACCCTGTGCGTTGAGGTCTGCCCCGCCAAGAGCAAGGCCGACCCCACCCACAAGGCCCTCAACATGGCCGCACAGCAACCGCTGCGTGTTCCCGAGCGCGCCAACTGGGACTTCTTCGAATCCCTCCCCACCGTCGCGCGCGATCGCCTCTCTGCCACTCAGGTAAAAGACATCCAGCTCCTCGAGCCGCTCTTTGAGTTCTCCGGCGCCTGCTCCGGCTGCGGCGAAACTCCCTACATCAAGCTGCTCAC
>CAZSWI010000466.1:0-2248 GCA_964610635.1 uncultured Acidobacterium sp.
TTCTGATACGACGAGCCGATCGCCGGCCCGTATATCCTTTCCGGGACCTGTGCCATCGCGTGATACACGAGTTTCCCGACAACCTGACCGTGTTCGAGTAGGGTCGGGACCTCATGGGCGCGCACCTCAAGAACAGCCTTGGTGCCGTTGACTCCATGACCAAAGCCTGGGTCGAAGAAACCCGCATAATGGATTCGGAATTCTCCAAACGCAGGATCGAAGGCTACCATTTCCGCGGCGTGCGTAGGAGGCACACCGACCCGCTCCGACGACGCGAGAATGTAGAAGTCCTGAGGGTGCAGGATCAGCTGTTTTGATCGCGGCGCCCGCACGAGGTCCCAATATTCATCCGGCTGATAAAAGTTGATCTTGTCCAGATCGATGGGCGGGGTATCTTTCTTAGCCTTGTACGCTACGATGTTCGATTCGTCGCCTTCAAGATCGACCGAGAAACTCAGCCCGCGGTGGATGTGGGGAGTGCCGGGATTATCTTCATCTTCGTAGACAAGATTCTCGCGGCCGGCTAACTGTGTAAGTTTTGAGTCGCTGGATTCCGATTTTCCCCGAATAAGGCGAAGCTGATTCAGCCTCATGCCGGCTCGTATAACCACCGGAAACGTACGTGCGACTATTTCGGCGTAAAGAGCCCCTTTGTAACCTTTAGGAATAACTTCGAATTCAGTGCCTGCGTCGGTCAGAAGACGAATGAAGATATCGAGCCGGCCGGTGGTGCTCTTAGGGTTGGCTTTGCCATAGATATTCGCGGGCAGCGCAAGGCTCTCGGCAAGCGGCACGATGAACACCGAATTTGGAGGGAAGACGGTGGAGTCTTCCAAGCTGAGCTTCCTGATGAGAAGGTCGCGAATCTTGCTTTCTACAGTAGAACTGCCCGGCAGGAAGCTGGCGCGAACCTCGTAGGCAACCTTGCCGAGACGGAGGTCAATGCTGGCTGGCTGAATCTGGCCGGGGAGCAGCGGTTCCGGAGTGATGATCTTGCCCGAATCCACGAAATCCGCCAGCATCTGCGACGGAAAAATTCCCGTCGAAACTGCATCCGCTCGAGGGGGCGTCTCTCGACTCTCCTCCCAATCGCCAGAGGCCGATGCGGGAGGCCGCTCGAAGAGACCGATCTCGTGTAGATTAGCCATCGCTCCTTTGCTTAGATCATTGTCACATGGCGAAATGAGTATCGCAAACCATTGATGAACAAGGATTAACGCGTAGCCTAACACCTGAGGATGTGGAAATGGCGTAACCTAATTGGTCTCTTACCGATGAGATCTCAAGAGAAACACAAGTCGCAGGGCCCCGACACAACTCGGAGCGGAGGCCATTCCAAATCCCAAACCCAGGAGAAGACAGCCGCGTCCGGGGCTGACTCCAGCAACCGTCGCTATCATCATCATCAAGAGATCTACGAATGAACAACCCAACCCAGGTCACCCGCAGCCGTTTCGAAATCGAGCAGGACGGCCAAACCAGCTATCTCGAATTCGAAACCGATGGCCACGGCTGGCTCACCCTCTGGCACACCGAAGTCGCCGAGTCGCAGCGCGGCAAAGGCATCGCGCTCGAACTGGTCACCACCGCCTTCCAGTACGCCAAAGACCATAACCTTCGCGTTGATGTCCTGTGCCCCGTCGCACACCACATCGTTGAAACGCACCCCGAGTTCCAGCCCCTCCTCCGCCCAAAATAACCACGGGGAAAACCTGTACCCTGCAACCTGTAACCTGTACCCTGCTCTACCCCGCCTCCGCCAGCCCGTACCTCCGCTGCCACGCATCTTTCAGCCGCGCCCACACTCGAGCCTTCTCCTCCGCCGTCGCCTCCTCATTCGCCTTCTGCGCAAACCGCGCAGACTCCACCTTTGCCAGCTCCAGCAGAGCGCGATCCCGCAGCAGATTCGCCACGCGAAAATCCGGCAGCCCCGCCTGGCGCGTCCCAAAAAATTCCCCTGGCCCCCGCAGCTCCAGATCCAGCTCCGCCAGCTCGAACCCATCCTGCGTCCGCACCATCGCCGCCAACCGCTCCTCGGCGTTCGCTGAAATCTTCCCCCCCGTCATCAGGATGCAGTACGACTTCGCCGCGCCACGCCCCACGCGGCCGCGTAATTGATGAAGCTGCGCCAGCCCAAACCGCTCCGCATGCTCGATCACCATCACCGTCGCATTCGGCACATCGACGCCCACTTCGATCACCGTCGTGGCAATCAGCACGTCGACCTCCCCGCGCTGAAACCGCCGCA
>CAZSWI010000467.1:0-2236 GCA_964610635.1 uncultured Acidobacterium sp.
GTGAGCAGTTAGTGGACCAGAATTCACGAATAATGCTCCGTGGGGCCGCCTGGTAGCGCGGGCGAATGCTCGTCCGCCGCGCCCACAATAGGAAAACGGAATGAGACCAGGCACGTTCAAGGAGAAGCAACATGACGGACGTTCGCAAGGAAACCGATAGCCTCGGCCAAGTAGATGTTCCTGCCGACAAGCTGTGGGGCGCGCAAACCCAACGCTCGCTGGAGCACTTCAGTATTGGGAAAGATCTAATTCCCCGAGAAATGATCGCCGCATACGCGATCCTGAAGAAAGCCGCCGCCAATGCCAACCACGCCGGTAAGCGGCTCGACGATCAGCGTCACAGTTTAATCGTTCAAGTTTGCGACGAGATTCTCGCCAGCCAGCATCACGACATGTTTCCCCTGCACGTATGGATGACGGGAAGTGGCACGCAATTCAACATGAACGTGAATGAGGTGATCTCTAACCGCTGTTGCCAGATCGCCGGCACGGCCCTCGGCAGCAAGACACCGGTTCACCCCAACGACCACGTCAACATGGCTCAGTCGTCCAACGACACTTTTCCTTCGGCGATGAACATCGCGGCGGCGATCAATGTAAAGCAGCGGCTGATCCCGGCGGTGAAGGCGCTGCACGATGCAATTGCTGCAAAAGTCGACGCATGGAAGGACATCGTCAAGATCGGCCGCACACACATGCAGGACGCAACGCCACTGACTCTGGGGCAGGAATGGTCTGGCTATGCGGGCGCTCTGGCCGACGATCTCGAGAGGATTGAGGATTCACTGAAAGGTGTCTATCGCCTCGCGCTCGGAGGTACGGCGGTGGGTACCGGGATCAATTCGGCGCCCGGCTTCGGCGAGGCCGCTGCGGCCGAGATCGCCAAACTCACAAACCTGCCGTTCGTCAGCGCGCCAAACAAATTTACCGTGCAGGGCGCTCACGACGCTCTGGTCCAGCTTTCCGGCACAATGCGGACGCTGGCCGTATCCCTCTACAAGATTGCCAACGACATCCGGCTCATGTCCTGCGGTCCGCGGGCGGGCTTTGCCGAGTTGCTCATTCCGGAGAATGAACCCGGCTCGTCCATCATGCCAGGCAAGGTGAACCCAACTCAGGCCGAAGCGCTCACGATGATCGCCGTGCAGGTAATGGGAAACGACGTAGCGGTGGGTTTTGGCGGAGCCGGCGGTTATCTGGAGATGAACGTTTACAAGCCCCTGATCATCTTCAACGTCACCCATTCATGCACGATCCTGACCGACGGGTGCACGAACTTTCGCAAGTTCCTGGTCGAGGGGACCAGGCCCAATTTGAAGAAGATCAACGAATATGTCGAGCGTTCCCTGATGCTTGTGACGGCGCTCTCGCCGGTGATTGGGTACGACAAGGCGTCGAAGATCGCGCACTATGCCATGGAGAACGACCTCACGCTCAAGGCCGCCGCCCTCAAGCTGGGCTTCGTGACCGAGGCTGAATTCGATCGCGTTGTCGATCCGAAGAAAATGGTTAAGCCGTATCTGGCGGCGGAAGCCCAGTAACCAACAGGACCGCTTCGAGCCGCTTTCTGCCCATCCTCTTTACTATGGAATGAAATAGTGCGATACGGGAAGCAAATTGGTTTTAAGCAACATCGCAGGCGTCTTCAACATGGCGATATGGCTTTTCATCGCGGAGAAAATCTGGGCGCGACGTAAATCGAATTGCGTGAGCATATGAACCTGGAGGAACGGTCCAACCTTGTTCTCGCCCTCGCGGGCGTTTTATACGCCAACGGTCAATCCACCGACCAGACTTTGGCCCAGGCCAAACGTTTCGGCCGCAGCCTCGGACTATCCGCAGAGATCATCCCGCGCTGGGGTGCGCTGCAACTTGAAGCCCAGGAAGGGGAGAACAGAATCACTTCCGCGGTGGCAGCCGCTCCCACCGGCGTCGACATGGACCGCGTGGCTTCGATTATCCGGCTTATCGAAGACCTCGGCGCCGGCCGGATTACGCCAGCGGCTGCAAGGGAGGCGATCAGCGCAATCTCACAGGCTCCGCCGGCATCGACGTGGCTGTTCACGCTCGCGGCGGCAGCCGGTGCCGTGGCGTTGGCGGTCATCTTCGGTGTCCAACACCTGCACGCGGTGACGCTTATATTCGTGAGCGCGGGAGCCGGCGCCATTCTGCGCCGCGGGTTGGCCCAGCTGAGTTCAAACATCTTTCTGCAGCCATTTAGCGCGTCGTTGCTCGC
>CAZSWI010000468.1:0-2234 GCA_964610635.1 uncultured Acidobacterium sp.
GTTACAAAAAAGATGGCGCCGCAGGTGGTGCGGCTCTACAACCAGATGCCGGAGCCGAAATATGTAATCGCCATGGGTGCTTGTGCGATTTCCGGCGGGCCGTTTCGCGATGGATACAACGTCCTGAAGGGGATCGACCGCTATATTCCTGTCGATGTGCATATTCCTGGGTGCCCGCCGCGGCCCGAAGCGCTGATTCACGCGTTCATGACGCTGCAGAAGAAGATTGAGGAGCAGTCACTCAGCGGCGCGGATCGGCCGCGGCATCTCAATGCAGACTTGCCGAGTGAATTTCCGGTGCCCGCGTTTGGGGAGCATGGGCTGGAGCCGGCGCAGAATACTGACGTTTTCCTTGCCGAGAATGGGAATCCGCTCACACCCCAGCGAGCAAGCTCGCCGGGGACCCCGTTGAGGGTGATCCAATAATGCCGCTTCCCTCCCCCGAAAACATCAAGGCCCAGATTGAAGCTGGAGTTCCGGGCGCAAGCGTGACGGTGATCGCGAATGGAAGTCCTTCCGGGCAACATTCGCTGTTGCTGGACCATGCGCATGCGCGGGCTGTAGCGGAGTTTTTGCGCGACGATGCGGAGCTGCGGCTCGACTACTGCTCGCTGGTGACGGGCGTGGACTGGCCGGACAGCGAGGTCACCGAAAAGGTAAAGGTGAAGAAGCTGGTCGCGGGGCCGGATGGCGCGGAGTCGGAAAAGGAAGTCGAAGAGGTTCGCAAGACCAAAGTGCCGGGTTATCTTGAGGCCGTCTATCACTTGTTTTCGATGGAGAAGAAACACGGGCCGGCGATCCTGCGGCTGAGGACGGCGAATCGCGCCGACGGCACGCACCTGCCATCGCTGACGCCGGTTTGGCGCAGCGCGGAATTTCAGGAGCGCGAGGCCTTCGATTTATATGGGATCGTTTTCGATGGGCATCCGGATTTGCGGCGCATCCTTATGTGGGATGGGTTTGTCGACTATCCGATGCGCAAGGATTACGTTCCTCCCGAAGACGACATTCTGGTCACGGGGGTGAAGGCGTGATCACGGACGTGGCGGAACTGGAGCGAATCGCGGTTGTCAATGAAGACGGCCTGGGCGACATCATGGAAGTCTCCATGGGGCCGCATCATCCTTCAACGCATGGCGTGTTTCGCATGGATGTGCGGCTGGAAGGCGAGCGGGTTGTTCGGCTGAAGCCGGTCTTTGGATACCTGCACCGCAACCACGAGAAGATCGCCGAGCACGGCGCTTACTTGTCGGCGATTCCCTACACAGATCGGCTGGACTATCTCTGCTCGATGACGAATAACTGGGGCTATGTGCTGGCGGTGGAGAAGCTGGCGGGCATCGCAGTGCCGGAGCGCGCGGAATACATTCGCGTGATTGTCGCCGAGTTGACGCGATTTCAGAATCACGCGGGGCTGGTTGGGTTTTTGCTGCAGGACATGGGAGCGAGCGGCACGCCGCTGATGTATGCGTTTCGCGAGCGCGAGAAGGTTCTGGATCTGTTCGAGTCGCTGAGCGGGGCGCGGATGATGTGCAACTACATGCGCTTTGGCGGGGTGCGCGTGGATTGCTCGCCGGCGTGGCTGACGGAGACGCGCCAGCTGGTGGGGCGGTTGCCCGGCTTCGTCGATGAGTTTGAAAACCTGCTGCGGGCAAACGAGATTCTGATGGCGCGGACGCAGGGCACGGGCGTGTTGCCGCGCGAGCTGGCCGTAAACGCAGGGGTGACGGGGCCGATGCTGCGGGCGAGCGGGGTCAACTATGACATTCGCAAGGTTGACAAGTATGGAATTTACGATCGCTTTAGCTTTCGAGTGCCGATGGGGGAGCATGGCGACGTTTATGACCGCTACATGATGCGGATTCTCGAGATGCGGGAGTCAGTGAAGATTCTGGAGCAGGCGCTGCGCGATATTCCGGCGGGACCGGTGATGGACGCGAAGGCGCGGCTGCGGGGTCTGCGGCCGAAGGCGGGCGAGGCGTATGGGCGGATTGAGTCGCCGAAGGGTGAGCTGGGATTTTATCTGATCAGCGATGGGTCGGGGAATCCTTACCGGTATCGGGTGCGGCCACCGAGCATGATCAACCTGACGATTCTCGAAGATATGTGTCTTGGGGAGAATATTGCGGACACGGTGATTATTCTGGGCAGCGTGGATATTGTGCTGGGGGAAGTGGATCGGTAAGGCGAGTTGTTAGTTGCCAGTTGTTAGTCCCCAGTAGGCAGGAGGCTAA
>CAZSWI010000469.1:0-2226 GCA_964610635.1 uncultured Acidobacterium sp.
CCCGCCCTCCACGCCGTCCTCGGCGACGAAGAAACCATGCGCTTCTACCCCCACCCCTTCACCCCCGTCGAAGTCGACGAGTGGATCGCCCGCCAAATCTCCCGCTACCCGGCAGGGACCGGCCTCCTCGGCATCGTCCTGCGAAATCCGGTTCTAACAGATCCAGCCCTCAATGACTCAAACACCCTCATTGGCGACTGCGGCCCCGTCTGGCAAACCATCGACGGTCCTCCCGAACTCGAAATCGGCTACCACATCCATCGCGACCACCGGAACCAGGGCTACGCCACCGAAGCCGCACGCGCCGTCCGCGATTATGCCTTCACCACCCTCGCCTGCGATCATGTAATTTCCCATGTCATATCGATGATCCGTCCCGAAAATCTTCCCTCCCGCCGAGTCGCCGAGAAAAACGGCCTCAGCCTCTCACGTGAAGTCTTCTGGCGCGGCTACCACCACTGCGTCTACCGCCTCGACCGCAAAAGCTCTGCCCCTTGCCCCGCCCCTGAGGACGCCGCGCAATGAAGCCCGCCCCGCGCCCCAACCCCCTCCCGGCCCCGGTCCACGACAGTAAAGAGCACCGCGCCCACCGCCACGCCACCCAGCTCTTCAACGCATCCGTCTCCTACGCGCGCCTCATCCTCCGCCGTTACGGCGAGCTCGCCCCCTTCGCCTTCTCCATCGACCGCGAAGGCCAGATCGCCCGCGAAACCCTCGACATCCCCCGCCTCCCCCGCGACCCAGAGCGCCTCTGGAAGCTGCTCACCGAGCACATCGCCCAACGCATCCGCCGCGGCGCCATCGAGGCCGTCGCCCTCTGCGCCAACGTCACCCTCGCCACGCCCTCCCAGGAAAACTACGCCGACGCCATCATCCTCACCATCGAACAGGAAAGCGGCCAGGCCCTCCTCATCACCGTCCCCTACAAAATCTACGGCGGTCATCTCCGTAACCTCCTCCCCCGCCGCATCGCCCTCGGCCAAACCATCGCCGAAGAGACCGTAACCAAAGTGTTCCCCGGCTCCGTCTGATCCGCATCGATGGCAGTGCTCGCGCAAGACATCATGTGTCGTTCGCCGAGGCCTCCACGGTCTTTGAGGACCCTTACTCGCTGACTACGGGGGACCTCGACCATTCCGAATTTGAGGATCGCTGGGTCACGGTTGGCCTATCATTAATCAGTAGAATCCTCCTGGTTGTGCATACATACCGCGACACCAGGATTCGCATCGTCAGCGCAGGAAAGGCAACCGCCTTCGAACGAGCACAGTATGAAACGCAGCGCTAAGCCAGCCGAACCGTCTCAGGACGCCGACGACGTGCGTCCCGAGTACGACTTCAGCCATGGAGTGCGCGGACGCCACGCCCACCTCTTCGGCGAAATCACCGAAGACGAGACTCGGGTCAGCGAATTCCTGGCCTTAAAGGGTTTTGAAGTTGGCCCCTTTGAGAAGTCGGCGACTCGATTCGCAAAGACTCCCGATTTTCAACTCTTTCGAGGTGGACAACTCGTGCCCTTTTGCGAGGTCAAGAGCTTCACAAAAGATCGCTGGCTCGACGAGCAAATCGCTCAGGCCGCACCCGGAGAGCTGGCTGGTGGTCTCAGGCCTGATCCCACATACAACCGAATCTCCAACGCAGTCCACACTGCCGCACAACAGCTTCGTAGTGTTAACCCTGTTCACGAATTCCTCAATTTTCTGGTGCTCGTGAATCACGACAAAGCGGCAAGATGCGAGGATCTCGTCAGCGTACTCACCGGGCAATGGGATCCGCTGCACGGCATTCAAGACGAGACGCACACCCAGTATTCCAACCGCCGCATCCGCGAAGAGAAGCGGGAAATCGACCTCTATCTCTGGTTCGATTTGTTCACTGAGCACGAGCCTTTTAAATACAGACTTGTTTTTCTCGGAAATGACAAGACTCGCGATCAGGTGTGCAATATGCTCGAAATCGACCCGAAGGCGATAAAGAACGTCGGGTAAGCGAACCCAGACCCCATGCCCACCAAACGCAAATCCAAAGGCGCCTACATGATCTCGGCCGTAGCCGAGATGTACGACATCCACCCCCAGACCCTCCGTCTCTACGAGCGCGAAGGCCTCCTCAAACCCTCCCGCACCGAAGGCAACACTCGCCTTTACACCGATGAGGACCTCGAGCGCCTCGAGTTCATCCTCAACCTCGCCCGCGACCTCGGCGTCAACATCGCCGGCATCGCCA
>CAZSWI010000470.1:0-2222 GCA_964610635.1 uncultured Acidobacterium sp.
TGCCGCTGTGCGCATGCCCCACTACAGCTACGTTGCGGATCTCACTTCCCTGGTAGGTTTTCATCGATTGCTCCTTGAAATACGGAATGGATGAGGCGACGCGAAGGCGGGGCCGCGGTTACGGCGCTGTTAAAGACAGGCAAGTAGAAACCAATTTGCGGGCGGGGACGGTGACGGCCGACACAAACGCGCCGGGCGACTGGCACAACGAACAGCGCAGCCACATTCGCAAGCCAGGGATTTCCGGGAGGCGTCGTAGGTGGCGTCTGACGGGAGGCGGGATGGGTACCGGCACGCCGTGAATGCGGGCCGGCAGGGTCGGAGGTTCGATCCTCGTCCGGCATACAGAGAACGGTCTGCGACGCGGGAATTTGGGTCCGGATTTACCCCGCGTTCACAGGAACAGGGATGGTAGCACAGGGAGGGTGGAGCAGGGGGAGCGGGATGCCGGGACTAATTCACTCGATAGAAGACGGCCCTTCCGGCGGGGACCAGCTGCATCAGGAGGTCGAAGTCGCGGACGTTGCGGCTGAGGACCACGCACCCGCGTTGCACGGCGCAGAGGAAGATCAGCGCGTCGTTCATGATGCGGCCACGGTCGTCGGCCGCGGCATGTTGCAGACGGGTCAGGATGCCGGTGAGGATGGCGGCTTCGCGCCAGATTGCGCGATCGGGATTGAGGATGCGGGTTGGAGGCCAATGCTGAATGACGGTATCGATCTCCTGGACGATGGCGCCGGTCCCTGGGTGGTGCGGGTCGAGACGGCCGCATAGATAAACCAGTTCCGACTCCACGACCGTGGAGTGCCAGGGGTTGCGTTGAGCCAGCAAAATGTCAAGGCCCTGAGGGAAGCGGGACTTCTCGATGTCGATGTAGACGGTTGTGTCGTAGAGAATCTCGCCGGGAAGGGGAGCGCGCGGAAGAAAATCGAGGTCGGAGTCCGGCCTTCTCCGCAACCGGCCGGCGTTCGCGCTGAACCGTCTGACAGAGGAGGTCAGATCAGTATTCAAAATCGAGATCCGCGGGAAGACTGCCGCGACGGCTGATCAGCCATTCCCCATAGTTGTCCTGATTGGCCAGAGTTTCGAGGCCGAGCCGGACCAGCTCGGTCTGGGACTTGATCCCCGTGTTCTTTTTCGCCGCGGACACCAGAGTTTTCGGCATGCGGCCGCGAACGACCTCGGTTTCGCCCTGGAGCAGGCCCTGTTCGGCGGCCATGGTATGCATGTCGCGGATCTTGCGGCGGGACATGCCGCGGGGGACCTCGCGGCGTTTCGCTTTTGGGACAATAGCAGGCACAAACGCTCCTTGTGCTACAAAATTACTGAGAGTGTAGCACAAATCCGGGGGGAAGCAGAGTCCGGTACGAGTCCGGGCAGGAACAAAGGGCCGGCTTCCGGTGTCTCTAAAAACTAACGTCTTAGTATGGAAGGCAAGGAGTGTCCTGCTGGCGAGGGCGCATCCCATAAGAAAGTGAGCCGCAATTTCAACTGGATCTGGTACCTGGGCGCGGCGGTTTGGTTTCTGAACGCGGCGCTGGCGATGCACCATGGCAATTTGCGAATGGGGCTGGCGAATGCTGCGATTGCGGCGGTGTTTCTGGCGGCGGGGATCTTTTTTGGACGCATGGCGAAGCGAGGGACGGGACGGGGGAACGGGCGGCGGCCTCTGGAGTAGGCGGCTTCCATTGATTGTTCCGTATGGGCGACCGTTCGCCCGCGATGGGAACTGATATTACTGGCCTGCCGGGTTGGCCTTTTTGTGCTCGACGAAGATGTGTGCCTGATGACAGTTCACACACGTCTTGCCCTTCATGAATGGGTCAGACTTCAATTGCGCCACCTGATCGGCGTGACAGGTGTCGCATGTGCTTAACGCTGGCGTGCCCGCGAAGTCCGGCGCTGTTGTCTCGCCATGGCACACGGTGCATTCGACACTGTTGGCGGCATGCGGGCTGGCTTTCCATTGGTCGTATATCGCCTTGTGGCAGGTGGCACAGGTATCCCCGGCTGGAATGAGCCGGTGGAAGATATGCCTGGCCTGATCCTGCTGAGCCATGGCAGGTTGGACGGCAATGGCCAAAACGAAAAGGCCGAACAGGGTGAGACCGAACGTGCGCGCACGGAAACTATTCAAGGACAGGCCTCCTGGTACGGTCTTCAAGTATCGAACCGGCGATGGCTGTAAGCAGTGATACAGGTCACGTCTCAGGGGGATGGGA
>CAZSWI010000471.1:0-2222 GCA_964610635.1 uncultured Acidobacterium sp.
CCCCATCGCCTGGATCGGCCGATTGCTGCCCAACCCAGACAAATTCGCCCTTCAAACCCGCACCGATGTCAGGCTTGACGGCCTCTTGCTGGGATGTGCGGTCGCCATACTCCTCACCCACCCATCCATCCGGAACTTCATCTCCCGCAACCTCCCAAAGGAGACTCCGCTGCTGCTCGCGATAGCACTGGGGCTCAACGTCTGGAGAACCAATGCCGAGCCTGCGCTTTCCAGTTACCTGCTCATCTCTGCAATGCTGGCCTCAACGCTGGTCATTGAGGAAGGACTAGCGCACAAAGGTCTAAACTGGCGTCCGCTGGTCTGGATCGGCACCATATCGTATAGTGCCTACATCTGGCAGCAGCTATTCCTCACCCACCCCGATGCCTCGACATTCCCGTTAGGCGCCGTGAGCCGCTTCCCTCTCAACCTCATCTGCGTGCTGGCCATATCGATGGCATCGTTCTATCTCATTGAGCGTCCGTGCATAGCCCTGGGCAAGCGTCTGCTAGCTCGCAGGCGCGACCGGATCGCCGCCGCCACAACCGTCTGATCTGGCGTCCGATCTCCCCTCATTTGAGTCGGATATCCGCAGAATTCTCCCCTAAATAGCTGACCAGCCCCGCAACCCCTGCACTGAACTCCATCACCGGCCCCAGCAAGCTCACCACCAGCCAGCCCGACTCCGCGAAGCCGAAGAAGTACCCCGGATGCACCCACACACCGCGCTCCAGCAGCTCCATCACCGTCCGTTCGTCGGGCTGAATCGCCGGAATCCGCAGCACTGCATACCACCCGCCCTCTCGCTCGAGCCTCTCGACCGCACCCAGGCCCGCCAGTTGCCGGTCCAATTCAGCCAAATTGATCTCCAACCGCTCTTGAATCTGTTCCTGAATCGCTTCTCGCCCTTCGACCCAGAACGGCAACGCGCACTGCACCGGAGCATTCATCGATAGAAACGTATCCGCGATCACCTCCAGCCGCTCCAGCGCCGCTCCGGAATCTGGACCGGTCGCCACGATCCACGCCGCTTTCATCTGCGGCAGTCCCGCAATCTTGCTCAGCCCGCTCACCACAAACACAGGGACGCTCTCAAGCCCTGCGGCAAAGCTTCTTTCCCTTCCGTGCAGGCCGTAATCGAGAAAAACCTCATCCACAATCAGCGAAAGATCGTTTTCCTGGCACAACCGTTCCAGCCCCTGCGCCTCCCACCACTTGGTGAAGTGCCCCGTCGGGTTGTTAGGATGCACCACCACAATCGCCCGCGTCTGGGGCGTAATCGCTCTCCGAATCCCCTCGGGATCGACCTGCCAGCCCCGGTCGTACACCAACGGCGCGGACTTCAGCCGCACATCGTCCAGATCCGCTAGAAAATCGAACAGCGGATACCCCGGCTGCGGCACTACGATCTCGTTCCCCGGATCGCAGAGCAGACGGAACAGGAAACTGTAAGCCTCGCTGGTGCTGGTGGTCAGAACAATCTGTTCTGGCTCGATTCGAGCTCCGTGCTCCGCATAGTACGCGCAGATCGCCTCGCGCGCGGGCAGGCTGCCCTTCGGCTGCGGATCGTAGTCGAGCGCCAGCGGATCGTTTAGCGCCGCCAGCAATTCCGGAGAATATCTAAACCCGCACCGCGTAGGATTCGACGCCGTCAGGTCCGCAATCGGCAGCCCGGCCTCCACGCGCTGCCGATGCGCTCTCGCCAGCTCGCTCTCTTCAGTATTCCAGTTCGTCCTTCGCGAGAAGTTCATTCCTTCAGCCCACAATCCCCGCCCACCGCCGATGGTCAGGCACAATAAGAGCAGGCGTCCTTTTCAACCATACACGGGTGCTTTCAGGGAGGAACATTGCGTCTGCGCGCGGTTGTCTTCGACTATGGAATGGTATTGACCGGTCCGCCGGACCCTGAAGCCCACGCCGCCCTTCTCCGAATCACCGGCCTGCCTCCTGACCGGTTTGAGCCTCTCTATTGGGCCGACCGCCACGACTACGACCTGGGCAAGCTCACCGGACTTGCCTTCTGGGAAAAGCTTCTCCGTGACGCCGGCCTAAGCCTTGCCCCCGGCGCTGCCGAAGAACTCGTCCAGTGCGATGCCCGCATGTGGACGACAGAGAACCCGGCCATGCTCGCCTGGCAGCAGCAGCTCAAGCAGCGCGGCATTCTCACCGCGATCCTCTCCAACATGGGCGACAACGTATTGGCCAATGTCGAACGCGAGTTC
>CAZSWI010000472.1:0-2204 GCA_964610635.1 uncultured Acidobacterium sp.
CACCAGTGCCCAGCCCCATCGTTCCCGTGCCCATCATGAACTTGCCGGAAATGAATCCCGTAGCCGTCGTGTTCCCGCTTGACGACACCGTGAGCACCGCGGACGGGCTTGCCCCGCCGTTCTCCACCAGCAATCCCCCCGTTCCGCTGTTGCTCGTGCCGTTGAGCAGCACCGCATTCGCCCCAGCCCCGGCATTGATCAGCGTCTGCCCGCCCTGATAGAAGACTTCCCTGTCCAGCGAGTTCACAACATCCGTCAGCTTGAAATAATTGTTCGCGTCTTTCCTCAACTTCCACTCCGAAGTCCCGGAGTAATTGTCGAACCCAAACGCGCCCACCTGGTCCGCGCCCGTCCCCGGCTGGACAACCACGTCCTGCTCGGCCGCCGCGGCATTCGCAAATGTCGTCGTATTGCCCGTGAATGTTGGCCCGCTGGCCAGCACCACATTCCCCGTGCCGGTGGATGAAGCCGCAACCGCCAGCGAAGGACTGCTGTTTCCATTGGTCACCGTCGGCGTCAGCCACACGGGCCAGCTTCCCGAGGGCGCCGCAAACGACGACACGCCGCCGCTCCCGCTCCCGCAAGCCGCTCCCGTGTTGGAGATGAGCCCCGCTGTGTTGATTTGCAGGCACGAATTTCCGCTCGTCGACGCCGCGCCAGTATCGCTAAGGCTCGCTGCGGAGAATGGCTGGGAAGACACAACCCCTCCGTATTGAATGTCCAGATAATGCGTGGCCAGATCGGGTCCGAGAATCGCCAGCCCGTTGTACTCGCCCTCGATGCCGCCGCTCTGGTGCGAGGCGTTGCTGTACCACGCGTTGAAGCTCAACGGATAGGTCACCCCGTTCACCGCTCCAACCACCGCACCCTGATTGAAGTCGATCGCCGACTGAAACGATGGGTTTTGTCCCGGCTGGCCGTTGGTCACGTTGGAACACTCGTTGTTGCTGTAGATCGTATTCGCCGGATTGCCCGCTGCGCTGCCTCCGCCGTTCAGCGACCATAGGCACTGCGCGATGTTGGAAGACGGGCTCGTCCAGTAGATGCCGTTCAGCGTCGCCTGCGTGCTCCCGGCGCTCGATGCTCCGCCCGCGAACACCAGCGCTCCCTCCTGTGTCGTGGCGCTGCGGTAAGGATCGTTGCTTCCGGTAATCGGCGTCATGGCCTCGCCGCCCACATTCGTCATCGTCATCCCGCCCAGATCGCCGTAAAACAGATATCTCGATGCCTGCTTCACGATCAGGTTGTCGAATGTCGCCACGCCTGTAGACCGCGAATCCCTGGCCAGAATCGCCATTCCAATCGAACTGATCCCCCGGTAGCACACGCTGTTGGCCTGCTGCGCCTCAAAGAACGAGTGCGAAGTCTGCCGTTGGTTCAGCGTCTGGGGATATTTGCAAGCCTCAAAAAAGTCCGTGCTGGCGCCGCTGTACTCCGCCCGCCAGAAATCCTCATTGAACCAGTCGTCGAGCTTCTGCGAGACAGAGCCCGCGCCTCCGTACGTGTTCAGCCGGGTGAGAATATTGCTGACCGCGTTGGCATCGAAGAATCCGCCCTCGCCCGCGGGAACATCCATGCGGTGCGACCAGTTTCCGCCGTTGATCCAAGAGGCATACCCTCCGAATGAAAGATTGTCCGCCACAAATCCAATGTCGGTCGCGGCGGTCCACATGCCGATGCCGGTATTGAAGCCCAGGTCGTGCAGCTTCGAATAGTTAGCGTTGTTCGTCGCCAGAATGCCGATGAATCCGCCGCCGAACTCGATCCCGCCAATATCCTCGCTCTGCACCGTGCCACCGAAGATGATCGGCTCATTGTTATCCACTGAAATGCCATCCCACACCGAAGTCAGTCCCACCCCTTGAAGGCTGGCTCCGGTCATCCCCGCGAAGCTAACACCGGGCGTCAGCATCACCTGTACCGGCAGAGCCACGGGGTTCAATGGAGCTACGTTCGTACACTGTCCCCATACGGGACTGGCGGCCGTGCCCGTGTTGCAGGCGGCGGACCCAAACACGATCGCCGGCGCCGAGGTGCAGCCGGTGGCATTGTGGCTCGCAGACATGGTTCCTGATGCCGCTCCGCCCGCATTGGTCGCCACCGTGCCCGAGGCCACAATCTGTGTCCCGCCCCAGTTTTGCCATCCCGCGCAACCGCTGCTCCCCGCCAGCGCATACCAGCTCAGAGTCGAGTTGGGCGTGTAT
>CAZSWI010000473.1:0-2185 GCA_964610635.1 uncultured Acidobacterium sp.
GTTGTCGAGCCAAAGGCTTTGACCCATTTCGTGGAGCTGTTGCGTAGCTTTCATTCTTTTCCTCCCGGATTGCTCACGCATATGCGCTTGAGTGTTGGTGTGAAACTCCGCCAATGGCATTCCGAGATTGCCGAAGTGAGCCAAAAGGTCTGGACGAACTCCCGGACGAGCACCCATCCGGCGACTGCTCCGCCCACAGCAAAACGATATTCGCGCGTTCGCTGCATCGATGCTTCAACGCCGCCGAATCGATAAGCATGGGCGTCGACCCGGACCTACTCCGCCATGGCATCGCGCAGAAGCTTACCCCGGCGTTCCTCGTATTCCTCGCTTGTGACCTCACCCGCGGCATACCTCCTTTGCAGGAGTTGCAGCGGCGTTTGCAAATCCCGGTAGCTAGCCCAATCGCTTCGCCTGACCGGCATCATGAATGAGAAGAAAAACATCCATATTACGACCCAGAAAATCCACCAATATGCATGCATCCCGAACCAGTAAAAGTGGTACATAAACACCTCCCCGATGTTGTTAATTAATACCCACACTCGAACTCAGTTGCTCCGGTCTGAGAGCCTGGCCGAATTGCCAACCGAATCCCGTCGACCCGGTTGGAAGAAGTTACTGCGGCTGCGCATTTATTTGGCGCCGCTCCATTTCCAGTTCCGAATCTCCGGCATGTCCTGACCGTGAGCGCCTATGTAGTGTTTGTGTTCGATGAGTTTGTCGTGCATCTGTTGTTTCAGGTAGGCTCCCCTGGAACCAGGATTCGGTACCCTATCCACCACGTCCATAACCAGGTGGAAGCGGTCGAGGTCGTTTTGCACCCTCATGTCGAACGGCGTCGTAATCGTGCCCTCCTCCTTATAGCCACGCACGTGCAGGTTGCGGTTGGTACGGGCATAGGTGAGCCGGTGGATCAGCCATGGATAACCATGAAATCCGAAGATGATGTGTTTATCTTTCGTGAACAGCGAGTCGTACTCCAGTTCTGTCAGCCCGTGAGGATGCTCCGTGTTGGGCTGGAGCTTCATAAGATCGACGACATTGATAACCCGGATTTTTACGTCAGGCAGATGTTCGCGAAGGATAGAAGTAGCGGCGAGAATCTCGAGCGTGGGCGTGTCTCCGCAGCAGGCCATTACTACGTCGGGCTCGCTCTCCTGGTCATTGCTGGCCCACTGCCAGATGCCGACGCCTTCTGTGCAATGCACGACCGCCTGATCCATCGTCAACCATTGCGGAAGCGCGTGCTTTCCCGCAACCACAACATTGACATAGTTGCGGCTGCGCAGGCAGTGATCGACGACCGATAAGAGGCAGTTGGCGTCCGCCGGAAGGTAACAGCGCACGATATCGGCCTTCTTGTTGACCACGTGGTCGAGGAAGCCGGGATCCTGGTGGGTAAAACCGTTGTGGTCCTGCTGCCAGACATGCGAGGCCAGCAGATAGTTCAGCGAAGAGATATCGCGCCGCCACGGTAGTTCACGGCATACCTTCAGCCACTTCGCATGCTGGCTGAACATCGAGTCGATGATGCGAATGAACGCTTCATAGCTGTTGAACAGTCCGTGCCGTCCGGTCAGGAGATACCCTTCCAGCCAACCCTCGCACTGGTTTTCGCTCAGCATGGAATCCAGAACGCGGCCAGCTGGCGCGAGGAACTCGTCGTTGCTGAATTCGCGCGCGTCCCACTGACGATTGGTGACCTCGAAGACCGCCTGAAGGAGATTCGAAACCGTCTCATCCGGGCCGAAGACACGGAAGTTGCGCTTGTCCTGATTCAATCTCGCAACATCGCGCAGAAATGAACCCAGCACGAGCGTGTCTTCGATCTGTACGGCACCGGGCGAAGTCACCTTGACCGCGTGGTCGTGGAAATCGGGCATGTGCAAATCGTGGAGAAGAATGCCGCCGTTCGCATGCGGATTGGCGCCCATACGACGGGCGCCTTGTGGAGCTAACTCGGCCAGCTCCTGGATGAGTCGCCCATTTTTGTCGAATAATTCCTCCGGCTTATAGCTCTTCATCCAGTCCTCAAGCAGCTTGACGTGATCGGGGTGCTGGGGATCGACGAGCAGCGGCACCTGATGGGCCCGAAATGTCCCCTCGATTTGCAGGCCATCGACGGCCTTCGGCCCCGTCCAGCCCTTGGGCGACTTGAGCACGATCATCGGCCAGCGCGGCC
>CAZSWI010000474.1:0-2181 GCA_964610635.1 uncultured Acidobacterium sp.
CGCCATGCACACCGCCCTCGTCTCGCGCCTGCTCCGCGACCGCTCCGCCTGGGAATTAGTGACATTAGAAACCGAAAAGCCGAAGGCCAAGCACGCAGCCGCTGCGGCCCGCCCGAGCCTGGCAACCGCCTAGCCCGATTCCCTTTCTTTACTTCGCCAATTCCCCCGTCGACAAAAACCGCACCCCAGCCACCATCGTCCCCGAAGCCAGCACATCCCGCAGCTTCTCCGGATTCGCCCCACTCACCCGAGCCGCTTCTGTCACCAAACGAACCGCCTCCGCCGCGCTCGTACCGGCAGGCAGCCGAAAAATCCAGGCCACATTCGTCGACGTGAGCGCCTTGTCATCCGACAACGCAACCACCGGCACAAAAAGCTTCAGCCCAAGCTGCTCCGCCAAATGCGCGCAATCCCGATCCAGCGCCACCACCACCAGCGCATGCTCCTCCATCAGCGCGTGCACCAGCTGCGTCGACGCCGCACCCCAATTCTGCCCGCTGTCCACGGCCACCAGACCCCAGGCCTCCGCAGATGCGGGTGCCCCATCCTGGTCGAGCAGGGTGGGGGTGGTCCTGAGCTCCTCCGCAACCTCGGCCGCATGCGGCCCAAACAAAATAATCTTCGCCTGCCCCTTCGCGATATCTGGCTGCCGCGGCCCCAGGTAGCTCACCCCATCCTCACCCACACGCGCATACGGCGACGGTGTACTAAGCTTTCGCTGATCGCTGATCGCTGAACGCTGATCGCTCGCGTTGTCTTTCTGATCGCTGATCGCTGATTGCTGATCGCTGGTACTCATCCCCGCAACCCGATAAGAAATCTTCCCACCCCGCACCGTCCCCAAATACATCGGGCTAACATTCTTGTTATTCGGATCAAAAACCATGTGCCCCGTCACGCCGTCGTATTCATAAATCTGCGACAACGCATCGTGAATCCGCGCCCGATTCAACCCCGCCCTGCAAATCGACTCCAGCAGCGCATTCATCGCGTCATAAGCCAGCGCAGCAAACTGCTCCGGCTTCTCGTTGTACTTACTTTCAAACCGTTGCCCAAACCCCACCCACTTATCATCCGTCCGAGAAGGATCATAAGGGAACACCGCCTCAAACCCCTCCGCCGCCGGTCCAGCCTCCTTCAGTAACTCATCCCCCAGCGTTCGATAACTCCCGAACACCCGCTGCTTCATCCCCAGCTCGCGCATCTGCAGCAGAATCCCCGCCGCCTGCGCCTCATCCCCCCACACCACAATCCCGTCCGCGCGCGAGTCCTGAATAATGTGCAGCGCCCGCCGAAAATCCGTATCCCCCGGCAAAAATTTCTGCTCGATCACCACCGGATGCCCCAGCCGCCGTGCCGCATCGCGAAACTTCACCACCCCAAGCCGCCCATACCGGTTGTTCACCCGCAGCAGCGCCACCCGCTTCAGCCCGGCCTCCGTAAAAATCCGCCGCGCCAGTGTGTAGCACTGCACCCGATCGTCCTGAATATCCGTGAAGTACCAGGGAATGTTAGTCTCCGGAATCGTCGGATCGGTCGATGCCGAGTTGACGATGGGAATCTCCGCCCGCAGCGCTACCCGCAAAATGATGTGCGTCGTTTCTGAACTTATGCTGCCAAAGATCGCCCAGTCCTTCTCCTCGTACGCCATTTTCACCGTCTCGTCCGACGTCGATCCCCAGATTTGCGAATCCGTCGGCCTCTCCGGCCCGTACTCCGCTCCCCGCTGCCAGTTGTTGTAGTCGTCATGCACCATCAGCCGGAACGGCTTGCCGCCGTAGCCTCCTCGTGCATTCGCTTCGTCGATCGCCATCTGCGCGCCGTGCAGCATCCGCAACCCAAACACCTGATCCGCCTGCTTCGCAATCGGTCCGATGAATCCGATGCGCACCTCGCCGATGTCCGTCGGATCGGGAATATCCCTCCCCGCCCCGAAATACCGATTCGGCTGCACGTAGTTCACGTCATAAGGCTGCGAGAACTTCGCATATGGCTGCAGGTCCGCGGGCTCTCCCGCATATGGCGCAACCGTCCGATCCGGCGTCTGCCCCGGCGGATGCTTCCCGCACTCGCATCCCGCGCCGGATGTCGGCGCACCAGGCCCGCTGCCACTTTGCGCACGCACACTCACTGTCAGCGCCAACACCCCAGCCAGCGTCACCGCGGCTGTCATCCTGAGCG
>CAZSWI010000475.1:0-2177 GCA_964610635.1 uncultured Acidobacterium sp.
AGAGGGTACAGGGGACAGGGTAGAGGGTACAGGGGACAGGGTAGAGGGTACAGGGCACAGGGTAGAGGGTACTGGGCACAGGGTACGGAGTGAGGCAGCCGGGGAGCGCGTGCCTGCCTATGAGCCGAGGGACTTCTCGAAGCCGCTGCGTGAACTGCAGCAAGCGATGTGGAACAGGGCTGGACTTCTGCGGGATGCCGAGGGGCTGAGCGCAGTGATGGCGGAGTTTCCGAGCGTTTCCGAGTCGTGGGAGGGGACCGTGCCGACGCGTGCGCTTGTGGAGTACAGGAATCTGCACACTGTGAGCCGACTGATCGTCGAAAGCGCGTTGGCGCGGGAAGAGAGCCGGGGCGCGCATTACCGGAACGATTTTCCGAGGCGCGACGATGAGAAGTTTCAGAAGCATTCTGTTGTATCGAAGGGCGGGAAGGTGGGGTTTGTGAGCTTTGAGAGTGCGGAAGCTATGGCCTGAGCAAAGAGGCATCGGCGTGGGCCGCGGAGTAATCGTGAAGATTCGTTTGACACGTCACGGCATAGTGTCTCAGGCTTAGGATATGGAAGTTCATTTGACACCTGAAGTTGAAGCACGGCTGAACCAGCTCGTGATCGAAACCGGACGCGGCAAGGATGAGCTCGTGCAGGATGCAATGGCCGGGTATTTTGATGAGCTTGTGCAGACTCGGGAGATGCTTGACAGCCGCTATGACGACGTCAAGAGCGGAACCGTGAAGCCCATCGATGGTGAAGAGGCGTTAGCGCGCCTGCGGAAGAAAAGCGAAGCCCGGCGCAACAGCCGCGCATGAGCGGCTTTGTTCTGCACCCCGAGGCGTACTCGGACCTTGACGAGCTTTGGGAATTCATTGCGAAGGATGATCTGGGTTCGGCGGATCGAGTAAGGGACCTGGTGTTTGAAGCAATTCAAAACCTTGTTCCTTTTCCCCATCAGGGTCACCGGAGGCCTGACCTGACAAATCGGCCTTTGCGATTCACGCGCGTACACGATCTTCTTGTTGCCTATGCCCCGGATGAAAAGCCTCTCCTCGTCCTTGCCGTCATTCATGGCAGCCGTAGTCCGCGGGTCCTGGCCGCCATCCTTCGGAACAGGGCCGAGCATTAATCCGCATCTCTAAACCGCGCGCAGTCCTCATCGCTGGTTGAGCAGGTGGATGGTTTCGAGGATGGTATCGCCGGCGATGGTGAGGCTTTTTGCGCTGAGCTTGTCCATGGTGTCGTCGGCGGTGTGCCAGTAGGCGTTTTGGTAGCCGTAGTCGAGGTCGATGAGGTCGGCGCAGGGCACGCCACGGCGGACGAAGGGTAGATGGTCGTCCTCGTCGTAGGTTTTGGTCTGAAAGAAGTAGGATTGCCAGCCGTATTCAGTGGCGGCCTGCAGGACGAGGTCTTCGAGCCATGGGGTGGAGTTGAGGTCGCGCTGGACGTCGAGGTCGCGGTCGCCGAGCATGTCGGCGAGGATGAAGGCCTTGATCCGCCTGATGGTGCCGTCGGCCTGCCATTTGGCGGCGAGATGCTTGCTGCCATAGACGGAGTCGGTGTCGGTCCAGCTTTTGACTGCTTCTTCGCCGTCGGTGAAGAGGAGCCAGACGCTGTAGCCATCGAGTGTTTTGCCGCGCAGGTAGTTGGCCATTTCTATCAGCAGGCCGGTGGTTGAGCCGCCGTCGTTGGCGCCGATGTAATGGATATTGCGCAGCGGGTAGTTGGTTTCGTAGTGGGTTGCGAGGACGATGACGCCGTCTTTCGTGCCTGGAAAGCGGACGATGAAGTTGTGCATCAGCATGGGGCCGGCGGGGGTGTTGGTGGTGAAGGAGTCTTCTTCGAGTCGATCGCGGCGGAATTGGTCCTTGAGGAAGGCTTCGGCTTTGGCGTGGCCGGGGCTGCCGATCCAGCGTGGGCCGACGGCGACGAATTGGCGGGTGTATTCGAGGGCGCGGGCACCGTCGAACTGGGGCAGATTCTGCGCGTGACTGGCGGGGATTGCGGTGGCTATCAGGAGCGCCGCGAGGGCGAATCGACTCACGAGGCGGCCTTCTCGGCTCGCTTTTTGCGCGTCTTCGGGTGGACGACATAAGAGACGCCGATGCTGATGAGGTAAAGCACGAGCATGGGGCTGGCGAAAACGCACATGGTGAGCACGTCGGCGGTGGGGGTGATGATGGCCGCGA
>CAZSWI010000476.1:0-2173 GCA_964610635.1 uncultured Acidobacterium sp.
ACGAAGCGCTGGTGGACGCGGCGGTCGGTGGAGAGTTCGGGGTGGAATGTGGCGGCCATGATGTGGCCTTGTTCGACGAGAACGGGGAAGCCGTCGCGTTCAGCGAGGATTTTGACGCCGTCGCCGGTTTTCACGATGCGCGGGGCGCGGATAAAGACCATCTCCAGCGGGCCGCCGGGGAGTTGCGTGTCACCGGTCTGGATGGCGGAGTCGATCTGGCGGCCGTAGGCGTTGCGTTCGACGGTGGCGTTCAGGACGCCGAGACTTTGTTGGGGCGGGTGCGTGACTTCGGTGGCGAGCAGGATGCATCCGGCACAGGTGCCGAAGGTGGGCTTCGAGCGGACGAAGTCCTGGAGCGAGGCGAGGAAGCCGTCGCGTTCGAGAAATTTGAGGAAGGTGGTGGACTCGCCTCCGGGGATGATGAGGCCGTCGATGGTGGCGAGCTGTTCGGGTTTGCGAATGAGGACCGGCTCGGCGCCGGCTTCACGGAGGGCTTGGGCGTGGGCTTCGTAGTCGCCCTGGATGGCGAGTACGCCTATGCGTGGAACGCTTGGTTCGGTATCAGATGGATTCATCAGAACCAATCGCAGTTCAGAAGGGAAAAAAGCGTTACCCAACAGAAATTATCGGTCTGAGGAGTCCCCTCACCCACCCTCACCGCATCCGCCGATCAGCACGTGGTCGTGACAATGATTTGTGCGCCGTACGATTGTGACTGTGCAGAGCCTACCCTGTTCTATGCGGGGGTCGAACCCGTCGACGCTGGCTCATCAGCGTCACCGATGCCAGTTTTACCCCTGGCAGGGCTTGTGCTCGCTTCGGACGATGTGGCTACCAACCGCCTCAGACCAATTCTGTTTTCCAGTTTAATTCCTGGATTGCTGTGTCGAGTTCGCGATACTGCTTCGAAAGGTGATCGATTTGGCGCTGAATATCGCTTACTGACACCGTTGCGACGAACTTCACCTCCGATTTTGAATAGCGATCCTGACGAGTGCTGGCTGCGTCGGCAACGGCAGCGAGGAAATCACGCTTCTTGCCCGTGATGTCGCGGTCCGCAATGACGTCGGAGATGGTTCGCTTATCGCCGAAGCTTGTGCGCGAGTTAGTGCGGTTGATCGAAGTTACCAACTCCAGAAGTCTGGTGAACAATGTTTCCATTTCTTGCATGAGAGACTCCGAGTCTTCGGCGGCCTTTTCGCCTTCCTGCACTCGTGCAGAGCGGACGATTCGCTTCTTTAGCTCTTCGATCCTTACCTGACAATCGCTGCGTTCGGCTAATGCTTCGGCGAGCTTCATCTTGCTGTCTCTTTAGAGGCCGCGCTCGGGATACTTGGCCAAATCTTTTCAATTGTCTTGAGATCCTGCTCATACTCTTTCATGCCGTAGACTCCATGTTCGACTTGGTGCTCCTTGAAGAATCCGTCGAGTTCGTAGCGAATCGAGAACCCAAGCAAAACGCCCGCTTGCTCCGATGTCAACAGGTCCGAGCGGTAGCCCGAGATAACAAGTGCCTCGAGCGCTTCAAGCCCGGGATTCTCGTGGTCAGCAATATCATCCGGTAACTGGAGCGCGATCTGCATAAGCTTTCTCGCCGTGCTCTTGCGCCGAAGCCGCATCCCCTTGAACGACTACCAGCCCCGGGTTTGGAGCAGCTGACTCTCTTCCAGAGCTGCGGCAGCGAGCCCCTTCATCGTGCCGGTGACCTGAGCGGAAACTTCGGCCAGAATCTTTGGATCGTTGTAGTGCGTGGTGGCGACGACGATCGCTTTGGCGCGCGAGACAGCTTCTTCGCGCTCCTTTGGATCGTTCTCGACGTCGAGCGGCGTGGCGCGCTCCTTCATGAAAATCCCCGAGCCGACGAAGATGGCCTCCGCCCCCAGTTGCATCATCAGGGCGGCGTCGGCGGGCGTCGCAATGCCGCCCGCGGAGAAGTTCGGCACGGGCAGCTTGCCGGCACGGGCGACCATGCGGATGAGTTCGTAAGGCGCCTGGTGCTCCTTCGCAGCCGCGTACAGTTCCTGGTCGGAAAGGACCGTCAGCGCCTTCATCTCGCGGACGATCTGGCGCATATGCTGCACCGCGTGGACAACATCGCCGGTGCCGGCCTCGCCTTTTGCGCGGATCATGGCAGCGCCTACAGCGATGCGGCGAAGAGCCTCGCCGAGGTTGC
>CAZSWI010000477.1:0-2168 GCA_964610635.1 uncultured Acidobacterium sp.
CAGTAGTGGTTCCGTGTTGCCGACAATACGGACACGATCGAAAATCGCGTTAGGCTGTGGAAGCATGGGGAACACGGAAACTCCTGACTATCCTGATGCAACCGACCCATCTCTTGTGGGCACGTACTCGCCACTGGCGAAGGCGGGTGGAGGATATGTCTGGGATGAAGTTCTGGAGTATCGGGTCTGGCTGCATCCCGAGCGTGGCGCTCCTGATGAGGAAGAAGGCAGCGACTACTACTTCCCCTTCGCAACATACGTTGAGGCCGCGGGATTTTCCCGAAACACGCCTGGCGCTGAGGAGCCGCTTGCTCTGATTCGACAGGTCGAATACATTGCTGAGCCACAGCCGGGTGACTATCGGCACATAAAAGAAATCCGTATTGCGGAGTGGCCTGTGGAGTTTCTTCGTCGTCCCCGACGGTCCCCTAATACGATCCCCGACTTCCTGTCGCCTAACGCTCCGGAGAACCGGCTCGACATCATCCGTGGTCTGGCAAAGCCGAAATGAGTGGATAACCGGCAACACGGAAGTTTCCCGACGACGGTTCGTGACCGTCACGTGCGGAACGCAGCCCATGCAGAAAAAGAACAACCGCAGGTCCTTCCGCTTCGCGATGCGAAGCATCAGGATGACAGCGGTGTGGGTGAGGCTTGCGTATCAAGACAACCGGATGGCACTACGGGCAACGCTGCTCAAGCTCAGCCTTCAAAGCCGCCCAGGAGATGCCGTCGTGGCTGTCCTGGTCGAGGGAAGCGAGGCGGTGTTCAAGCTCTTCCCGCTGCGCGGCGGTGAGCGGAAGATGGTCGTCTTCCAGGCTGTCCCAGAGTTGCGAGATCAGGGCAAGGCGCTCCGGCGGGGTCAGACGCTCAAGCTCGTCAGCGGTGAGTAGTTCCATGCGTTGAGCATAGGAAACAACGCGAGCGAAAGCAATGGGGCGCTCGGCGGCTTGAGTGTCTCTGGGGCTCGCAGTGGAATTCAACCGAGGTAACTGGCGGGTTCTCCGATCATGCCTCTTCTGGCCTGATGAGCGGCTATTCTTAAGTGGACGTGTCTTCCACCCAACAAACTGAAGCTGCGCTTCCTTCGCTGCATGATTTTTTTGCGCCGGGGGGCGTTTTGTCGCGGTCGGCGCTGCCGTATGAGTTTCGGCGCGGGCAGCTGGAGATGGCGCAGGCGGTGGAAAGTGCGCTCCAGGATCGGCGGCACCTGATTGTCGAAGCGGGAACGGGGACGGGGAAGACGCTGGCGTATCTGCTGCCGGCGCTGCGGATGTGCGCGGCGAACGGGCATCGCGTGATTGTCTCGACCGGGACGAAGAACCTGCAGGAGCAGCTTTTCTTCAAGGATGTGCCGTTTCTGGAGTCGATGCTGGGGCCGCTGCGGGTTTGCTACATGAAGGGGCGGGCGAATTATTTGTGCCGGCACAAGCTGTTTGCGCTGCGGAACCAGCCGATTTTGTCGGGGCTCGAGGAGATTTCGCAGTATCAGGCGATCGCGGAGTGGGAGAAGACGACGGAGACTGGGGATCGGGTGGAGATTGACGATCTGCCGGAGGCGAGCGCGGTTTGGTCGAAGCTGGATGCGCGGAGCGAGGCTTGCCTGGGGCAGACGTGCCCGGACTACGGGAGGTGCTTCATCACAGAGATGCGGCGTAGGGCGGCGGAGAGCGATGTGGTGATCGTGAATCATCATTTGTTCTTCGCGGATATGGCGATCCGGCAGCAGGCGGGCGGAGCTCCGGATGCCGGAGTGCTGCCGGAGGCCGGGGTGGTGATCTTCGACGAGGCGCATGAGCTGGAGGATGTGGCGTCGAGTTATTTCGGGATCAGCCTGAGCAATGTGAAGTTCGAGGAACTGGCGCGGGATACGGAGACGCTTCTGCGGGCGCAGGGCGCGTTGAAGGCGGAGGTGGTAACGGCGGCGCAGATGATCCGTGAGAGAGCGCGGATGTTTTTTGGAGCACTGCCTTCTCGGCCGAATGCGCGTGGCGGCGAGGGGAGGATGCCGTTTACGAACCGCGAAGAATTTCTGGAGACGCAGGGGGATGTGTATCTGGGCGTTCTGAACGCGCTGCACCGGATGGAAGGCGAGCTGGAGCGGGTGAATGCGGAGGAGTCGCAGCCGCTGCGGCGGCGCACGGGGATGGTGCGCGAGCAGCTGAAGT
>CAZSWI010000478.1:0-2144 GCA_964610635.1 uncultured Acidobacterium sp.
GCTGCTGGATCAGTCGACCGCCGCCATGCGGCAGATACCCGGCGTCGAAAACGCCGCGGTCGGGTTGACGCTGCCTTACGAGCGCACCTTGAACGACTCGGTTACCCTCGATGACGGACCGGAGGCCGGACATCAAATGGTGACGGACGAGGTTTACGTGACTCCCGGCTATTTCGGCACGCTCCAGATTCCGCTGCTGCAAGGGCGCGATTTTAGCGGAGCGGACGGACCCAACGCGCAACCGGTCGCAATCGTCAACCGAACGTTTGCGAACAAGTTCTTCCACGGGTCCAATCCCGTGGGCCGCACGCTGA
Source organism: uncultured Acidobacterium sp. (assembly GCA_964610635.1). Lineage (GTDB taxonomy): Bacteria > Acidobacteriota > Terriglobia > Terriglobales > Acidobacteriaceae > Palsa-343. Next base: position 315 of record CAZSWI010000478.1, read on the forward strand.
ACAAGGGAGTGGCGATCGTGGGGGTGGTGGGAGACGTTCAGCTTTCCTCCGCCTTGAATCCTGTGGCTCCGCTGATGAGCGAAGAAACGATCTACATTCCGGCCGCGCAATTGAGCCCGCAGTATCTTCAACTGCTCCACGTCTGGTTTCAGCCAAGCTGGATTGTGCGCACCGCGGCGCCGGTGGAAGGGCTCACTGCGCAGATGCAACGCGCACTGACCAGTGCGGAACCGAGCCTGCCGTTTTCGGGTTTCTACAGCATGAACGACCTGATGGCAAAGACGCTGGCGACGCAGAGAATCGAGGTGGCGCTGCTGGGAGTAATGGCTGGCCTTGCGCTGCTGTTGAGCGCGGTGGGCATCTTTGCCCTGGTGGCGAACCTGGTGGTGGAAAGAACACGCGAGATAGGCATTCGCATCGCCCTCGGCTCGAACATTCGACATGCGATGGTTCAGGTGGGCGGGCCGGGGGTACGCGCTGCTGGGATTGGGCTTATTGTGGGGCTGGTTCTGTGTTTGGCGGGCTTGCGAGGGATGCGCAGCGTGCTCTACGGCGTGAGCGTCTACGATCCAGAGACCCTTGTGGGTGTGCTGCTGATCTTTGCGGCGGTCACGCTGCTGGCGGCAACCCTCCCGGTGCTGAGAATCGCTCGAATCGATCCTGCCACGACCTTGCGGAGCGAGTAGTGCGGAAGCTGCGGCCTTGCCATTTCGATATGGACCATGTATTATGGTCCATATCGGAGGCAGCATGAGCACTCCCCCAAAGAACGAAGCCGCTATCGGTGTCACAGCTTTCAAGGCGCAATGCCTCGGCTTGATTGACGATGTTGCCCGAGGCAAGACAGGGCGCATCGTCCTGCTCAAGCACAGCCGCCCTGTCGCTGCCGTCGTCCCGCTCCAGGATGATGCCGGGGACGATTTCGATCTCTGGGGCGCCATGCGCGGCACCGTCAAGGTTCAGCCGGGAGTCGATCTCACTGAATCCACGGGCGAAATCTGGGATGCTGGGCAATAAATGTCCACCCCTGTCCTGTTGGATACCTGCTCGGCTATCTGGCTGATGAGCGGTGACCCCATCTCCCCGGCGAGCCGGGCCGTAATCCGCGCCGCGAGGACGGCGAGCCTCGGGGTCTATCTCTCTCCCATTACCGCCTGGGAGATCGGGACGCTCGTCGCGAAAGGCCGCCTGCACCTGACCCTGTCGCCCGAAGTCTGGTTTGAAACCCTCCTCGCCCTGCCCGGAGTGCGCCTGGCCGCGCTCACACCCCAGCTTCTGATCGCTTCAACGGCACTGCCGGGAGAGCCGCCTGCCGATCCCGCCGACCGGATCATCGCAGCCACGGCGCGCCTGCACGGATACCGCGTCATCACCCGCGACAGCAAGCTGCTCACTTACGCCGCAGACGGCCATATCCAGGCAATAGCCTGTTGAGCAATTTGTCCCACTCGCTTCAGCCTCATTTAATCTAACCGCATCGATAATCATGCCTGAAAGGCAAGGCCGAGATGCGCGTTCTGCTCGTGGAAGACGAAGTCCGGCTGGCGGACAACCTGGCCGCCGCTTTGCGCGACGGCCCCGGCTTCGCGGTCGATTGGGCTGAAGACGGCCAGATGGGCGACGACTGCGCGCGCAACCGCTGCTACGACCTGATCGTTCTCGATCTGATGCTGCCCAAGCTCGACGGCCTCAGCGTGCTTCGCCGCCTGCGCAGCCGCGAGGATCCTACGCCGGTGCTGATTCTTACGGCCAAAGACGGATCTGACTCTATCATTCAGTTGCTCAACGCCGGGGCCGACGATTACCTGGCCAAACCTTTCGACTTGGGCG
>CAZSWI010000479.1:0-2135 GCA_964610635.1 uncultured Acidobacterium sp.
GAAGCGGCGCAGCTCGTCGCTGGTGACCACCGACATAATGCCGGGGGCCTCGGAGAGCCTGTCGCTGAACAGAGACGCCGTGGTCACCTTGATGTCCATCAGCTTTTCCAGATCCATCGACGTCAGGTCGGCGGAGGGCGCCGATACCGGTTGAGCGAGTGCCGGCCCGGCCAGATACGACCGAGCCGGCGCCAGCTGCGCAACTCCCTGAGCCATCCATAGAACGAAGAATGTCGCGCCGGTTGCCGCGTGCAGCTTCCTCATATTGATCATCGACATCGACCTTGACCTTCCTTACGGTTTGGATTGGAGGCTTCCGATCGGGCCGCCGCCGAACGTCCGCCAGCCCCCCGGCGCAGAGCGCGGCAAAAATCGGCTCTCCTCCCTCCATCGGCGGGTGGCGTGGAAGCTTTATCGGGATGCATCGGCGGACCATCGTTGGGAGGCCCCGGGAGGCGACGGTGTGCGAGCGAGGGCCTCCCCCATGCGCGGCGGCGCACCGGCCTCCGCGTGGCCGGCAATGCCCGCCCCCCGTGCGGTCTATTTTCCGGGGAGCGCGTATTCGAGGCCGGCAAAGACCGTGCGTCCCTGCTGAACCGGAACCGTGTCCACGCTGCTGAATCCGCTGGGCAGCCAGATCGCCTGGTTCGCCAGATCGTTGCCGTGCACGACCAGGGCCATGCCGCCCCCGAAAATACGGGCGCGGGAAAGCTCATAGCGGAGATTGCCGTTGAGATTGTTCCGCCAGCCCGGCAGCGGGTTCACCGACGGGTAGCCGGCGAAGGGCCCATCGGACACATCGAAGAGCCCGGCAGTCAACCCGTGGCCGCCCGCATAGCTGACGCCCGCCTTGAACCCGAGATCGGGCACCGGAGACACATTCGTGGTCCCGTGGCCATCCACATTGGTCTGCCACAGGGTCGAGCCCTCGAGGAACAGTTCGCGGCGCAGATAGTACTTGCCCGCCACCTCGACCCCGTTGAAGGTGAGCTGCCCCTGATTGAAATAGACCGCGCGGGTTGGCCCGGGAAGATTGACGATGTTGTCGGTGAATTTGCTGTGGAAGTAGTCGATTCCGAACTGCGCCTTCCGGCCTTCGAGGTAAATTCCCAGATCGAGGGTCGCAACCTCTTCCGGCTTCAGGTTGGGGTTGCCGCCGAGGCCCGGATTATTCAGCAGATTCTCGTCGAGACTCGGGGCGCGAAAGGCCTGACCGTAAAGCGCCTTGACGCTGGCCCACGATTTCGGCGTCCATACGGCCCCGCCCCGTGGATCGAAGTGGAGCGGGATGCTGCCGATCCTGTTGGTCTGGAAGCCGCCAATGAGCTTCACCTGATCGAGGAGCTGATGGTCAAGCTGGGCATAAAACGCTCCGCCCAGCCGCCTTCCCTGGGCATCGACAGTGATCGGAGTGGTGGCGGTGAACCATTCCTGGCCTTCGATCCGGTTCAGCGATCCGCCGGCCGAAAGCCTGTCCTTCGGGCCCAGCGTGAACAGGTTGGTCCACTCGGCGAGGGATTCGTCGGAATCGCGTGTGACGTAGGGGAAGGGCGGTTCCTTAAACGTTGTGCGCGTAAAGGTAAGGTCGAGGCTCGTGTCCCAGTACGGCCGGACCTTGCGGTCGTATCCGAGGTTGCCAAAGTCGCGTGACAGGCGCGTTCCGCTGACCGTGCCCTCGATGAATCCGGTGGATTGCCATTCCGTGAAGGAAGACATGAACCGCAGTCCCCTCCAGTTGGCGCCAAGGTAAGCGCCGAAGCCGCGGTCTTTGAGGTTCACGGCCTCAACCGGCGGCACTGCCGGCGCAAAGGAAAGATTCTGCTGCGAAGGCGGAACCAGATAGGTCAGGTTCCAGTCGGGCAGCTGGTGCAGCTGCACGGCGCCCACCGCGTTCAGATGGCCCCGATCGAGAGTCAGGTTCGCGGATGAGTCCATGGCCGCGCCCACGCCTCCGGTTCCTTTGACCGTGACCTCGGTGCCATCCGCCTTCCTCGTGATCAGGTTGACCACCGCCGAAAAGGCATTCGAGCCGTACAGAACCGATCCCGGTCCTTTGATGATCTCAATGCGGTCCAGAATGTCCACGGGAAACGACTCCAGCAGATCGGAGATGATGCCGCCCTCCATCACCTCGC
>CAZSWI010000480.1:0-2129 GCA_964610635.1 uncultured Acidobacterium sp.
CGCTCGGCTCGGTAATCGGCAGACCCGCGCCAATCGCCGCCACCATGGCCTGCTCCACCAGAAATACTTCGCTGGCCTTCGCGCGATAAGCCGAGTCCTCCACCGCGCGTTTCTCCACCTGCGTAATCTCCGACGGCACCCCGATCACGATCCGCGGATGCACCAGCATCTTCCGGTTGTGCGCCTTCTGGATGAAGTAGTTCAGCATCTTCTCCGTGACTTTGAAATCGGCGATCACCCCATCCTTCATCGGCTTGATGGCTACGATGTTGCCCGGAGTACGTCCCAGCATCTCCTTGGCTTCTTTGCCGACCGCCTCAACCTCGCCGGTGTTCTTGTTGATCGCTACGATCGACGGCTCATTGACCACGATGCCCTTGTTCGCCGCGAAGACGAGCGTGTTCGCAGTGCCAAGGTCGATGGCCAGGTCATTGGAGAAGACACTGAAGAGCGACCGGAGACTATGCGATCGCGAACGCGGCTGGAATCCATTCGATGACATCGAGAGAGGTAGTTTTTCCTGAGAGAACTCGTACTTATTGTACGGCTTTGCGATCCTGTCGGCACTTTCGCAGTCTGGAAATCTACAGTCAATGGCACCTTAGTGCTCACCCCACCACCTCCGTCGTATGCTGATTCTGGTTCCTCAGGAGACGTTGCGCGTGGCCCCCAAAACTTATCTGAACCTTATCGCCGGCCGGTGGGTCCCTTCCCGCACCGGAAAAACCTTCCTCAATATCAATCCCGCACGCCAGGATGACGTCCTCGGCGCGTTCCAGGCCTCCGGCGCCGAAGACATCGACGCCGCCGTCAAAGCCGCAGCCGAAGCCTGGAAAACCTGGCGCCTCACTCCCGCTCCCAAACGCGCCGAAATCCTCTACCGCACCGGCCAAATCCTCCTCGAGCGCAAAGAACAGTACGCCCAGGAAATGACCCGCGAGATGGGCAAAGTCCTCGCCGAAACCCGCGGCGACGTCCAGGAAGCCATCGACACCGCCTTCTACATGGCCGGCGAAGGCCGCCGCCTCTTCGGCCAAACCACCCCCTCCGAGCTCCAGAACAAGTTCGCCATGTCCGTCCGCATGCCCGTCGGCGTCTGCGGCATGATCGCCCCCTGGAACTTCCCCATGGCCATCCCCTCCTGGAAGCTCTTCCCCGCCATCGTCTGCGGCAACACCTGCGTCATCAAGCCAGCCGAAGATACGCCGCTCTCGACCATCAACATTGTCCAGGCCCTCATCGACGCCGGCCTCCCGCCCGGAGTCGTCAACATCGTCACCGGCTTTGGTCCCGAAGCCGGTGCGCCCCTCGTCGAGCACCCCCTCGTCCGCGCCGTCTCCTTCACCGGCTCCTCTGAAGTCGGCCGCATCGTCGGCCAGACCGCCGCCGGCCACTTCAAACCCTGCTCCCTCGAAATGGGCGGCAAAAATGCCATGATCGTCCTCGACGACGCCAACCTCGACCTCGCCCTCGACGGCGCCCTCTGGGGATCCTTCGGCACCACCGGCCAGCGCTGCACCGCAACCAGCCGCATCATCGTTCACCGCGACGTTCTGAGGGAGTTCACGAACGGGCTCGTCGATCGCGCCGAAGACCTCACCGTCGGCGACGGCCTCGACGAAACCGTCCAGATGGGCCCGCAGATCAATCGCCAGCAGATCGAAACCTCCATCCGTTACTGCGAAATCGCAAAGAAGGAAGGCGCAAAGCTGCTAACCGGCGGAAAGCCTCTCACCAAAGGTGCCTTCGCGAACGGCCACTTCTTCGCCCCGACCGTCTTCGCCAAAGTCAAACCCGGCATGCGCATCGCCCAGGAAGAAGTCTTCGGCCCGGTCGTCAGCATCCTCGAATGCGCCAGCTTCGACGAAGCCATTGCCATCGCCAACAACATCCAGTACGGGCTCTCGACCGCCATCTATACCCGCGACGTCAACCGCGCCTTCCGCGCCATCCGCGACCTCGAAGCCGGCATCACCTACGTCAACGCCCCCACCATCGGAGCCGAAGTCCATCTCCCCTTCGGCGGAGTCAAGAAAACCGGCAACGGCCACCGCGAAGGAGGTACCGGAGCCCTCGACTTCTACACAACCTGGAAGTCGGTCTACATCGACTACTCCGACAAACTACAA
>CAZSWI010000481.1:0-2128 GCA_964610635.1 uncultured Acidobacterium sp.
ATCGCCGCTTCTTCCACCGCCTCGGCGCATCCCAGCTCGACCGCACCATCTGCTCCGAAACCGGCGGCCAGGCCATCATCTCCGTCTATGGCCGCAAGCTCGGCACCGATCCCGAAGCATTCGCGAAGGCGCGCCTCATCATCGCCTGGGCCGCCAACATCCACGGCAACAATATCCACCTATGGCCTTTTGTCGAAGAAGCCCGCCGCAACGGCGCGAAGCTTATCGTCATCGATCCCTACGCCACCCGCACCGCCCGTGCTGCAGACTGGCACATCCCCATCAATCCCGGAACCGACTCCGCCCTTGCCCTCGGCCTCATGCACATCATCGTGCGCGACGGCCTTTACGACCACGACTACGTCGCCCGCTGGACCTGCGGCTTCGATCAGCTCCGCGAGCGCATCGCCGAATACACTCCCGGCTGCGTCTCCGCGGTCACAGGCATCTCTGTCCCTGACATTGAGCGTCTCGCCCGCGACTACGCCACCACTACCCCCGCCGTCATCCGCCTCAACTACGGCGTGCAGCGCAGCGACAACGGCGGCGCGGCCGCCCGCGCCATCTGCATGCTCCCCGCGCTCACCGGCGCATGGAAGCATTACGGCGGCGGCCTCCAGCTCTCCACCAGCGGCGCCTTTAAGTGGGATAAGGCGGCCCTCGAACGCCCTGACCTGGCGCAAGCCAGCCCGCTCGGCCGTGAAGCCCGTATCGTCAACATGTCGGTCCTCGGCCAGGCACTCACCGAACCGGACAGTCCCGCCCTCGGCCCCGACCCTGTAAACCGCCCACCGGTCCACGCCCTCTTCGTCTACAACTCCAACCCTGCAGCCATCGCCCCCGACCAAAGCGCAGTCCTCCGTGGCCTCTCGCGCCCCGACCTCTTCACCGTCGTCCACGAGCAGTTCTTCACCGACACCGCCGACTACGCTGACATCCTCCTCCCCGCAACCACCTTCTTCGAGCAAAAAGACATCCAGGGAGCCTACGGCCACTACTACGTCCAGCTTTCCGAGCAGGCCATCGAGCCCCTCGGCGAAGCCCGCTCCAACGTCTGGCTCTTCTCCCAGCTCGCCCAGCGCATGGGATTCACCGAGCCGTGTTTCCGCGACACGCCCGACGATCTCATCGCCCAGGCGCTGCGCTCCAACGAACCCGACAAGCAGCATCCCTGGCTAGCAGGTATCACCGCTCAAACCCTCCAGGCAGCCGGCGGCGCCCAGCGCCTGCGCTTCGAAGAAGAACAAAGCAACCAACCCTTTCTTCCCTTCGCAGAAGGCCCCTTCGCCACGCCCAGCGGCCGAGTCGAGTTTTATTCGGCCGCGCTGGAGGCCCAGGGCGTCGACCCGCTCCCAGCCTTTCGTCCTGCTCCCGAATCGCGACACACCTCCGAGCGCGCACGCTATCCCCTCGAGTTCCTGCCTCGCAAAGCCGACAACTACATGAACTCCACCTTCTCCAATTTGCCCGGACATCGGGCTATGGAATCCGCCTTCAACGGCGTCCTTGAGATTCACGCCGACGACGCGGCCACGCGCAACATCGTCGATGGTGACACTATTGAAGTCTTCAACGACCGCGGCAGTCTGGCCCTCCGCGCCCACGTCAACGGCAGCGTTCGTCCCGGTGTTGTCGCCGCACGCCTCAACTGGAACAAGTTCTCCATCGGCGGCCACAACGTCAACCTGCTTACCTCACAGCGCCTCAACGATCTGGGCGGCGGTCCAGTCTTTTACTCAACGCTTGTCGATGTCCGCAAATCGTCCTGACTCGCCCTGGTACCCGCCGGCGACTCCCAAATCCCGTCACGCCCATTCAGCCCGATCTTCGATAAACTGAATGCCAACTCTCTCCCGGCAAAATGTTGCTCGCCTAAACGCTGCGTACCGCGGGAGGATGGAAAGTTGCTGCTGTCGATGCCTCTGCCGAATTCAGGCTCTTCCCCGTGTGCCCCGATCCTCTTTCAACCCGCCAACTGCCCCGCCCAGCGCACGAATCGCGCTGATATAATCGCCTTTTCCCGCAGATCGGCCCGATTTTGAGCAGTGAGGGTGTGCTTATTTTTTCCGTGAACTCCTGGAGCGCTGGCTCCCCGCACGTACCATGCAGGAATCTGCGCCGGCTCCTG
>CAZSWI010000482.1:0-2114 GCA_964610635.1 uncultured Acidobacterium sp.
TGCCGGGACGCTCGTACCGCGACGTGAAATCCCGGGCCGCGCCCAGCAGGCCCGGCTGTACGGCGTCGAAGATATTCCAAAGGTCGAGCAACCGGTTCTCCACCGGGGTCCCCGTGCAGGCGATCTGCAGGGGCGGCCGGATTGCCTTTATCGCGTGCGAGATCCTGGCGTTCGGCGTCTTGTACTCCTGCGCCTCGTCTGTTACGACCACCGACCACAGCGATTTGCCGTATCCTCGCAGTAATCCAGGGGAAGGGTTACGCCCAGGAAGCACCGAGGTCCATCTCACGAGCACGTTCGGTGATCAAGGAGGCTAACGAAGGCATCTCGTTGCGACCGCTGACGCGGTCGGCCACGTAGGCGATGAAACTCACGCCCAGCTTCTGCGCCGTTGCCGCGATCGTCTGGAAGGTGTCCCAGGCCGCTACACCCGCCGGGCCCCGCGGACCGAAGCTGACGTCACGCTTACGCACACGGCGCCGCACCGCCAATTCCGAGGCGTTGTTGTGCAGCGGGATCTCCGGGTGAGCCAGGACCTTCAGGAGGTTGTCTTTGTTGGCCGCCGTCTGCTGGATCCGGTAGTCCAGGTGCGCGTAACCCGTCTCCGGGACAAACAGCGCGTCGAAGTCCTCCCACAATCGGGTCCGCTCTTCGGGGGTAGGATGCTCCCGGTAGGCCAGCAGCCGGTCGTAGTAGTCCCAATACCTTTTCTGGAAGGCTTCCAGGATCTCCCGGTGCAACGGCAGGTGCGGCACCAGCTTCTGGTAGTGGCGTCCGTCATGCACCCAGCAGAGCGCCAGTTCCTCGGTCAGACCTCGGAATTGAGGCGCATCGTCGCACACCAGCAGGCGCACGGGTGGCACCGTGGTCTGGGCGTGGTAGCCGGCAAGGGCCATGGCGTCGAGCAAGCCCTTGCGGCCCTTGGCGGAGAGAGAGGGCATCTCGGCGTCCAGCCGCTCCGAGACCGTCGCTTCGTCCATTGGCACATCCACGGGCCAGGCCGAAAGCACGCCCTGGCACTTGCGCGGCAGGCCCGTCACCGCTTCCGAGGCCAAAACCTCGGGCGTGAGCCGCAGAGGCACGGGCTGACCGTTGTGCAACACGGTCAGCACCGCCCGCTTGTCTTTCTTCGGGAGTGTGGTGTAGGCCGTATAGAGCGGATTGCAGAGCACATGGCCGTGCTGGTTGGTGCCGTTGACGCGAGTGAGGGTGTCGTCGGTCTGCTGGTGGGGGCTGCTTTCCAGGCCCGCCTGACCGATGGCGGTCTTCTCTTCGTGAAAGCGCTCCTGCCCGGCGATCAGGAACTGGCCGATCCAGCCTGTGGAGACCTCGATGCCGGCGTGGGTCAGGATGGCATGCAGAGCTGGTTGGCTGACATTGCCCAGGTGGTGCAGTGTCAGGGTCAGCGCCTTAAGGTCCGGTCCGAAGGCGCCCTCATAGCCGGGGGGCAGCGGTGCGAGGTAGGTCTTGCCCGTCGAGGGGGAGTAGAACTTGGCGCGCCGGAAGCGGACGTTGTCGGTCTTGAGGACCAGGTTCTGGACGAGCACTTCCTCGTAGCCCTTGAACTCGGCGTCGGGCGGCAGAGTTTCCCGGTCGAGGTCGAGGGTCTCGGTGCGGTCGAGGACCAGAGTGTCGTTCTTATGGCGCTTGGGAGCCCGCCCGAGTTTCTTGCGGTGCTGTTCGGAGGAGTGGTCGGTGGTGTTCTGGACCGGCGGCTTGTTGGGCTTGACGGTGGGTCTGCCCTGTTCGCCTTTGAGGCGGTTGATCTCGTCCTTGAGCCGCTGGTTTTCGGCGCGCAATGCGTCGATGTCGGCAAGCGCTTGCTCCAGGAGGTTGGCAAGTGCGAGAACGAGTTGGCGCACTTCAGGGTCCTGGATGCGGTTGAGTTGCGCCTGGTCGAGCATGCCGTCCTCCTCCGGCCGCCTGGGTTCTGTTCGTGCGCGGTTACAGATGTGCATACGCGCCGAGGAATCCAAAGATTCCCGCCCGGATGCGAGACAGATCCCGGCGGATCATGACGGATCGGCGGCAATACGGCGAACGCGGGGAGTGCTCAGCGGTTGTACCAGGCGAGGGCGGAACTCGAGCCTGGCCCCGCGCTTTTGCGAGGATAC
>CAZSWI010000483.1:0-2113 GCA_964610635.1 uncultured Acidobacterium sp.
ACGACTTCGAGAACTTCGCCAATCAAGAACCCTGCCCCGCCCTCGATCCCGCCACCGGACTCTGCGACCTCTACGCCGCTCGGCCCATCACCTGCCGCACCTTCGGACCGCCTCTGCGAACGGATGCTTCCGGCCGGGATTCCGACAGTCCCGCCCTCGGAGTCTGCGAACTCTGCTTCCACGGCGCCGGCAGCGAAGAAATCGCCGCCTGCGAAGTCCATCTCGACCCAACCACCGCGCTCGAACCCTCCCTCATCCAGGAAGCCGAACAAGCCGTCAGGCTCTCCGGCAACACCATCGTCGCCTTTGCTCTGGCCCGCTAATCGCTTCCGGGCGAAACAGCGGGGCCCGTCCGCCCGCGACGCTTCCGCCTCGTCCTCCACCACTGCCAGATGGCGGAACCGGCGCTCGCAGGCACCAGCCAGCCGAGAAGGCCGGCCCAGTGGGCTTCCAGAGCGGAAACTAAAAAACCTCCGGCTCTGTTGTACCAGGGCAGCACCTGCACCGTAATCGTCGTTTCAAACGTCCCCTGATCGGTGGGCGCGTTTGAGCCATCCGGCATGTGCGCGATAAACATCGAGTGCAGCAACAGGTGCTTCTTTCCAGACGCGTTGGGCGTGACAGTCCAGTGCCACTCTGCGTGATCGCCCGGCTCCAGACCCCTGACCGCCCCCTTGATATCTGTATCCGGTGGGGTGACCGTAAAAGCATCCGTCTCCTCGGACCGCAGCGTAATCACCATCTCGTCAGACACCGGCAAAGTCTGGCTGCTCAGGGGTTCGTTGCCGTTGAGCCCCAGGTTCTGCGCCTGGGCAGCGCCTGGAGGTGACGTCTCCCCGTTGGCGCCCGGCCGCTGTACCGCCACGTCCACCGTTACTGGAACCTGCACCGTCATCACCGGCGGCGTATCGTTCGTGATCGTTCCCGTCTCCGGCGCAGGCGCTGCGGCTTGCGGCGGCTGGCTTGGCGCGGCGGGCGGCGTTGCCGGATTACCACCCTGGTGCGCCGGCGTCACGGCTCCTCCGTCCGTCCCTCCCACCGGCGAAGAATAGACACGAACCGCGGGCAGACCGCGATTCGGCGGATGCACGGGCAAACCACGCAGTCGTGGCGCGGTCGTAACAATAGGCGCCGGTGGCGCGGTGGCCGAAACCGGAGGCGGCGCTGGTGGCGCGATAGCCGCTGCCACTTCCAACGTCGCTGTGGCATTGGTCGAGCCTCCACCACCCAACGCAGTCAGAATATAGTTCGTCGTAGCCGCCGGTTCGATTTCTCGGCTACCGGAAGACGCAACCTCGCCAATTCCCGCAATCGACACGCTCGTCGCGTTCGCCGTCCGCCATCCCAGAATGGCCTTCTCGCCCTTGGCAATCTTCGCAGGAGTAACGACAACCGTCGCCGTCGGAGTCGGCCGGGGGTTAGTCGCTGAAGGCGTTACCGATCGACAGCCCGCAAACGCACACACCACCATCAAGCTCATCAGAGCAACAGGACCCCAGCGACGAACTCTCCCTTGGTGACGCATCTCGAACCGTGCTGCTTCTGCTTGACCAGGGTGACCGGGCGGTGACTGAGTATAACGCAGACGGGCCGCCGCAACTCACCCATTCGATCCGTTTTTTCTCCGCCAATTCAGGCCGTTCTCGCGCCCATTCGCGGTATCCTGGACCATGCTTCAACGTCGCCGCCCATCCTTCTCTTTCATCGCAGCCCTTCTCGCCCTCAGCCTCACCGCCTGCCAATCCGCACCCGCCCCCGCCCCCCAACCCATCAAAGTTATCGGCTTCCTTTCCGACTTCGACGTTAAAGACGACGCCATCGGCATCTGCAAAGCCGTCATGGAGGGCGTCGCGCCGGGCGTGAAGGTGATCGACATCACTCACCAGGTCACGCCCTATAACATCGCCGAAGGCGCGCGTTTCCTCGCCGGTTCAGCGCCTTATTTCGCCAGGGACGCCGTCTTCGTCGGCGTTGTCGACCCCGGCGTCGGCTCCACCCGCAAACCCATCATCGCTAAATCCAAAGTCGGCCAGTTCTTCGTCGTCCCCGACAACGGTCTCCTCACCCTGGTCCAGGATCGCGACGGCATCGAAGCTGCCCGCGAAATTACCAA
>CAZSWI010000484.1:0-2109 GCA_964610635.1 uncultured Acidobacterium sp.
GTCACCACAGGCACGATTATTTCCGGCAAATCCACGATCTGACGGCGGAAGATATGTATCTTCTCAATGATTCGGGGATCGTCGATGGCGGACGGAAGTGCGCCGCCGTTTCGTCGCTTCCGCGCCTGGAACATGGTTGATTGTTCCTGTTCGATTTCTCTGGACAAATCGCCCCGGTTGTTTTACGCTGAACTGGATGAGCGGCCAATCCGGAATCAGCCCGGTTGATCAGATTCTTCGTAATGTCGATTTCGCCGGCATTCCGGATGAGCGTGCCCGCGAATGCATTCGCCTGTTGCTGAATCTGATCGAATCGCTGACGGCGGACTTGCGCAAGGCTCAGGCCGAGAACCTGTACCTGCGGGAGCAACTGCACCGCCGCAAAGGCGGAGGCGGCAAACCCGACCAGCCCAAAGACACTGCCGGAGCGAAGTCACAGTCGTCGGAAAAGGAGCGGGCGGAAACCAAACCGCGCACCAGGCGCGGCAAACTGGAGCGGGTTCGGATCGACCGGGAAGAAGTGCTGAAACTGGATCGGACCTCCCTTCCCCCGGATGCGCAGTTCAAGGGCTACGAAGATGTGGTGGTGCAGGAACTGCGCATCGCTACCGACAATGTAAAGTTTCGTAAGGAGAAGTATTACGCTCCCTCCACGGGCCAAACCTATCTGGCGCCGCTGCCCGCCGGCTACCGCGGCGAATTCGGTCCTCATCTGAAGAGCCTGTGCCTGCTGTTCTCTCATTTGTGCAATATGACGGAGCCAAAGATCGCGGATCTGCTGGACAACTTCGGCATCGCGATTTCCAGCGGCCAGATATCGGCGTGGCTGACGGGCGCATACCCCGGCATACAGGAGGAAAAGCAGGCCATTGTGGAAGCCGGCCTGGCCAGCAGCCCGTGGCAGCACATGGATGACACCGGCACTCGAGTGGACGGCGAAAACCACCACTGCCAGATCCTGTGCAATCCGTTGTACGGGGCTTATTTCACCACCGCGCACAAAGACCGGCTGACCATCATTGACGTGCTGCGCAACGGGCGCCAGCGGGTGTTCCGCATCAATGAAGAAGCTTTGGATCTGGTGCGCCGGTTTGGCGTGTCGAAGCGGGTTGGAGAGCAACTGGGTCAGTTGCCGTTCCATCAGGACTGGAGCGAGGAGGAGTTGCAGCGAAGGCTGGCGGAACAGATTCCGGATCTGAGCGAGGGGACGCGGCGCCGGATCATGGAGGCGGCGGCCCTGGCGGCGTATCACGCCGAGAGCGGGCACGTGCGCCTTTTAGTATGTGACGATGCCAAACAGTTCAAGCTGGTGACCGACGAACTGGCCTTATGCTGGATTCATGCCGGTCGCCATTATCAGAGCATGACGCCGTGTGTGCCGCAGCATCGTGAATGGCTGGAATCCTTTCGCAAGGGCTACTGGGATTTCTACAAACAACTGCTCGTGTACCGGCAGGATCCCGCGCCGGAGCGGGCGGCGCAGTTGCGAGAAGAGTTCGACGAACTGTTTTCCACGGTGACGGGTTACGACGAGTTGGACCAGCGGATCGCCCGGACTAAGGCCGACAAGACGTACCTGCTGATGGTGCTGGACCATCCCGAGATCCCCCTGCACAACAACCCGGCGGAGTTGGATGCGCGGACACGAGTCAGGAAGAGAGTGGTGAGCTATGGTCCGCGCTCACTGGCCGGCGCCCGGACCTGGGACGCGATGGAAACGCTGCTGAGCACAGCCAGAAAGCTGGGAGTGAACTTCTTTCAATACATTCGCGACCGGGTAAGCGGTGCCCGGCAGATGCCCTCCCTGGCGGACCTGATCAAACAACGGGCCCAAACCCTAGATCTCGGTGTTTCGTGGAAACCCACCTGACCGCCCCAGCTTATTGAGAAGATACCCATCGTGCTGCTGAAGAACTCCGGGAACCAGTTGCCCCTGAGCGCGTCGGTGAAGTCGATCGCGGTGATCGGATCGCATGCCGATGTGGGCGTCCTTTCGGGCGGCGGATCGGCACAGGTGGATCCGCCGGGCGGCAATGCGGCGCCGCCACCGCCGGGAGCCCAGGGCCAACAGGCGGGCGGAGGGCGCGGCTTCGGGGGCTTTGGCGGTGG
>CAZSWI010000485.1:0-2108 GCA_964610635.1 uncultured Acidobacterium sp.
CTGCATCGATTGTAGAAAACCCCGAACCCTTTCTGGTGCGCTACACTTGCACCCGATGTCAAAGCGGCTTGCAAGTCCGCGCCATCGGACAAAGCCCGCTGCACGGAGAGTTCGATGGGTTCAATGGATGGATCGCGTTGCTGGCCGCCTCTGCGTCAGGATGGGGCACCCGGCGTTTGTTTTTAGGGGTGGAGCTTCGGGGTTGGAACTGTGGAATTCATGGCAATATGCCTTGCTCTCCGGCGGCAGCCGGGGTACCCAGGCACAAAAATCAAACTCAACGCCTCTTCGGATCCGTTTCCGCCTGCGCCTCTTCGATCAGCGTGAACAGGCGCGACCGGTCCACAACCTCGACAAACGGCGCTCCGCTCGTGCGGTTCGTTACAACCCAGATGGTCGGCGTGTGCTGGACCCCCACGCTCTGTCCGAGATCGGAATCGGCCTTCACCAGCTGCGCCAAATGTCCCTGCGGATCGACGGCAAACGGAAACGAAAGCTTGCGATCCGCTGCAAATTTCTGCGCAAACGCCTGGAGATCCTCTTGTGAATGAATCGTCGGCTGCGCCGCAAACGTCGCATCGCGGAACTGGTCTCCCAGTTTCTTCGACTTCGTGTCGGACTTAGAGTCAAACCAGCGCGCATCGACCGCCGCTTCAAAGCTCCAGGTGTGAAACGGCAGCGGAAAATCGTGCCGCACCCACGGAATATGGTACTTCTCAGTCGCTTCCTTGATCACCGGATTGGCCCGCGCGCAATCCGGACACTCGAGGTCCTCGAACTCCACAATCGCGACCCGCGCTCCTGCCGGCGGATGCAGCGGCGCCGCGTTCTTCACCGCCGTAGTCGGCGACTCAGGATTCGAAAACTGAGCGTTGGCCGCCGCAGCCAGCGCAACAGAAAGGAAAAAAGCCGGAGCAAAAGCGCGTGCAAAGTGGTTCATGTCAGTCGATTCATTGTAGAACGCGCTCGCCTATACTCATGGCGATGAAGAAGGCCAAGGTCCGACCGCGAACCTGGAACTCGACCGACGCTGCCGCGGCCGCAAAAGACTTCTTCAGGCAATGTCGAAACTCCCAGGCGCGCAAAACCGCGATCCGCGAGTTGATCGGGGAGCTCTGCTCGGGCGATCCCCTGGACCATCGCTGCGCAGCCGAACTGGCCCGCCTCGTCAGCCGCCGAGAGCCCGGTATTCTCGGCGCGTACGGCGACGTCCTCGCCGAAGTCGCCGCTGATTTGCCGATCGAAGAATGGCAAGCCCGCGGCTACGTCATCGTAGCCGCGGCGCTCAACACCACCACGCGCCCGCGGCGACTTCGCCTGCTGCCGCTGGTTCGCGCCCGGCTCGCCGAAGACCGCATCGCCGTCCGCGCCATGGCCCTCGAAGCTTTCGCCATCCTCGCGGCGAACGAACCGGAGTTGCGCGGCGAGGCCATGGCCATGCTCGAAGAAGCGCGTCACAGCAGCGAACCCGCGATGCGCGCAAGAGCGCGGCTGATGCTGCCGATCGTGCTGAAAGCGGAGTCGCAGTCCGGCTGAAACACGAAGGCCACCCGTTTCCGAGTGGCCTTTTTTTTTCGATCCCAGCAGTTCGACTGTGCTCTGAGCCTAGTCGCCCATGACCGTCTCTTCGGTCCGGGCTGTGGTTGTCGCAGGCTTCGGAGCAGGCGCGATGGAGTCGATCGAGACCAGACCCTCAACCGGCTTTTCGCCGAGGATCTGCTCGCGGTAGAGCCTGGCCATCCGCGCATTCTCGGCGTCCTGCTTCAGCTTCGCCTCGCGTGCGCGCAGCTTCTCTTCGCGCGCATTTTTGGCGATGCCGCTCTTCTCGAAGGTGTCGTTGGCTGCGGCGGTGACGTGTTCCTGGTTCAGAACCAGCGTGTGCTGTGCCTGGTCCATGCCGACTTTTTTACCGCCGGCGAAGATCTCATGCCGCCCGTGCTCGTCGTACCATTTTGTGAGCGTGGCCGTCATGTGCATCTTCTCGATGATGTTCCGCCAGCCGACGCCCGTGTTGTACGCGCAGAAGCTGATCTCGCCTTCCTGCGTCGCGTAAGGAATGATGCACTGCTCGGTGCGCCGGAAGTCGTAGTTGAACAGGTCCTGGAACC
>CAZSWI010000486.1:0-2103 GCA_964610635.1 uncultured Acidobacterium sp.
TGGCTGGCCCGCGTCGAAACCAGCGGCATCCCTTATCGCCTATTCGCTCTCTCCAACCTGGCATCTTTGCTGGCGCTGGCGCTCTATCCCACGCTCATCGAGCCCTATTTCACGCTTCACGCGCAGCGGCTCCTGTGGAGTTGCGGCTTTGCGGTGTTTGCCGCCGTGACGGCTCTGCTGGCGT
Source organism: uncultured Acidobacterium sp. (assembly GCA_964610635.1). Classification (GTDB taxonomy): domain Bacteria; phylum Acidobacteriota; class Terriglobia; order Terriglobales; family Acidobacteriaceae; genus Palsa-343. Next base: position 185 of record CAZSWI010000486.1, read on the forward strand.
GGCGCACCCGCGCGGCAACCCTGAGCCCCACGCAAGCGCCCCAACCGGACGAGTCCGGCCTCGCTCCAGCGCCGTTGCGCCATAAGCTGCTATGGGTGCTGCTGCCCATGGGCGCGGCCATGCAACTGAGCGCCGTCACCAGCTACCTGACCGCCAACATCGCCGCCATCCCGCTGCTCTGGATTCTCCCTCTCGGCGTCTACCTGATCACGCTGATCCTGGCCTTTCAGTGTTCCAGGTTTTTCCCCCGCGCGATTGTGGCGCGTTTCCTGGTTGTCATGCTCGCAGCGCTCGGCTACATGCTTTCAAAGGCGGACATGTCCGTGCCGATGAGCATCTCGATCACCTTCTTTCTGATCGAGGTCTTTCTGGCGGGCCTTTTCTGCCACAACGAGGCATACGCGCTCCGCCCCCGGCGCACCTCGGAATCCACGCTTTTCTATCTGCTGTTTGCCGCCGGCGGCGCGCTCGGTTCGTTCCTCATTGGCATCGCCTGCCCCATGATCTTCAGCTTCAACTACGATCTGGCGCTCACGTTCTTTGTCACCGCCCTGCTGGCGCTCGCCGTCACCTGGGAGGACAACTGGGGTCAGCGGCTCTTGTGGTCCACCGCCAGCGTCTTGCTGCTCGCGCTGGTCATCATGCTTCACGTGGGATACGGTCGCGAAACGCCACTGGCCATCCGCAATTTTTATGGCAGCCTGCGTGTCCGCCAATCCCTCGGGTTTCCGGGCGCTGTATCGCGCATCCTGACCAACGGAACCATCCAGCACGGCATGCAGATCTTCTCCCCGGCGCTGCGAAAGACACCCACCAGTTACTACGCCGAGGACTCCGGCGTAGGCCTCGCCTTGCGCTTTTGCTGCCAGGGCCGCCCGCGCAACATCGGTGTTGTCGGACTGGGCGTGGGAACCATCGCCGCCTACGGCCAGCCCGGCGACCGCATTCGCTTCTATGAGATCAACCCCGCCGTTGAGCCGATCGCCAGAAACCTCTTTACCTACATCCGTGAATCGGCCGCCCAGGTCCAGATCGTTGACGGCGACGCCCGCTCTTCTCTCGCAGGCGAGGCCCCGCAGCACTTCGACGTGCTGATTGTCGACGCATTCTCCGGCGACGCGATTCCCCTGCATCTGCTGACCGCCGAGGCCGTCGCACTTTACAAGCGGCATCTCGTTCCAGGCGGGATCCTGGCCTTCCACATCTCCAACCAGCACGTGGAACTGGAGCCCGCCGTGGCGCTGCTCGCCCAATCGGCAGGAATGCAGGCGCGGCGCGTATCGACCCCTCCGAACGAGCCCCGCGGCGAGTTCAGCGCTTCGTGGATGTTGCTCACCGACAACCCCGGCTTCTTCGCGCAGCCTGAAGTGGCCGGCCACGCCCGTCAAGCCGTGGAGAGCCCCAAACTTCGCCTCTGGACCGACGACTACTCCAGTCTTCTGCCCCTCCTGCGCTGGTAGAAGCACCCTGAACCCGGGTTCGGGCGAACGCCCCCGTTTCCCTTCAAGTCGCTCAGTCCCTGGTCCCCCAGTCCCTGTTTGTGCCTCCAGTCACAGGACGTTCACACATCGGCTGTGATAGCATCCCTCTTTCTTAGTGAAAGACGCCTGGCGGATTCATCTCCCGTTCAACTGCCGGCGCCGGCCCAAACCTTATGGATGAGGTAGACGGCAGACCGGGACCTGTGGCCCTCCAATCCGGCCACCTGGACGCCCTTCAGGACGTCTCCGAGAGTTCCCTGTGCCTCCCGCGTTCAATCCCCCATCACACTGTCATCCTGAGCGAGCGCAGCGAGTCGAAGGACCTGCGGTTGCTCTTCTCGCGTTCAATCCCCGCAAATTCCAGGAAAGAGCTTTCAATTTATAGGAGAAGACCATGAAAACGTACCAGGGAAGTGAGATCCGCAACGTAGCTGTAGT
>CAZSWI010000487.1:0-2099 GCA_964610635.1 uncultured Acidobacterium sp.
TTCCCGCCTCCCGAGATCGACGCCGCACTCCGCAAGATGATTCCCGACCTCGATCCCGCCCGGCTCTACCAGCCCAGTTCCACATCCGGCAGAGGCGTCCACTCCGGAGGACCCTACTACTGGCGTGAACCCCGCGCCTACTACGTCTTCGACGCGCCGTTCAAAACCGAAATCGGCAGCATGTCCGTGCCCACGCTCGAATCCATCCAGGGCATGATGCCCAAGAAAGACTGGGAGGTGATCGACGACGACTGGGCCGCACACGACTTCGCCAAAGGCGCGCAGCACGGCGATACTTACCCCTACGTCCTCGCCGGGCGCTACGGCCGCATCGCCAACCTGGCCGACTTCGCCCGCAAAGCGCAGATGATGAACTTCGAGGCCTACCGCGCCATGTACGAGGGACGCAACAAACTCCTCTTTGCCCCCGCCACCGGCGTCATCACCTGGATGAGCAATCCCGCCCAGCCCAGCTTCGTCTGGCAGCTCTACCACTACGACCTCGAGCCTAACGCCTCGCTCTTCGCCGTCAAATCGGCCTCCGAGCAGCTCCACATCCAGATGGATGAGGACGACTTCCACCTCCGCGTCATCAACAATCTTCCCACCCCCGTCTCCGGCGACAATGCCCATGTCACCGTCTACACCCTCTACGGAGGCGGCCACCCCGCTCTCGAACAGGACATTCCCGTCAACGGACCAGCCGACACCGCCATCGACCTCGGCCCCATTCCCCTGCCCGACAACCTCTCACCCATCTACTTCGCAAGACTCGAACTCCGCGATTCTCAAAGCCAGATCCTCTCCCGCAACCTGTACTGGGAGCCCAACCCCGAGCAGCCTAACGACCTGACTCCGCTCAACATGCTTCCCACCGTCACGCTCCGCGCCACCATCGCCCGCCACGACGCCCCCTCAGACTCCAATGCAGGCGACTCCAGTGCCCGACTCGGGCTCGCCGTCACCCTGACCAATCCCGGCAAAGCCATCGCCCTCATGACCCACCTCCAGCTCCGCCGAAAAACCTCCGGCGATCGCGTCCTTCCCGTCTTCTACTCGGATAACTACATTTCCCTCGCGCCCGGCGAAGCCCGTACCATCACCATCGACGCCGCGCTCGCCGACCTCAAAGGAGACACGCCCCTTGTTGTTCTCGACGGCTGGAACGTCGACGTAACTCCGGTCACGAATACGGATTGCGCGCTGGCTCCAAACATAGACGCCCAGCCGGGCCACTGGCCCGCCACCGGACTTCCCATGATTACAGCCGGACTTGAGGAGGAGCGCCACAAACAGCAATAGCATTCAGAATGCCCCACCCGGCCTGGCTGTGGCCCGGTTGGCAATCGCCATCATTCCTCTGTGCTCTCAGTGTCCTCTGTGGTAAGAAACGTCAGAACAGGGTCTGCGCCGCGACCGGCTCCAGCAACTCCGGCGAATTGTTCTTCACGTTGCCCACCGCAGCGTCCACCCGCCACGCTCTCATCAGCTCTGACTCATAAGGCCGCAGCAGGTCCACCGGTGGCCGCCCCGCATCGTCGCTGCGAAGCCACCTCTCGTAATCGCGAGGCGCCAAAATCACCGGCATCCGGTCGTGCATCGCAGAGGTCAGCTCGTTTGCTTCAGTTGTAATAATCGAGTACGTCTCCAACTCGCTCTTCTGGTCCGCACCCTTCCAGCGCTCCCATAACCCCGCAAACGCAAACGGCTCGCCACTCCTCAGCGCAAACGCCCACGGCTGTTTCGTCTTCGCATCGAATTTCTGCCACTCGTAAAACCCGTCCGCAGGCACCAAACACCGGCGCCGCGTAAACGGTTCGCGCCAGATCGGTTTCTGCATCAGGCTCTCCGCCTTGGCATTGATCGTGCTCACTCCCAGCTTCTTCGGATCCTCACACCAGTACGGGATCAGCCCCCATCGCATCATGCGCAGCGCGCGCTCGCCGCTGTCGCGATCCTGCACCACCACCGGCTGCATGCTGGAAGGAGCCACGTTATAGTCAGGCAGGATCTCAAACGACGGCGGCACGCCCACGCGGAACGCCTCCGCAATCCGCTGCTTATCCGATCGGCGATAGTAACGGCCACACATATACGCT
>CAZSWI010000488.1:0-2099 GCA_964610635.1 uncultured Acidobacterium sp.
CCGCCAAAGCCGTCACCATCCCCATCATCGGACTCGGCGGCATCACCACCCCCGAGGACGCTGTCGAATTTCTGCTCGCCGGCGCCACCGCCGTCCAGATCGGCACCGCCAGCTATGCCGACCCGCGCGCCACCCAGCGCATCGCCCAGGAACTCGAACAGTGGTGCTCCCGGCATCATGTAGCCCGTGTGGCGGAACTCACTGGCGCGCTAGACCTGTCGCTGCCCAATCAGCCCACGTGAACCCACCCGGGGTTCAACGCCTGATCGATCGGCTTTAGCGACCGCTGCTGTCTTCACCCACCTTGAGAACGGCCAGAAACGCTTCCTGAGGAATGTCCACTTTACCGATCCTCTTCATGCGCTTCTTGCCCTCTTTTTGTTTTTCGAGGAGCTTGCGCTTACGCGAAATATCGCCGCCGTAGCATTTGGCTATGACGTTCTTGCGGAGCGCGGAGACCGTTTCGCGGGCAATGACCTTGGCGCCGATCGCCGCCTGGATCGCCACTTCGAATTGCTGTCGGGGAATGAGCTCGCGCATCTTCGAAACCAGCGCTCGGCCCCTCTCATAAGCAAAGTCGCGGTGAACGATGATCGAGAGCGCGTCGACCGCCTCTCCCGAAACCAGGATGTCCATCTTGACCATCGGCGATTCCCATGTTCCGGAAAGGTGATAGTCGAGCGATGCGTAACCGCGACTGACACTTTTGAGCCGGTCGTAAAAATCCAGCACAATCTCGTTGAGCGGCAACTCGTAGGTCAGCATCACCCTGGTCGAGGAGACGTACTCGAAGTTCTTCTGCCTCCCGCGCTTTTCTTCGACCAGCTTCAGAATCCCGCCGACATATTCCTCATTCGTCAGGATGGTCGCCGTAATCATCGGCTCCTCGACCTTCTCGATGTCGCTCGGATCGGGCCAGCGCGAAGGATTGTCGACTTCGATGACCTTGCCGTCGGTGAGGTGAATCTTGTAGCGGACGCTGGGCGCTGTGGTGATGAGATCAAGGTCGAACTCGCGCTCGAGCCGCTCCTGGATGATCTCCATATGTAAGAGACCGAGGAAGCCGCACCTGAAGCCGAAACCGAGGGCGACCGAGCTTTCGGGCTCGAAGAAGAAGGAGGAGTCGTTGAGCTTGAGCTTCTCGAGGGCGTCGCGAAGCAGCGTGTGCTCGTGTGAATCGACCGTATAAATCCCAGCGAAGACCATCGGCTTGATTTCTTCAAAGCCAGGCAGGGCGTGGGCCGCGGGCCGTGCGTCTTCGGTGATCGTGTCCCCAACGCGGGTGTCGGAGACGTTCTTGATGGTGGCGACGAAGAAGCCGACTTCGCCGGCCGAGAGCTCTTCGATCTCGACTGGCTTGGGAGTGAGCACACCCATGGATTCGACGTCGAAGACCTTGCCGTTCCACATCAGGCGAATCTTCATCCCCTTGTGCATCCGCCCGTTCACGATGCGGGCCAGCACGATGACGCCGCGGTAGGAGTCGAACCAAGAGTCGAAGATGAGCGCCTGGAGCGGGGCTTCGGGGTCGCCTTTCGGCGGAGGCAGGCGGTTGACAATGGCTTCAAGGATGTCGGGAACACCCTGGCCGGTCTTCGCCGAGACAGGAATCGCGTCGGTGGCATCGAGACCGACAGTCTGCTCGATCATCTCCTGCGTGCGGCGGATGTCGGCGCTGGGCAGATCGATTTTGTTAATAACCGGAATGATCTCGAGCCCATGGTTGATAGCCAGGTAGGCGTTGGCAAGGGTCTGGGCCTCGACTCCCTGCGAAGCGTCCACCACCAGCAGAGCGCCCTCGCACGAAGCCAGCGAACGCGAGACTTCGTAGCTGAAGTCGACGTGGCCGGGGGTGTCGATGAGGTTGAGCTGGTAGAGTTCGCCGTCTTTGGCGGGATACATCATGCGGACGGAGTGCGCCTTAATGGTGATGCCGCGCTCGCGTTCGAGATCCATCGCGTCCAGCACCTGGGCCTGCATTTCGCGGGCGGTCAGCGAGCCGGTAAGCTCGAGGAGACGGTCGGAGAGCGTGGATTTGCCGTGATCGATGTGCGCGATGATCGCGAAATTGCGGATGTGCTTGTTGTCCATGAAAGACA
>CAZSWI010000489.1:0-2094 GCA_964610635.1 uncultured Acidobacterium sp.
GCTTACGGGGTCGATATTCTTGAGTATTGGGGCAAGGACGAAGAACTCTGCGGCGAGATCATCGTCCATTATCCCGCAGAAGTGAAATCCCGCTTGAAATTGCTCGACGCAGAGACCAGCCGAGTGCCATTTTCCGATGATTCGTTTGAAGTGGTTGTGTCGGACCAGGTTCTGGAACACGTATTTGACCTCCGTTCCGCTTTTCGTGAACAAGCTCGAGTCCTCAAGCCGGGAGGCCTCGCTATTCATCGAATGCCGAGACGTCATGGACTGTTTGAGGCGCACACCAAGATTCCTTTGGCGAGCCTGAATAGATTCCGTTGGTATCTGGCATTATTTGCACTGGCGGGTTGGAGAAACAGCCGTCAGGCTGGCCTTTCATGGCGCGAGGTTCTGAAGTCGAATGAAGACCTGTTCGGGACTACTCATTACGTTTCGAAAAGGACAATGCTCGCGAGCGCGCGCGCGGCTGGACTGAGCGCTTACTTTCTCAACCACCTGCCTATTGTGGAAAGTCGAATCGGGCACCTTTACCGAAAGCTGGACCGCTTCGGTTTGGCGGGCCTGGCGAGACCTTTTCTCATGATTCTCAATATGACTCAGGTGCTGATCCTCGAGAAGCCCGCCTCCTGACGCTTCCAGCATTGTTTCTTGCGCGGTTGGCTCTCCGGCTAAAAATGGACAGGTTAAGCGAGTTGGCGCGGGCGCGGCACGCGGCAACGGTTAGCGCAGAGGGCCGGCGTGGCGGCGCAGGTGGTTCAATGGGTAGAAGGTACCGCGCCAGATAACTCCTCCGCGCCAGAGGGTGAGGATCATGGAGCGGAGGAGGGAGTAGATGAGGAGGGCGGCGCCGATGGGCAAAGTGAGCACATAGAGGATGGAAATGCCAGTGAAATGACGAGAGGAGTAGCGGTGGGCGAGGGCGATCATGGCGAGCGCGACGATGCCGGGGCCGCGGATGGGCCAGGGGGCGAAGAGTCCGACAAAGGGCGCGAAGAAAAGGAGAGCCAGAGCGAGGACGCCGGCCATCAGGGCGGCGGGGCGAAATCGGAAAACGGCGAAGAAATTTTTGGTAAGGTTGTGGGCCATGCCGAGTGCACCGGCGGCCCAGTGGACGCGGATCAAATCCCGGCCGAAGACGACGTGCTGGCGAAAGCCGCGATGCTTGACTTCGAATCCGAGGCGGAGGTCTTCGAGGACTTCCATGCGGAGCGATTCGAAACCGCCGATGGCGCGATAGGCGCTGCTGCGTATGAGATTGAAGGCACCGACGCCGACGGAATCATGTTTTGCGGCTGGGTCGGGGGTTTTCCAGGGGCGGAAAGAGAGCAGGGTGAAGCAACCGATGACGGTGGTCATGAGTCGCTCTCCGGCAGAGTTGAGGATCAGGGTGAGCGCGAGGGCGACGTGATCGGCTTGAGATTCGTGGGCGAAGCGGAGGGCACGCTCGAGGGTGTCCTGGCGGAAGAGAATGTCGCCGTCGGTGAAGAGCAACCATGGGGTTGCGGTTTGGCGAGCAGCGAGGGCCATAGCATGGGTCTTGCCCATCCAGCCTTCCGGGAGGTGGTCGACGTGGAGGACGGTGAAGGATTTGCCCGGAGCCTGAACTTCGAGGGGTCGAGATTCGGCGGCGATCTGGGCGGAAAGGGAATCCATGAGGGCACCGGTTTGGTCGGTGGAGCGGTCATCGATGGCGATGATTTCGATGGGGATGGTTTGGTTAAGGAGGGAACGGAGGGTGGCATCGATGCTGGCGGCTTCATTGCGGGCGGGGACGATGACGGTGATTTGGGGCACATCCCCACCCTGGTCGCGCCCAAAGGCGGGGTGAGGCGAGGATGGGGCACCCGGAGCATGGGGCACAGGGTTGTAGCGCGGGTCGAGGAGATTGGGGATACGGGGCAGATGGTAGAGGGCGGTTAGGGTAACGCGGGTCCAGGCGAGGGCGACTAGCCAGGCGAGGACGACCGCGACGATGAAGAGCGCGTGCATAAGGAAGTTATGGTGACGTTCCAGTGTCGCAGAGATGGCGGCATTGGGTTCAGGACAGGCTCTGCAACGAAGCTCACCACAGTGGTCTCGCGCAGGCGTGCG
>CAZSWI010000490.1:0-2087 GCA_964610635.1 uncultured Acidobacterium sp.
CAGAGGCCGCTCACCATCCCCAGCGCTTCGTCCTCCACAAAAAAGACGACAAGCGTGACTACACCCAGGTGATCATCGAAACCCGCCAGGGCGACGTCGCCATCGCGATCGCCGCCAATGGCAAGCCGCTGAACCCCGATATTCGCCAGACCCAGATCGACCGTCTCAACAACCTCGACGCCCACCCCGATCTCCAGGAGCATCGCCGCAAGCGCGAGCAGGAGGACAACGCCCGCGTCGTCAAGCTCATGCGCCTCCTTCCGGACGCCTTCCTCTACCACTACGACAGCACCGTCCCCTGCACAGTCGTCGTGCCGCCTTATGTCGCGATCCCGGGCGAGCCGGTTCCACCCCCAGCCGGTACACCGGTCCCATCAGACGAGTGCTATCACCTCACCTTCACCCCCAGCCCTGACTGGAATCCCCCCGACCTCGAAGCGAAGATCATGCGCGGCATGGCCGGTGAAGTCTGGATTGAAAAATCCCAGGAACGCCTCACCCGCCTCGATGCTCACCTCATCGCCGACGTCGACTTCGGCTGGGGCTTCATCGGCCGCCTCGACAAAGGAGGAACCATCCTCCTCGAGCAAACCGAAGTCGCTCCCCACGATTGGGAACTCACTCGCATGAAGCTCAACTTCACCGGCAAGGCCCTCCTGGTCAAGACCCTCAACATCAACCTGACCGAAGAGATGGCCCACTACACCCCCGTCCCCATGGGCCTCGACTACCACACAGCCATCCGGATGCTCGAATCCGATTCGCCTCCGCATTAGCACGAAGATTTTCCTTGACCCAGCGCTCCTTCCCGCCTTATATCCTCACCATGTCCACCTTGGGCCTTTCCGGACCACCTCAGCAGGATGAGGTTCTCCTCAAACGTCTACTTTGGCCATCGGTTCGCAACTCTCACGACGTAGATTTGCTCGGCCAGCAAGGCTTCTGGATCGCCCAGATCGTCGCGCTGCTTTCCGCGATCTCCCTCATCGTTACTTCGCATCCGATTTTGGCTGTCGCGGCATTCCTCTTTTATGTGCTCGGCGGGATTGGCCTGCGCGAAGGGAGCGTTGCTGCTGCCGGCTTGGTCTTCGCGGCGTGGCTCCTTGACCAGATTGCCGCGATCGCCACGCATAGCGGCGGTTTGGGCCTGATCCCCCTGGTTGTTACGGCGATCCTGTTCGCTAATCTCCGCGGCGCTGTCCTCGTCGCGCGCTGGAGCAAGCAGCCGCAATCCGATGCGGAGGACGTCGCCCCAATGCGCTTCAGCGAAACCCTGGTCGACAAGTTCCGCGATCAACTGCCCAGCAAACTGTGGCCCTCGCTCCGCTATGTCTTCTATGTGTTTGCCGTTGGCTTCCTGACATTAGAACTGCTGGGCGTCTCCATGCTGTTTCTGCATCCGCAACTACACCGGCCGGCAACACAGACGCCCCCTAACGCGACCGTTTCAACCTCATAAAAGAAAAAGCGCCCGGCATCCGCCGAGCGCTAAGTTCCTAAACTCTAATTCTTAAACTCTAAACTCTGTTCTCAGGACGCCGTCAGCTCCGCCGCCATCTTCTCAGTCACGAATGCCTCAACGGTATCGCCGACTTTAATGTCGTTGAAGTTCGAGATTCCGACGCCGCACTCCATGCCGTTCGTCACTTCGCGCACATCGTCCTTAAAGCGCTTCAGCGAGGTCAGCTTGCCTTTGTAGACCGGTGTGCCATCCCGCATTAAACGCACTTCGGAGTCGCGCCGCAGAACGCCATCCGTCACCCTGCATCCCGCGATCGTCCCAACCTTCGGAATGCGGAAGACGTTCAGCACCTCCGCGCGACCCAGGAAGTTCTCGCGGAACACCGGTTCCAGCAGCCCCAGCATCGCCTTGGTGATCTCGTCCTGCAACTCGTAGATGATCGAGTGCAGCCGGATCTCCACCTCTTCCTGCTCTGCCAGGTCGGCCACCTTGCGCTCCGGCCGCACATTGAACCCAATGATGATCGCGTTCGACGCCGAAGCCAGCAGCACATCGCTCTCTGTAATCGCGCCCACGCCGGAGTGGATCACCTTGATGCGCACCTTTTCCGTCGACATCTTCTGCA
>CAZSWI010000491.1:0-2074 GCA_964610635.1 uncultured Acidobacterium sp.
GACGACACGTTGCTGTTGGTCATGCCAGTCGATGCCGACGACGAGGCGCAGGTCGATGTCAGCGGTGGCGGTGGGCGGGATGACGTTGGCGGCGTGGGCTCCAGTGGCTCCTGAGGAAAGGCCGTTGATGTTGAGCGAGGGTTGGTTGATGAGAGTGAGCAGATGGGCGGGGGCGTTCTCGGTGCGACCGAGCCAGAAGGCGTTCATGAGCATGGGGTCGTTGACGGGGGCGCGGGCGAGGGCGGCCTGCTCAATGGGACTCAGGGGCGCGATGCCGTCGTAGAAGTGGGGGATGAGGACGTGGCCGTTTTCGTCTTTCATGCCGGCGAGCAGCTGGGCGAGCATCATGGCGGGGTTGGGCGCCCAGTTGCCGTAGTGTCCGCTGTGGAGGCCGCGATGCGGGCCGTAGAGGGTGATGGCAAGGTGGGTGTCGCCGCGCGCGCCGAAGACGACGGTCTGCGCGCCGGACTGGTCGACGGGGCCGTCGCAGATAAGCCAGACGTCGCCGCCGATGAGGGCCGCGTTGGCGTTGAGGATTTGCTCGAGGTGGGGCGAGCCTGCTTCTTCTTCTCCTTCCCAGACGAAACGGATGTTGGCGCGGAGCCGGATGTGGGCGGCGCGGAGGGCGTCGATGGCGGTGAGTTGCGCAAAGATGGCGGCCTTGTCGTCTCCGGCGGAGCGGGCGTAGATGCGTGGTTCGCCGTCGATGGTGCGGAGGGTAGGCGTGAAGGGGGTGGGGATGTCCCACTCGGAGGGAGTGACGGGCTGGCCGTCGTAGTGAGCGTAAAAGACAATGGTGTGCCGGGCGCCGGGCGTGTCGATTTGGGCGTAAACGATAGCAGGGGCGTTGGGGATTTCGAGGGGGCGCGCGTCGATGTTGCGCTGGTGGAGCTGGTCGAGGAGGAAGGCGGCGTTGCGGCGGAGGCCGTCGGGTGTGGCGGCTACGTTGGGGATGGTGAGGAAAACGGAGAACTGGTGGATGAGATCTTCGTGGTGAGCGGCGGTGAAGGTTTGCGCGGCCTGGGCGGGGGTTTTTGTTTGCGGGAGTGCGGGGATGAGTGAGACGAGTACCGCTGCGACTGCGGCGGGGACGGCGTGTAGGCGCATGGAGCTAACTATACTTGCGAGGCTGACTGGCGGTTGCCTGTTAGGCCTGGTGAGGGGAATGGTGGAGATGTTTATGTGGAGATGTCCGAATGGAGGGTGGCGGTGCGTCATCATGGTGGCGGGAGTTGAGCCTGCCTATCTTGAGGGTGGAGGATTGAGATGCAATACCGGCTGATGATTTACGGCGACGAGTCGACGTGGGGAGAGATGACGAAGGAGCAACAGGAACAGGGGGCGGCCGCGTACATGGTGTATACGGAGGCGCTGAAGGCGGCTGGGGCGCTGGCGGGGAGCAATCGGCTGCAGCCGAGCGCGAACGCGACGACCGTGCGTCCGGGGGCGAACGGGAAGACGCAGGTGCTGGACGGGCCGTTTGCCGATTCGAAGGAGCAGCTGGGCGGGTACTACCTGATCGATGTGGCGGATTTGGATGCGGAGCTGGGGTGGGCGGCGAAGTGTCCGGCGGCGAGCCGTGGGATCGTGGAGGTGCGGGCGATCTGGGGGATGTAGTTGGGGCGCAGGAGCATCGACGCGGGCCAAGTTGAAGGCAACGAGGTTGCGGGTCCTCAATGAGTTTATGTTGAGGGCCCGCGCGTTCTGGTCAGACGCGCGGCGGGATGTAAGCGGGCTGGCCGACTGGAACGACTCTCCACTCGCTGAAGGCAAGTACGTAGAGCATGACGATGTTGAGGAGAGGAATCAGCATGAGCAGGCTGAGCCAGGGCGAGAAGCCGGCTTTTTTGAAGATGAACCAGTAGGGAATCGTGAAAAGCACGACAAAGACCAGGAAAAAGATCGGGAAGATCGCCATCATGGCGGCGAACATGTGCATGGTGTGTGGATCCATGGATCACCTCGGACAATGAAGAAAGGCGTTTCGCGTCAGATTAACGGAGAGCGCGGGTGGAGGCAAGGGAAAAGGCGGGGGCGAGCTAAGGGCAAGCTGAATACGAGCTACAAGCGAGCG
>CAZSWI010000492.1:0-2072 GCA_964610635.1 uncultured Acidobacterium sp.
AAGGCGAAGGGCTTGAGCAAAATCGAATCGACAACGCTGAAGATGGCGGTGACCGCGCCGATGCCGAGAGCGAGAGTGAGGATGGCGGTGAGCGTGAATCCGGGGGATTTGCGGAGGGTGCGGGCGCTGAAGCGCAGGTCCTGGAAGAAGTTTTGCATGGAGGCCTCGGGCAGTATCGGAGGGTATGGAGCATATGATGGGCCATCAGGCAGGCCACAGGCAACCGCAAAGCAGGCAATAGGCAACAGGCAATAGGCAACAGGGGGCTGCGAGGCAGCGGAATCGGTGTCCGGGGGTGGGCGGTGGTGTTGGGGGGTGGACAGGAAAAAATTCCAACATGCGGTAGTCAGTAGGGGCACGTACAGCCGGAGCCTACTGACATCGAGGCTCAAGGCTCCGGTGTCCCAAGTGGCGTCGATTGCCGTGAAAATCGCCAGCGAGAGATTCGATAGAATTCCGCAAATGGCCAAACAGCATTTCTATTTCAAGCTCATTCCGCCGCGATCCACCTTTCCCGGCGACATCACGCCGGAGGAGGGCGCGATCATGCAGAGGCACGCCGCTTATTTCGAGCAGCAGTTCAGGGCGGGGAAGCTGCTGTTATATGGGCCGGTGATGGCGCGGGAGGGAGCGTTCGGCATCGGGATTCTGGAAGTTGAGGACGAGGCGGATGCGCGAGTGTTTGGGGAGAACGATCCTTCGGTGGTGGCGGGGCTGAATCGATTTGAGATTTCTCCGATGCGGGTGACGAACAGCCGGCAACAGGGAACAGGCAACAGGCAATAGGGAATAAGCAACAGGGGACAAGCTGGAGGGCACAGGGCACAGGCCACATGATGCGCGGTAAGGAACGAGACTCTGTGCGCTTGCTTCAGGGCTGGAAGACGAGGCGGGATTCGCTGTCGGAGTTCCAGAGTTTTTCTACATCGCGGAGAGGCGCGGTGGTGAATTTGATCTGGAATGGCTTTTTGGCTGCCTCCTTGAGAATCGCTGCGAGGGCGGCGAAGATCTTGTCCATGGAGACGCTGCCGAAGCCGCTGCCGAGGATCTCGAGTCCGGAGCTGCGCAGTGTGGCCGCGGGCAGGTTGATAGTGGGTCCGGCGCTATTGCCGATCTGGATGTAGCGGATGCGCCAGGATTCGTGGTCGAGGCCTTTTTGCACGATCGCAGAGAGGAGGGCTTCGGCGGGAGCGCCCCAGAGGTAGTCGAGGATGACGCCGATTTTGTGCTGAGCGAATTCGTCGCGAAAGGCGGAGACGAGTGCGTCGCGATCCTGGTTGAGGGAGATGGTGGCGTCTGCGCCGAGGGATTTTGCTTCTTCGAGGGCCTGGGGGTTGCGGCCGACGGCGACGATGCGTTTTGCTCCGAAGCGTTTGGCGATTTGCACTGCAAGGTGACCGGCGGCGCCGGTGGCTCCGAGGATGAGGATGCTTTCGCCGGGAGTGAAGGCAATGCGCTCGGTGAGCGCGGCCCAGGAGGACATGGCGGGATTGACTAAGGCGGCGACGGTGGCGTCGTCGAGCTCGTCGGGGATGGGCGAACACATGGAAGGCTTGGCGATACTGCGCTGGGCGAAGGTTCCGTAGGGCGGGCGCGCGGAGCCGAAGAGCACGCGTTCGTTGCTTTCGAGGCGGGCTACGCCGTCGACTCCGGGGATGAGGGGAAGGTGGCCGGTGCTGCCGTAGTGGGCTCCTTTGGCTAAAGATTTGACAATGGGGTGGAGACCGGCGGCGGTGACGGTGACGAGGACTTCGTCGGCTTCAGGGACGGGGTCGGCGAAGGTTTCGTAGCGAGGCGGGTTGTCGAAGGAATGGACTACGGCGGCGTTCATTAGCAGGTCTCCTTGCGGAAAGGCCGCTCTTCAGTTCGTTGTAGCGGGTCTTCCCCTCAGAGAGTGACACACAGGAGCGTCGCGATCAACGACGGGAACAAAGTTAGACCCCACGAGTGGCAAAGTTGCATCGTAGCGGTGGGTATGATAATAAAGAAACAGTTCATGTTTGCTCCAAAAGAGCGAGCCTGAATTTCATGCAGAGTGGCTGAGGGACGGGCCCTGTGACGCCACGACAACC
>CAZSWI010000493.1:0-2070 GCA_964610635.1 uncultured Acidobacterium sp.
GCGTGACAAAGGCAGCTCTGGCCCGCGGAGCCCGCTTCACAGCCGAGCCGACATTCATACCTTCCAGATCGACAGGGACGGGAACGAGGCGGCAGCCGGCGGCATTGAGGACGATGTGCTGAAGAGGATAGCCAGGCTCTTCGACCCAGACGGAGTTCCCGGGGTCGAGCAGCACGCGCGCGGTAAGATCGAGAGCCTGTTGCGATCCGGAAACCACAATGACCTGATCGGGCTCGCACTTGACTCCGCGGGCAGCGCGAAGGTAATTGGCGATTGAATTGCGAAAGCGCTCCGAGCCGCGCGGGTCGATGTGGTGAATCGCGCTGGCGTGGGGATTTCGCGTGTGGCGAGCGACGAGATTGGACCAGATCTTGAAAGGGAAATGGTCGAGCGCAGGCTGATGAACGCCAAATGCGCCCCAACCGCGCAACCTGGCGGAGTATGGGAACGAGGGATAGAGAGCGGAACGGCGCGCGACTGGGCGCGGGCCTGAAGGCCGCGTGACCGAGTTGCCCGCAGGCGGTGCGACGGACATGAGCTGCTCGGGCAGGGAGGCGGAGACAAACGTTCCTGCGCCGATGCGGCTTTCGAGGTATCCCTCGGCAAGCAGCTGCGCGTAGGCGTTGAGAACCGGGAAGCGGGATACGCTCAGGGCGGAGGTGAGATCGCGGCTGGAGGGAATCTGCTGGCCGGGACTCAGATCGCCATTCAGAATTGCGGCGCGAAACCGGTCGTAGATCTGCTTATGCAGCGGAGTGGCTGCGTTGCGGTCAACTGCCAGCGTGGGCAGGGCGCCCTGAAGTGGGTTGGTCACCGCCTGGAGTATAGTGGCTCGCGCAAATGGCCGGCAAGAGGGATTGAGAATGACCACTACTCGATCAGAGATCAGAGGTCAGAGGTCAGAGATCAGGGTTCAGGGATCAGTACGCGCACGGGCGGCTGTGAGGGACAAACGGGCCGGGAACTAGTCGATGAAGTAGCCGATGTTGGTGAGGACGCTGTCACTCAGTTCTACGCCCAACAGCCGCGCACCGAGTGAGGCGCGCAGGTTCTTTTCAAAACGCTGGAGGATGTGAGTGGGCAGATCGGTTTGTTGCCGAAGCAACTGCAGCAGCGCCGCGCTGTCGGTTGGACATTCGTATTCGCCGGGCCAGCCGCATGCCGGGCGGATGGTCAGCGAGAGGGGAATCGTACCCGGGCCGGATTCGGGGCGATTGGACGGTTGGGTGATGAGATTAACTCGCATACGGAAATGCTGCCATTGGTCTGCGCGACTCTCAATGGCACATGTGAGTGATGGGGGTCAGACAAAATGGGGAGAGGGCTGCGCTCTCCCACCTATTACGCGATGGCCGCGGAACGGATGGGAAACCGGATTCGGCGCTCGATTCATGGCGGAGTGAGAAGTGGACTAATGTGCCGAGGAGGCCTGCATCTGGCGGAGGAGATCGACGGAACGCTTCTCGTCGATGTCATGGCGCCGGCCATCTTCGCTTGCGGTTGCGCCGGCGACGATCAGGTGAATCGTCTGCTCGGGCGTCAGCTTGGGGTCGAGGGCGATCAGCTTGGCGGCAAGGTTGACGGTATTGGGCGAGGCCATTGAGGTTCCCGACATGCGGAGCTTATCGCCTCCGGGGATTACGGATTCGACCTGATAGCCGCTGGCGTCGACAAGAACGGTGGGGCCGTAGCTGGTGAAGCTGGCCTCGTCGCCGGCCTGGTCCACGGCGCCGACGGTGAGCAGGTTGGGCAGGTTGAAGGACGAGGGAATCATCTCGTTAAAACTGCTGTTGCTATCGGCGTTCCGGCAGCGCAGATGAAGAGGATATCGGGGGCACTCTTGATGGCGTTGTAGAGTCCTTCGCGCTCGATGGCGAACAACTTGTTCGCGATCTCCTTGCGATCCGCTGCGTCTTTGCCCATCCCGTTCTTCTCAAGCGCCGATTCGAAACCCTCCGGACCACCTCCCCAGCTCATGTTGACGACGCGGATGTGGTTGGAGCGGAACCAGTCGACGTAAGCCTGATTGTCGGCGGCGGAACGGCGGGAGAGCTCTTCAGACGGGGGCAG
>CAZSWI010000494.1:0-2067 GCA_964610635.1 uncultured Acidobacterium sp.
AGGCTGGCCAGCTCAAACCCATGCCCATGCGTGATCGCGTCCGTCGGGCACGCCTCCACGCAATAGCCGCAGAAGATGCATCGGTTGTAGTCGATGTTGTAGACCTTCGCGTAACGCTCGGCGCTCGAAATGCGCTTCTCCGCCGTATTCTCCGCCGCTTCGATAAAGATGCAGTTCGAAGGGCAGGCCGCCGCGCATAAAAAGCACGCCACGCACTTCTCGAGTCCGTTCTCGTCCCGCTGCAAAACGTGCGCCCCGCGAAACCGCTCCTGCAAAACCGCGCCACGCGTAGGCCCTTTACCGTCCGGATAATTCTCAACCTCGGTCGGCTGGAATATCTCCCGGAACGTAATGCTCATGCCTTTGGCGATGGCCGCCACGTTGCGCACAATCGACATCAGACTTATAGTATATCGAGCCTTGGAGCCCGCCGCTGCTGTCACGCCTCGGAAATGCGCTCGCGCGGATTGAATTCAATCATCCACGCAGGAGGCCTGCCCATCGGTTAACCATCGATACAAGCCAACTTCACACCAGAGCTGCTCACCGCTCTATTTTCTCAACGTGCGAGGATGAATGAAATTCGCCGACATTTTGCTGTGGACCGCCAATTCCGGTGGCACCCAGGTGTTCCTCGGCGCTCCGTGGGTTCCGTTGACTATTAAGTTGGCTCCCGATGCCTGGAGACGTCAAATTGCCCTGAATTGGCTCGCTTTGAGTCCACACTATTTTTTTCGGACCCCCGCTAACAGGACCCTGGGGCATCGCGCCTTTCTGATATCCGAATGGGAACGGGGCAGGATTTCTCGGGAGGTTCTCGTGGATCATCTTATCCGGCCCTATCTCCAGCCCCAATTCAATGTGCTCGATTATGGATGCGGCCCCGGACTTCTCGCCGTGCGATCGGCCAAATATGTCAGGCATGTCATTGCTTGTGACATCTCCCGTGGCGTTTTGGAATGCGCGAAAACGCTCACTGGCGCTTCCAATATTCAATACCTGCTCGTTCCACGCTCCGGACGACTGGATGTCGAAACGGCTTCTGTGGATCTGGTGTACTGCTTTGCAGTTTTTCAGCATCTCGAGGATGCGGTTGTCAGGGAGGTCCTCGCCGACTTCGCCCGCGTCATGAAGCCAGGCGCCAGGGCTCTGGTCCATGTCGTTCTGAGCGGAACAACCGGGTGGAAAACAGAAGCTGACTGGCGAATGGATCAGAGTATCAAGGGGCGGGCGAAGTGGCGGTTTGGACTTCATTGCTTTTCCCGTACACAAGAGGAAATGACGGCTCTTGCAACCGATGCGGGGTTCTCCGAGGTTTCATTCGTACCGATCGATGTGCCTGAACTAATGGACGGTATCGCGGACGATAACCTCCTCGTGTTTCGAAAGCCTGCCTGAATTCAACCCGTATCCTCCCAATCCGGACATTGCGCACAATCGACATATCCCTGGTACGCGTACAGTTCGCCACAACGGCGGCGAAATTGGCCACCGTCAAAGTGCTCCTTCTCCGCTAAACCCCCTTCGAATCCCGGTCCGCCCCATGCTATCCTCAGGCAGCAGACCTATGCGCCGCGCCTCCAAAATCCCGGCCATCTTCAGCCACAGAAGCTGGAACGGAGCCCTGGTGTCTAACTCCCCGGCCCGCAGCATCGACGCCCGCGCCATCGCCCCACGCCGCTACACCCGCGTTCTGCCCACCCGCACGCGACCGAGTCTCTTCGGCAGCGACTAGTCCCCGCTGCCCCCGACGCTAAATAACCTGCGTCGTGCCCGAAGACGACCTCTCTCACCAGCAGCGCCGTCCCGATCCCGAATCGCAGAATCCGGATCAGTCCGCCGCCCCACACCCGCAGCCCCGAAGGAGAGACCACATGACCGTCGCAACCGAAATCCTCACCCAGTACGGCCCGAAGCTGAAGACCGCCCTTCCCGGCCCCGAGGCCCGCCGCATCGTCGAAGCCGACGACCGCCTCATCTCCCCCAGCTACACCCGCTCCTATCCCATGGTCGCGAAGCGTGGCCGCGGCCTCCGCGTCGAAGACGTCGACGGCAATGAGTTCCTCG
>CAZSWI010000495.1:0-2061 GCA_964610635.1 uncultured Acidobacterium sp.
CGCTGCCACTGTTCAGGCGCCATATAGGGCGGCGTGCCGGCCAGGGTCTCGCCCTGCATTCCGCGCGCCAGGGAGATGCCGAAGTCCGTTACTTTGGCGTTTCCTTCGCGGGTGAGTAAGACGTTGGCGGGCTTCAGGTCGCGGTGAATCAGGCCGCAGACGCGTCCGGCGTGTTCCAGCCCGTTGGCGATTTGCCATCCGTAGTTTGCCGCCTTCTGCCAGGAGAGACTTCCGCGTTCGAGCACGTCTTCAAGAGATCCGCCATCCACGCACTCCATGACGACGAAGGGCAGACGCATGAACTCTTCCATTCCGTAGGCCAGGACGATGTTGGGATGGTCTCCAAGCTGAATCCAGAGCAGAATCTCCTTGCGGAACATCTCGATCAGCCGGCCGGAGCCCAGATGCTCGCGCAGCAGCGTCTTGAGCGCGGTCCGCTGACCGCTTACCATATCGGAGCAAAGATAGACCTGGCCGAAGCCGCCGGCGCACGTCTTTTCAACCAGATAGCGATCGGCAATGACATCGCCCTGGGCAAGTACGTCCTCGAGATTGCCGGCTTGAAGGTTGCCGGAGCCGGGATTGACCGCCTTCGGGTCGCGGTCCGGAGGGTTGCTGGGCAGGACTCCGCCAAGATCGGGCTCGGTGATCCTGGCGCCCGCATCGCCGCAGAGCTGCTGAACCTGATCCGGACTTAGCAAACCGCGCCGCGCCAGCCCTTCGACGATGGAGTCGCTATCGTCGAGGTCCAGGAGGCACTCTTCTACCTGGTCTTGCCGTACCCATCCGCGGTGGATGGCCTGCAATACGCGGCGTTTGTCGATGAGGCTGTCAACGGGCATCTTTCACTCCCGCCCTTGGATCGGGGCCGGTTGAGGGTTGCTGGTCTTCCGCATTTGGCGCGATGAAGCTGCGCCAAAGACCGGGCAAGGGAATTGTAGCCGCAAAAGAAGCGGTTCATTCCGCATTTTCCGGGTTCCAAGGTTTGAGAAGCCGGACCTGGGAAGCCGGAATGAGTGGCGCGTCCGCTGCTGCTTTGGGCTGCGTAAGCGAGTTTTGGCGAATGTTGCTACGAAAGCGGAGGCATTCCCCAACCCATTGACAGGCGTGGCATGGGGTTGTACCTTCCTCGGAGAATCCACGGATCAAGATTGGAAGCCGCAGGAGATCAGCAATGAGCGAAGATGCGCCCGACCCGCAGAACGACCTGTTCGAGAAGGTTGTTCGCCGAGTCGCAAACCTGGATTTGAAGGATCAGTTCGGCAAGCAGATTGGCGAACTGACCGAGGAAGAGACTGCGGTCGTGCGTGAAGGCACACAGCAGATGGCCGCCCAAGAGGCGGCGACGATCCGGTGCGCCCTCGAGCTGGACGCCGGCGTGAGAAAGTATGTGGTTCTGTTCGCCGGATTGCTTCCACTGATCAAGGCCGATGCCGAACGCACCGGCCGGCAGATCCTCTTTTTGGCCGCGAGCGGAAACAGCGAGGCGCGTGCGCAAAATGAGTTCCGCGGCATGTGGGCCGCGACCCTGGGAACCCAAGTCAAATTTGGAACCTGGGACGAGATCCAGGCCAAGCCGGAGAATGGATACAAGTCGACCGACATCAAGCCGTTCTGGATCATCGGCGATGTGGATGTGGACCAGCCGTTGCCGCAACATTATGCGACTACCGCGAAGTGCGAGGCGGTTGCGCGCGTGGCGAAGGACGGCGGCTGCCCGGTTCTGTTTCTGCACCAGAGGGGCGCTACGCCCATCGTTTCGTTCCCACCAAAGCTCAGCGACGAGCCCGCGGGGAAGGGCGGATGTTTCATCGCCACTGCGGCCTGCGGATCGGTTCTGGCAGAGGAGGTCGAGCTGCTGCGCGGCTTCCGCGACGAAGTGCTGGTTGAGAACTCCGCGGGACGCGCGCTGGTGTCGCTGTACGAGCGCTGGTCGCCGCCCCTGGCGCGGTGGATCGCACCTCGTCCCAAAGTGCGCAAAGCGGTTCGCGGGCTGCTGATTCGTCCGCTGGCCCGAGTGCTGGGGCGAGACCGCAACTGATGCCGGCCCTCATCTTCTTT
>CAZSWI010000496.1:0-2057 GCA_964610635.1 uncultured Acidobacterium sp.
AAAATCCTGGAACACCGCATCCACGCTCAGCAAAATCCGCCAGAACCGCTCCACCGTCTTCGCGTCATACGACGCATGCGCCGTGTCCTCATCGAACGCCACCGGATCGGGCACCTCCACCGGCATCCGCCAAATCTTCACCGCAATCCCCTCGCCGTGCAGCATCTCCATACACGCGGCGTAAAAATCCGCCACCGTCTGCGGCTTCAATGCGAGCGTCTTCACCGTCCCCTCGCTCGTCTCGAGCACCAGCTGATGCGCCAGAAAATCGAACCGCAGTT
Organism: uncultured Acidobacterium sp.; assembly: GCA_964610635.1. Taxonomy (GTDB): domain Bacteria; phylum Acidobacteriota; class Terriglobia; order Terriglobales; family Acidobacteriaceae; genus Palsa-343. The sequence continues at coordinate 282 of CAZSWI010000496.1, forward strand.
CGAACGCCCGCGCGCCATAAGCAATCCGCGACGTGGTCAGCCCCCGCGCCGTCACATACAGCGGCACATTCCACCAGTGGTTCACCAGCGGAGTCAGCTTGAGCCGCACCTTCCCCACAATCTGCGTCCACATATGCAGCGTGTCGCAGGTGTCCTTCCATGACTCCAGCGGCAACGCCGGCCAGCACTCCGGCTCATCCGCCAACGTAATCTTCGCCATCGGATCTCTACCCTTACACCATGAGGTACAGTTTCATGCAGGTCGCTCCTACGTGAACGCTCCATTCCTGCAATTGTCTGTGAAGCAGCGCCCGCTCCTGCTAATAGCAATGATGCGTGCGCTACGTTCCGATACTACAAAAATCTCTTTCGAAGGCTATTTGGCGCAAACCGGTTTGAAGAAGCTTGCGCGGGCCAGTTTTGACGAAACCCCGGTTCTGAAGAGAGGAACTTTGAGTCCGAGGCTGGATTTCATTACACTCCCGCTGGACCAGACGTCTTGCTCCTCTATCGAGAAGGCAATTATCCCGAAGATTCCCTTCAAGAACGGCAGAGGCATTATCCATTTTCAAATCGAACGCGACGGCGAACTGGCATTTGCCGCGTTCGACAGTTTTCAGCATTGCATCGTAAGAACAACCGCCGTTCATCAGGGTTTCCTGGACGAACTCCGAGAAAGACACATCCTCCATCCTGCAGCTTTTGCGCCGTAGGCGCGTCCGCCCGTGACGGCCAGTCACGCCAGAATCGGAACTCCCGCAAACTCTGACTGTATCCGCGCCTTCCACTCCCGAGGCCCCGTCTCGTGCACCGAAGTCCCCTGCGCATCCACCGCCACCGTCACCGGCATGTCCTCGACCGTAAACTCGTAGATCGCCTCCATGCCCAAATCCTCAAACGCCACGACCCGCGCCGCGCGAATCGCCTTCGACACCAGATACGCCGCGCCACCCACTGCCATCAGGTACACGGCGTGATTGTCGCGGATCGCCTCGACCGCCGCCGGCCCGCGCTCCGCCTTCCCAATCATCCCCAGCAGCCCGGTCTGCTCCAGCATCTGCCGCGTGAATTTATCCATCCGCGTCGCCGTCGTCGGCCCCGCCGGCCCCATCACTTCCTCGCGAACCGGATCTACCGGGCCGACATAATAAATGAACCGATTCGTGAAATCGACCGGCAGCTTTTCCCCGCGGTTCAGCATCTCCGTCATCCGCTTGTGCGCCGCATCGCGACCGGTCAGCAATTTCCCGCGCAGCAGCACTACTTCCCCAGGCTTCCACGTCGCCACTTCCGCCCGCGTCACCGTATCAAGATTCACACGCCGCGCCGACGAAACGTCATACGTCAACTCCGGCCAGTCCTTCAGCGAAGGCGGCTCCAGCGCCACCGCTCCCGACCCATCCAGAACAAAATGCGCATGCCGAGTCGCCGCGCAGTTCGGAATCATAGCAACAGGCAAATTCGCCGCGTGCGTCGGATAATCGCGGATCTTCACATCCAGCACCGTCGTCAGCCCGCCCAATCCCTGCGCGCCAATCCCCAACCGGTTTACCTTCTCGTAAATCTCGACCCGCATTTTCTCGAGCCCATTCTTCGGCCCGCGATCCAGCAGCTCCCGCATGTCGATCGGATCCATCAGCGATTCCTTCGCCAGCAGCATCGCCTTCTCCGCCGTCCCGCCAATCCCAATCCCCAGCATCCCTGGCGGACACCATCCCGCACCCATCGTCGGCACCGTCTTCAGCACCCACTCCACCACCGAGTCCGAGGGATTCA
>CAZSWI010000497.1:0-2056 GCA_964610635.1 uncultured Acidobacterium sp.
CAGGATGACGATGAAGCTGCGAAAAAGGCAGTGGATTTGTTCAACCACTCGATCTATCACGACAAGGCGAGCAGTGTCGGCCTATTCTTCCAGCAGCTTGAGGCGCGGCAGAAGGCGCTTCCGGCACTGTTCACGCCGCGGCTGGGCGACTCTCTGATGCGTGCGGACGGACAGCCGTGGCTCGTGGGTCTAACCCAGGGTGCACCGAAACTCGATATGGACAACCTGACCCAGATCGCGGCGTTGCCCCTGAACAGCCGGCTCAAGATCGATCCGTGGGACGACAAGATTTTTTCGCTGAATGTGAAGCCTGCACCACTGCTCAACGCGCGCGACAAGATGCCGCTGGAGCTGACGCCGGTTTATTACCGGTTGCAGCGTTATCAGGAGGGAGTGCCGGCGGGAACGCCTGCGAATGCAACCCCACCGGCGAACACTCCCGCGCCTCCTTCGGCGGATGCCGGAGGGCCACAGCCAGCTGTAAGCGCTCAGGCCCATCCACAGGCACCACAGTAACTTGCGCCCTTTGGGGACACCGAACGGTCCAGAAATTCGAACCGTTACGGCGCATCCCCTGTGAGTCAAATGGGTTTTAACGAGTACGGACTGAATTGCAAGTGCTCGCAAGTGTTCGATCGGAGACAGACCGTGGTTAAAAAGATCGGATTTCTCGCTTTCTTACTGTTGCCCCCCGCAATAGTCGCCCAGAGTACGCCGGCGGCGACTGGTGGCGAGGCTTCGATCTCGGCTGGGGTCGAGATGTCCATTTTTAACCCGGATTGGGACTGTTCGGGACCCTCTCCGTTCTGCTCCAACGATCTCATCGGGCCGACTGCCGTCTTTGAGTTCGATCTACATCGAAAGTACGGATTCGAAGGCGAGGCGCGCTGGTTGAACTTCCATGGCCAGGGCAACTTTTCCGAACAGAATTATCTGGCCGGTCCGCACTATCGCTTCGTGCAGTTCCACCGCGTGTCTGGCTGGGTGAAGGTCGATCTGGGAGGCGGCTGGATTCAGACGCCGTACTATCCTGCAGCGGGCAGCCTGAAAGGCAGCTATTTCGTGTACGCTCCTGGCGGGACACTCAATTATCGGCTGACCCACAAGCTCACGATTCGCGGCGATTATGAATACCAGATTTGGCCATCGTTTGCCGGACCACCGACATACAATTCCATGACCGGCACGGTGAACCCGAATAACAGCGGACTGTCGCCGAATGGCTTCAGCCTCGGAGTTATGTACAGGATTCTCGGGCCGTAGAACCGAAGAACGCGCGAGACGGGGGGCCGGGCGAAGACGTCCGGCCCTTTCCGCGTCTAGAAGTGGTAAGCGATTCCCACGACAGGATCGTAGATGTTGTAGTAGACGTTCGTGCGGAAATCATTGCTCTGATAATTGAAAGTTGGCGTCTTCATAAGGAGTCCGCGGTACTCGGCACGAATATCAAAGCTGGGACTGATCTCATAAGCGATTCCGGCGCCGTATAACGCGCCGACATTCGTATTGCGGCCTATACCGAAGGTGTTGGTTCTGGAATCGTCGATCGGGGAGAAGATGAATCCCGCCGCGCCGCCTTCAATGAATGGGTTGAGGTTTTTGAAATTGAAGCTGTAGACGTACGCGCCGGAGATTTCCTGGAAGCGGTCGTGAATATGGTAAGAGCCGCTGGGAATGATAAAGTGCTGCTCGTTCTGGTTGTACTGGTAGTTGACTTCCAGACCCCCGTGTGGAGTCAGCAGGTACCGGTAGCTGATGAGGCCGCCATAACCGACGGAGGCATGGAGCTGGACCGCGTTTCCTGAGGCGAAAGGCGGGATAATTCCAGAGCCGCTGACGCTGATATCCTGGCGACTTTCCTGGGCGAGAACGGATACTGCCGTCAGGGGCAGCAACAACAAGAACACCAACAGCGATTTCTTCATTCGTCAGTCAACCTCTTCACAACGCCGTGCGGGATTTTCGGGCGCGCGGCAAGCGATGGCGCCAGAAGCCCGGGCTCCTTGAAATTGCAAACATCGGGGGGATGTCCACCTGGTCATTGTACCTGCCGCAG
>CAZSWI010000498.1:0-2053 GCA_964610635.1 uncultured Acidobacterium sp.
ACCTGCTTGACCGGCCGTTTCATCTTAGCTAACATAATTTAGCAGGCATTCGATTTATGATCTCCGCAACCATCTTCGAGGCTAAGACAAATCTCTCCGAACTGCTGAAGAAAGCACTCAATGGAGAAACCATCATCATCACGTCGGGCCGGAGCCGCACACCGGTTGCCAAACTCGAAGCCATCAAAGCCCGCCCACGCAAGCGCCTTGGCGCGCTGGAAACCCCTGGCTTTGTCCTCACTAAAGCCTTCTTCGAGCCGTTGCCGGAAGTGGAACTCCGCCTCTGGAACGGAGCCGGCCAGCCGAAGAGAGCCGCCCGCCGGACAAAAAAGTGAAAGTCCTTCTCGATACCCACGCACTTCTTTGGGCCATCCTCTCCCCGCGAGCGCTGAGCCGCCGCGCCGCCACCCTCATTGAAGATCAGGCGAATGACATCCTGGTCTCTGCCGCATCCGCGTGGGAGATCGCCACCAAAGTTCGCATCGGCAAACTCCAGGGCGCCGAGGTTCTTGAAAGAGATTTTCTTGATGTAATGGACGATGCGGGCTACTCCATGCTCCCCATCGACGCAGCGTGCGCACTCCGCGCTGGCCGTTTCGCCGGTAACCATCGCGATCCCTTCGACCGTGTCCTCGCCGCCCAGGCGCTCGCCGAGGATATTCCCATCCTCAGTAAGGACAGCATCTTCGATACCTTTGGCGTTCGCCGCCTCTGGTAGCTGCAGACGTCCTCCTCTTACTGCCTGTTGCCTGTACCTTCACGCCCCCGCGATCGTCATCCCATCGATCCGCAGCGTAGGCGCAGCCGTCGAGCCGCGAAATACCAAGTCGCTCCCGATTGCCGTAATGTTCCGCAGCATATCCTTCAGATTTCCGGCGATGGTGATCTCGTGCACTGGATAGGCAAGCTCGCCGGCTTCAATCCATAAGCCTGCAGCGCCACGCGAATAATCGCCCGTGACCACGTTCACGCCCTGTCCCAGCATCCGCGTCACGTACAATCCCCGCTCTACACCGCGAATTATCTCCTCCGCCGTCCAGGTCCCCGCTTCCAGGAATAGATTTCCCGCATCGAGGTAAGGATTCCCCGCCAGCCCCCGCCCCGCATTACCCGTGCTCTTCATCCCGAGCTTGCGTCCCGCATAGGTATTCAGAATGTAGCTCCGCAGCACGCCGTTCTCGACGATCGCCGTTCGCCGGCTCGGCAATCCCTCGGCATCGAAAGGCGAAGTCCCAAAGCCCCCCGGAATCGTCCCGTCATCCACTACGGTCACGGACGGCGTCGCGACCTGCTCGCCCAACTTCCCCGCAAAGATCGACGCCGCGCGATAAATTGCATCGCCCGCCGCCGCCTCAAACACCGATCCAACGATGCCCCGGGCTACTTCCGGCGCAAGCACCACCGGAACCCTCTGCGTGGGCACCCGCCGGGCATCGAGCATCCGCAACGTCCGGCGAGCCGCCTCGCGTCCTACATCCTCCGGTTGCTCCAGATCCCGGAACGCCCGCGCCTGCGACCACCAGTAGTCGCGCTGCATCTCCCCATTCGCGCCCTGCGCAATCGGACTGGTCGAGATAGAGCAGTATGACGACCGATATTCGCCCACAAACCCCCGCGAGTTCGCGAACACGCGCCGCCCCGTGGCCGCATCGAAACTCGCCCCATCACTGTTCACCAGCCGCGTATCCACGGCCATCGCCGCCGCCTCCGCCCGTCGCGCCCACGCGATGCGCTCTTCAATCGGCAGCGAATAAACATCCTCGTGATACAGCCCCAGATTGCCGTTCAGCTTCCCAAACTCACTCGGTTCGGCCAGCCCCGCAAACGGATCCACCGACGTCACCTGCGCCAGCGCCACCGCGCCTTTTACCAGGTGCTCAATCCCATCCGCCGTAAAGTCGCTCGATGACGTGCTCGCCACTCGGTACCCGTTATCAGCCTCCACCAGCAGTCGAAGACCAATGCCGCGCGATCCCGACTCCTTCAGCGTCTCCACCTCGCCCAGCCGCACCGTCGTCGAAAACTCATCGCCCTCGCGGATGGTCACCTCCGC
>CAZSWI010000499.1:0-2053 GCA_964610635.1 uncultured Acidobacterium sp.
GGCAGCTTTGAACGCACGGCTTCAGCCGTGCCGTTCAGGGCCAATAGAAAGGGGGCCTTTAGCCCCTGCGGCAGCTTTGAAGGGGCACGGCTTTTCAGCCGTGCCGTTCAGGGCCAATAGAAAGGGGGGCTTTAGCCCCCGAGGCCCACAAGCGGCGTTCCACGGGAACGCCCCAAAATTTCATACTGTAAGGAGCACTTGAGAACAAGGTCCCCAATGACAAACACACTCTGGAAATGCGAACAGCTGCGCGCAGGACAAATCACCAACCTGGTCATGTTCGACAACGAGCAACAAGCCAGCCAGTTCGTCCGCCAGATGCGCCACGTCGAACCCGACATCTTCTGGCGCATCGAACCCGTCGACGCCCAGATGGTCTGGAACTGAAACCGTCCTTAACGTTGAACGTTAAACGTGCTACGCTAAACCAGTGATCCGGTCCTTTGCGGATGAAGACACGCGACAACTTTGGCTTACCGGACGAAGCAGGAAGTTTGGCAACATCGCTCGCGTCGCACTTCGAAAACTGCAGATCCTTAGCTTCGCCAAAAGGGTCGAGGATCTCAACTCCCCCCCCGGCAATCGCCTGGAAAAGCTTCATGGAGATCGCGAAGGCCAATACAGCATCCGCATCAATGACCTGTATCGAGTCTGCTTCCGATGGGAAGACAAAGACGCCGTGGCCATTGAGATAGCGGATTATCACTGAAGGAAGTACGATGCCCATCCCCGTCAAGCCCGGCCAACACAGCATTCCGATTCATCCCGGCGAGTTTCTTCGCGAGGACTTCATGAAGCCGATGGGCATCTCCGCCAACGCTCTCGCGCTCGCTCTGCGCGTCCCCGTCACCCGCATCTCCGAGATCGTTCGCGAACGCAGGGGCATCACTGTCGAGACCGCGATGCGCCTCGGGCAGTACTTCGGCACCTCCGCCGACTTTTGGATCAATATGCAGAAGGCCTGGGAAGTCGGCATCGCAACCAGGGAACTATTGCCCCGGATTCGCGCAGAGGTCAAGCCTGCGGGCCGCGATCGCGGCTCCCGCGCACTGCGGCAAAAGGCAACCGCTTAAGGATCTGAAAGAATGCCACCCACCCAGCACAAAGACTATTACGCCCTCCTCGGCGTCAAAAAAACCGCCTCCGCGGACGACATCCGCAAGGCCTTCCGCAAACTCGCGCGCAAATACCACCCCGACGTCAATCCCGGCGACAAAAAATCCGAAGAGAAATTCAAGGAAATCTCCGAAGCCAACGACATCCTCTCCGACGACAAAAAACGCAAAATCTACGACCAGTTCGGCTTCTACTCCGATCAGATCGATCCCGCCGCCGCCGAAGCCGCTGCTCGCGCCGGCCAGTCCGGATACGCCCACAGCCCCCGCGGCCAACAGCAGGGCGCCCCCTTCGATTTCTCCGGCTTCGACTTCTCTGAAGAAGCGCCCGGCGCGGCCAGCGGCCAGGGCTGGGGCGGCTTCCGCGACATCTTTTCCGGCATGTTCAACCGCGAGCGCGGCGCCCAGACCCACGGCCCACAGCCCGGCACCGACCTCGAATACCAGGTCAACGTCGATTTCTGGACCGCCATCCGCGGCGGCGTTGCCCGCCTCGAAATCCAGCGCCAGGAACTCTGCCCCTCTTGTCACGGCAAGGCCTCAACCGGCGGCTCGCAAACCTGCCCCGAATGCCACGGCCAGGGCCAGGTCACCCAGATGGGCGGCCGCATGAAGTTCAGCATCCAGTGCCCGCGCTGCGGCGGCGCCGGCAAAGTCCAGAACGACTGCCCCACCTGCCATGGCGAAGGCACCGTCTACCGCACCGAGCCCCTCGAGTTCCGCATCAAGCCCGGCACCCGCGAGGGTCAGCGCATCCGCCTCGCCGGCAAAGGCAATGCCGGCCTCAACGGCGGCGCCCCCGGCGATCTCTACCTCATCATCCGCAGCGGCACGCATCCCGTCTTCACCCGCACCGCCGACGACATCCACATCACCCTCCCCGTCACCGTCTCTGAAGCCGCGCTCGGCAGCCGCATCGAAGTTCCCACCATCGATGG
>CAZSWI010000500.1:0-2047 GCA_964610635.1 uncultured Acidobacterium sp.
TGCTCGAAGATGGTCTTGCCGCCGGCGTCGGTGATGGCGGCGGTGCGAGTCTCCCACTGGATTTCGTCGTAGGGGGAGACGGTGGCGCGGGAGAAGAAGCGCGGGAAGCGCAGGGCGTTCGTGGTGGTGGCATGATGGCCGGCATCCTGAGCCGCAGAAGCGGGAACCGCGGGAGCGGGGACGGATGTCGCGGGGGTGGCTAGAGTGACGGGTTTCCTGGTAGCCTCGGCCATGGGTGTTCCTCTCTTATGGATGATGACGCTTGACGCGTGGGTTCTGCGCTGGTTTTGGTGGTCGCGTTAGGTGGTGGTCATGCTTTGGCCTTTCGGAGCCGGCCGGCGCAAAGTGCGCCGGAGAAAACGGGGCCGCTGACAGGAATTTCCTCGGCTTTTACGCCCTGGAATCTCCCGATCACGGCAGCAGTTCAACAGCAAAAACAAGGGCGGATCGAAAAGCCGAGGGCCTCAGTCGAGTGGGCTTCCAGATACGGGGGAAGGCGACGACCGCTTTCAGAACCTCTACGGATAATTTGGAGCCGCAGAAGGCAAAGTACCTCTGTTAATGGTGTGTGTCAAGCGCTAACCACTATATCTGGTATTTTAAATGGGATTCCGGGAATCAAAGATCACAATTCGCGGAATTTGCTTGTGGAGAATGGCGGAAAGCCGCGTCCTGAGCGGGTTTGCGCTGGCCGGGGCGATAAGGAGGGCTGCTCGGCACGCGTCGACCCGGCCAGGATCTGAGGGATAAGGTTACGTGCCATAAATTAGCCTACGCTGGGTGGGATCGGGGCCACAAGGCTTGGAAATGGTGCAGTTTCGGTGGATGGGTGTGGGAGTTGTGGAGAACGGGTCCTGAGGGGGAGCGGGTGCAGCACCAATTGTGCAAAGTGCAATAGTAGGGGTCTTTCGATGGGGTGAACATCGGTATGCCTTTCAATTTCCAATTCGGGAAGCGACCGTTTCCTGATCGAGCATTGCCAATGCCCGGATTGAATCTTCGATTCCGGTTTCGGATCAGGCCGGTAGCGGCCCGACGTATTTTTCGGTAGGGAAAAGGGCTGGGGCAGCGTATGCTCATAGCAGGGAGAGGCTTGCTCTTCCGGAGTTTCTGGCCTGTTTTTTCCCGCGTGTCCATGGTCTTTGGGGTGGACAAGCGCGCCTGCTGTAAGGGAAGTTCTCCTGCCGCGAGCCTGGCTTTCGTTGTGCACGTTCCAACAACCGGAAATGAGGCGAAGCGATGCGATCGAATCTGGTGTACTCCGCCGGGCTGAGGATTGAGAATCGGTTTCTATTGGCGACGGTGGTGATGCGGGCGGTGCGGAAGCTGCACATCGACTCGACGCGGACCGAAGACACGACGAACCGGGTTTTCAGTGAAGTGGCGGGGGGACGGTATTTGAGCGTGAAGCTGCCTACGCTGGTGCCGACCACGGCGATTGAGCCTTTGCTGATTGCGCCTGCGGCCTGAAGATTTTGGGGTAAGGAACCGGCCCACCGGGGCCGGTTTTCTTTTTGGGGTGATGTTGTTTCAAGGGCCGCTGTCCGCCGACGGTAACTTTTCCGCTACCCTAATGCCGTGGCTCGCAGCGGACGATCCGGGATCTATGTTGAAATCCCCATCTGCAGCACCGTCGACAAGATCTGGCAACTGACCCAGACGCCCGACCTCCATCAGCGTTGGGATTTACGGTTCCACACCATCACGTATCTTCCCCGGCCCAGCACTACGGAGCCACAGCGCTTCCTCTATGAAACGCGGATCGGGTTTGGCCTGAAGATCCGGGGCACGGGTGAATCTGGCGGCCAGGTTTCGACGGTGGGCGGTGAAACCACTTCAGCGTTGAGGTTCTGCTCCTACGATGCAAAATCTCTCATCCGGGAGGGCTCTGGCTATTGGTTTTGGGGTTGGTTATGCGGGTTGGCTTTTTCGGCGAGCTGTGAAGCTGCGACGCACCTCATTATTTCGCGCTGGTCTCGTTCCAGAGGAAGGCCATTGGGAGTCGCATTGGTAGTAGGTCGTTCCAGCGCGCGCGACCGGCGACCGA
>CAZSWI010000501.1:0-2037 GCA_964610635.1 uncultured Acidobacterium sp.
GCGGCACCGTGGTGACGGGCCGCATCGAGCGCGGCAAGGTGAAGGTGGGCGAGGAAGTGGAGATTGTGGGCTTCCGCGACACCCGGAAGACGGTGGTGACCGGCGTCGAGATGTTCAAGAAGCAGCTCGACGAAGGCCTGGCCGGCGACAACGCGGGTCTGTTGCTGCGCGGCATCGCGAAGGAAGACGTGGAGCGCGGGATGGTGCTCGCGAAGACCGGATCGATCACGCCGCACACGAAGTTCAAGGCAGAGATTTACGTTCTGTCGAAGGACGAGGGCGGGCGGCACACGCCGTTCTTCAACGGGTATCGTCCGCAGTTCTACTTCCGGACCACGGACGTGACCGGTGTGGCGAAACTGCCGGCGGGCACGGAGATGGTGATGCCGGGAGACAACGTGTCGCTGGAGATCGAGCTGATCACGCCGGTGGCTATGGAGAAGGGGCTGAGGTTCGCGATCCGCGAAGGCGGCAGGACGGTGGGCGCGGGCACGATCTCGGAGATTATTGCCTGAAGAGTAGCCAGTGGCCAGTAGCCGACGGCGAAACTCGAAGCCGGTGGCAGGCAGCGAAGCAAACAGCACAGCGGGATCGGGCGGAAGTCCGGTTCCGCTGACAGGAAGATAAAAACTATGGTTGGACAGAGAATACGAATCCGGCTGAAGGCTTACGACTATCGGGTGCTCGACACGTCGACGGGGGAGATTGTCGATACGGCGAAACGGACGGGCGCACAGGTGGCGGGGCCGATTCCGCTGCCCACGGTCAAGAACAAGTACTGCGTGCTGCGGTCGCCGCACGTGGACAAGAAGTCGCGCGAGGAGTTTGAGATTCGCACGCACAAGCGGCTGATCGACATTCTGGAGCCGACGCAGCAGACGGTGGATGCGCTGATGAAGCTGGATCTGCCGGCCGGTGTGGATGTGGAGATTAAGGCGTTTGAAAAATGAGCCGGTAGGCTGTAGCCGGTAGCTGGTAGCGAGAGATTGAAGCTACCGGCTACAGGCCACGGGCTACAGGCTAAACCTGCAGTGACCGTGGAAAGTGCGCGGGCATGATGAGGAAAGGGAAAAGACAATGCCGGTGAACGGGATTCTGGGAAAAAAGGTCGGGATGACGCAGGTCTTCGATGAGAAGGGCGAGGTTCACCCGATTACCGTGCTGCAGGCGGGCCCGTGCGTGGTCACGCAGCTGAAGACCGCTACGAAGGATGGTTACGACGCGGCGCAGATTGGGCTGGTCGAGTTTGTAAAGGCGTCGAAAGTGACCAGGCCGCAGGCCGGGCATTTTGCGAAGACGAATGTGGCACCGGTACGGTTACAGAAGGAAGTCGCGATCGAAGCAGCGAAGCCGGGCGCCGGCGAAGAAGCCGGAACCGATGGCGTGAAGGCCGGAGATCGCGTGCTGGTGGATATTTTCTCGGACGAGAAGTACGTGGATGTGCAGGGAACGAGCAAGGGCCGCGGGTTTGCGGGGGTGGTGCGGCGACATCATTTTGGCGGCGGTCCCAAGTCGCACGGACATATGTTCCAGGTGCAAGGTTCGATTGGGGCATCGTCGTTTCCTTCGCGCGTTTTTCCTGGGCAGAGAATGCCCGGGCACATGGGCGTGGATAAGGTTACGGTGCGGAATCTGCGGATTCGCGGCATCGATCTCGACGAGAACCTGATTATGGTCGAGGGCGCGGTGCCGGGTCCGCGGGATGGGTATGTGCTGATCACGAAGGCGAAGGCTCCGCCGCGCGAGCGCCGTGGATTTGCGGGCGCGGGGACGGTGGATCCGCTGAAGGCTTCGAAGAAGGCGGCGGGCAAGAAGAAGTAACAGCCAGCTCTTAGCTTTTAGCTATTAGCTAAAGCGGTGGAAAATCGAACAGTTGAGTTAATCGCGAGTTAGCTGGTAGCTAAGAGCTGGGTTGAAAGAGAAGACGATGGCAAACATTGACGTGGTGGATCTCGGGGGCAAGAAGGTTGGCTCGTTCGAGTTGGCCGATGAGGTCTTCGGGCAGGTGAACGAGGCGCTGCTGTGGGAAGCGGTGAA
>CAZSWI010000502.1:0-2001 GCA_964610635.1 uncultured Acidobacterium sp.
CCGGCTCGCAGTCCGCCAACAGCGTCCTGCTGCGCAGCATCTTCGCCATGGGCGTGCCCGTCAGCGGCAAAAATCTTTTTCCCTCCAACATCGCCGGCCTGCCCACCTGGTTCACCATTCGCGCCAGCAAACACGGTTACGTCGCCCGCAAAAAAGACATCGACATCCTCATCGCGATGAACGCCGAAACCTCCCGCGAAGACATCCTGTCACTGCATCCCGGCGCCATCGCGATCTACGAAGAAGCCGCCGACCTCAAACAGTATCGCGACGACGTGACCTGTTACCCGGTGCCCTTCGACAAGCTCACCGCGGCCGTCTGTCCCGAAGCCAAGCTGCGCAAGCTCGTCAAGAACATGATTTACGTGGGTGTCGCCGCGCAGGTGCTTTCTATCGACATGAAGGCTGTCGAAGGCGCGGTCCGCAAGCAGTTCGCGAAGAAGCAAAAGGCCGCCGACCTCAACTGGTCCGCCGTCGAAGCGGGCTTCAACTATGCCGCGCAGACCTTCACCAAAAACGACCCCTTCGTCGTTGAGCGCATGCACGCCAACGAAGGCAAGATCATCATCGACGGCAATGCCGCCTGTGCTCTCGGCGCGATGTTTGCCGGCGTCACGGTTGTCACCTGGTATCCCATCACGCCGTCCTCTTCCGTTGTCGAACAGCTCATCGATTTCCTGAAGAAGTATCGCGTTGAAGCCGATGGCAAAGCGAGTTTCGCGGTCGTGCAGGCCGAAGACGAGCTGGCCGCCATCGGTATGGTGCTCGGCGCAGGATGGGCCGGCGCGCGCGCCATGACATCGACCTCGGGCCCAGGCATTTCGCTCATGGCGGAGTTCACCGGCCTCGGCTACTTCGCCGAGCTTCCGGGTGTCATCTTCGATATTCAGCGCGTCGGACCCTCCACGGGCCTGCCCACGCGCACCGCCCAGGCCGACTTGCTCTCGATCGCGTTTCTGTCGCATGGCGACACAAAGCACGTCATCCTGCTGCCCGGCAACGTGAAAGAGTGCTTCGAATTCGCCGGCGCGGCCTTCGATCTCGCCGAGCGTCTGCAGACCCCCATCTTCGTCCTCTCCGACCTCGACCTCGGCATGAACAACTGGATGTCCGAGCCCTTCGAATACCCTGCAAAGCCGCTCGACCGCGGCAAAATCCTCAGCGCCGAAGACCTGAACCGCCTCGGAGGCTTCGGCCGCTATCAGGATGTCGACGGCGACGCGATCCCGTACCGCACTCTGCCCGGCACCGACCACCCCAAAGCCGCCTACTTCACGCGCGGCAGCGGCCACAACGACAAGGCTCTCTACTCCGAGCGCCCCGAGGACTATCAAAACCTGATGGAACGGCTGGCGCGTAAGTTTGAAACCGCACGCACGCTCGTCCCCGCGGCCCTCCTCGTCCAGACCGGCAGGTCGAAGGTCGGCATCATCGCCTACGGGACCTCGGATTTTGCGGTAACCGAGAGCCGCGATCAGCTCAAGAAGGAATACGGCGTCGAAGCAGATTACCTGCGCCTGCGCGCCTATCCTTTCAGCCGCGAGGTACGCGACTTCGTCGCCTCGCACGAACGCATCTACGTAGTCGAACAAAACCGCGACGCGCAAATGCTGAGCCTGCTGAAACTCGATCTGCCTGCCGCCGAAATAACAAAGCTGCGCAGTGTCCGCCACTTCAACGGCCTGCCCATCGATGCGCGCTCCGTCACCGACGAAATTGTGCTGCAGGAGGGAATTTAATGGCGGCCACAGCCACCCCAACGCCCAAAACCAACCGCATCGGCCTGCCCGTCATCGAGTACCGCGGCAGCAAGACCACGCTGTGCGCGGGCTGCGGCCACAACGCCATCTCCGAACGCATCATCGACGCCATGTACGAAATGGGCGTGCAGCCCGAGCGTGTGATGAAGCTCTCCGGCATTGGCTGCTCCTCGAAAAGCCCCGCCTACTTCATGTCGCGCTCGCACAGCTTCAACAGCGTCCACGGCCGCATGCCTTCGGT
>CAZSWI010000503.1:0-1993 GCA_964610635.1 uncultured Acidobacterium sp.
TGCTCGAAGTTCACCTCTACGATCCGCAAACCAGGGTGCAGACCGTCTATGAACCCGCGGCCCGCATCGCTCGCCGCAGTTTGCGTCCCGAGCCGCACCAGCAAGTCAACCCCTCCGCGGCCTCCAATCCTATGGTGAAGGTGGAGGATCTGGGTTCGGACATTATGGAGAACATCGACGTAAAGGGCACGCGGCGCACGGTGACCATCCCTGCGCAAATGAACACGACAGGCATCGATCTGACGGTGGTGGACGAATACTGGTACTCGGAGGATTTGCATGTGAACCTTTTGCTGCGGCACAACGACCCGCGCACCGGCGAACAGACTGTCACGCTCAAAGAGATCAAGCGTGAGGAGCCGGCGCAGGAGTTTTTCGAGGTGCCGCAGAACTACAAGATTGTCGACATGACGCCACCGCCCGGAGCACCGGCAGCACGGCCTCGGTGAGGGGGCGCTTAACCATCCGGGTTTTCATCTTGCCGTCTGGTCGTTTGTGGTAGTCTGGCGGCGCATGCATGGAGGTATTCATGCCGCAAAGAGTTCTTTTGGCCGCCGCTCTGCTGGCGGCGACCTTTCTCCCTCTTCACGCCCAGCAGGGAGACAACAACCAGCCACCTCTTTATCGCGGAACCTACACCCATGTGGATGGAGTGTACGTGACGCCGATTGCCGGTGTCCCCTTTTCCGCGACTGTGACCATTGAGGACGAAGTGTCCATGCGGGACGGCTCAACGGATACCAAGCGTACCGTCAATCTGGTTGGGCGGGATTCCCGTGGGCGCATCCATAACGAGCGGCGCCGACTGATGCCGAAGGGGGTCCATGGCCTTCCGATGCTGCTCGAGGTGCATCTCTTCGATCCGCAGACCCGCTTGAACACCTTCTACGACCCACTGACCCGTATTGCGCGGCAGCGGGTGCTGCCCGAGCCATCTCCGAGCGCCGCCCCTACCGCATCGGTTCAGTCCAATCCGCTGGTGAAATTGGAGGATTTGGGCCAAGCCAGCGTCAATGGCTTCGATGCCAAAGGCACGCGCCGCACGTTCACCGTCCCAGCCAAGCTGAGCGGAACCGGAGCGCCGGTAGAAGTCGTGGATGAGTACTGGTATTCGGACGATTTGCACATGAACCTGATGGTACGACGCACCGATCCCCGCACCGGGACGCAAACGGTAAACCTCACCAACATAGTGCGCGAGGAACCTGCGGCTGCGTTCTTTGAAGTTCCCGAGGGCTACAAGACTGTGGACATGACGCCGCCGCCCGGAGCACCGGCGGGGGGCAGCGGCTTTGTGGCCGGAACTCCTATGCCATAGATGCTGGTGTGAGTTGCTTTTGAACTAACTCGGCAGCCGTCCGCAGAGTCTCCGCCTCATCTCCGAACGCAGCGATCCAGTGCACTTCCGGCTCGCGGCGAAACCAGGTCAACTGGCGCTTGGCATAGTTGCGATGGCCCTGCTGGGCGGCTTCAATGGCTGCCGCTTCGGACAGGGTTCCAGCCAGAACCGACACGGCCTGACGGTAGCCGAGAGAGTCGAGCGCCTTGACCGGGCCGTAGCGAGCGAGAAGGCCACGCGTCTCATCGACAAGGCCCGCCGAGAACATGGCGGCGGCTCGGCGATTGAGGCGGTCGTAAAGAGCCTGGCGTGGCGGGTTCAGGCCGATACGCAGCAAGCGGAATCCCACGAGCGGATCTCGCGCTTTCTTCCGGTTTTCCAAGACCTCGGAGAGCGGACCGCTTCCGGCTAGGCAAACCTCAATGGCGCGAATCAGCTTGGGCGTGTCGTTGGCGTGGATGCGGGCTGCGGAGGCTTGGTCGAGTCGGCGGAGCAGCCGGTGCAGCCAGCCTTCGCCGTGGTGCCGGCGGCTGGCCTGAAGGCGGGCTCGCAATTCGTCATGACGCTCGGGGCCGGCAAAAAGGCCGTCGGTGAGGGCGCGCAGGTAGAGACCGGTCCCGCCGGTAACGATGGGCAGTCGGGCGCGCCCGGCGA
>CAZSWI010000504.1:0-1991 GCA_964610635.1 uncultured Acidobacterium sp.
CGCGCTTGCCCTTCAGCGCCGCGCCCATCCACGCTTCGGTCTTGCCGCGGTGATACTCCCAGCAGTTATCGAAAAACGTCACGCCGCCATCGATCGCGCCATGCACGATATCGATTGCGGTTTTCTGGTCGGCTGCCTGGCCGATGTGATGGCCGCCCAGACCCAGAGCGGAAATTTTCACGTCCGTATGTTTTCCGAAAGGCCGCAGAGGAATCGCGGCAGAAGAATCCGGCATACCCTACCCCTCTGCTCCTCTAGATGCATCGGCGCGCATTCGTGGTTCATGGCCTGCGCCGTCATTTCGCGCCGCCTGCATACCGGAGCCATGACGCTCCTTCGATTGTTGACTTCACAGTAGGGATCGATTAGCTTCCGCTGGCTACTGGCTACTGGCTGCCATCATTTGAGTTTCACGCCGGAATGTGAATACTTGGACGGGGCCGGAATTCTGGCTCCCGGCAGGCGCGAAGAAAAGAGGCAATCCGTGTTCACACGCACGACAGGTTTCATTCGGCTCGCAGTGAGATCCATCGTTTTAGTAGCGAGCGTGGCGGTCGCGCAGTCCAAACCAACGCCCGCGCGCGTCGAACTCACCACCGGCTGGCAACTCCAGGACAGCGCAAAGGTGCCCGACCTTGGTCCAGTTGTCTCCGTGAAGTCCTATCAGCCCAACGGCTGGCTCGCCGCCACCGTCCCCGGAACCGTCCTCAACAGCATGGTCAACGACGGCATCTACCCCGAGCCCATGTACGGCGAGAACAACCGCGAGACCGTCATCCCCGAGAGCCTGAACAAAACTTCGTACTGGTACCGCACCACGTTCAACGTTCCGAAGGACTACGCTCACCGCCAGGTTTGGATCCACTTCGACGGAGCCAACTTCTCGTCCGAAGTCTGGGTCAACGGCGCGCAGGCAGGAACCATCCAGGGCGCATTCATCCGCGGCGTTTTCGACATCACAAAGCTGATCACGCCCGGCGACACTGCCGTACTCGCGGTGAAAGTCTCGCCCCAGCCGCATCCCGGCGTTCCCCACGAGCACACGATCGCCGACGGAGTCGGCAAGAACGGCGGCATAACCGCCCTCGACGGCGCGACCTTCCTCTCCACCATCGGCTGGGACTGGCTCAACGCCGTGCGCGACCGCGACACCGGCCTTTGGCAAAAAGTATGGCTCTCCGCTTCCGGCCCCGTGCTCGTTGAAGATCCCCTCGTCATCACCGACCTGCCGCTTCCCAAAACCGACACCGCCGACATCACCGTTAAGACTACCCTCGAGAACACCTCCGACAAACCCCTGTCCGGAACCCTCGAAGGCAGCTTTGGCAGCGGTGCGCCCGCCGATTCTGTAAGCTTCTCCCAGAAAATCACCCTCAAGCCAAAAGAAACCCAAACCATTACGCTCGATCCCAAATCCACACCCGCGCTTCACCTCTCGAATCCAAAACTCTGGTGGCCCAACGGCTACGGCCCGCAGAATCTCTACTCCCTGCACCTGCGGTTCGTCGAACACGGCCTCGACTCCGATGCAACCGACACCACCTTCGGTATCCGCAAGATCGCGTATGAATCCCCCGGCGTCGACGCCCTCACCATTTCCGTCAATGGCGTCCGAGTCTTCATCCGCGGCGGCGACTGGGGCCTCGACGAAGCCCTCAAGCGCATTCCCCGCGCCCGCCTCGACGCCGAGATTCGCATGCACGCCCTCGCCAACATGAACATGATCCGCAATTGGGTCGGCCAAAGCACCGGCGAAGATTTCTACGAACTCTGCGACAAATACGGCATCCTTCTCTGGGACGAGTTCTTCCAGCCCAACCCCAGCGACGGTCCCAACCCCGACAACCTCCCCGTCTACCTCGCCAACGTCCACGACAAAATCGTGCGCTATCGCAACCACCCCTCCATCGCCGTTTGGTGCGCGCGCAACGAGGGCTTCCCGCCTCCCGAGATCGACGCCGCACTCCGCAAGATGATTCCCGACCTCGATC
>CAZSWI010000505.1:0-1970 GCA_964610635.1 uncultured Acidobacterium sp.
CTCACTGTCAGCGCCAACACCCCAGCCAGCGTCACCGCGGCTGTCATCCTGAGCGAAGCTCTGACGCGCTTTTCCGCGTCAGAACGAAGTCGAAGAGCCTGGCCTGAGCGGGCCGTCGCAGACCGCGAGTCGAACGGCACCTGCATTTTCCTTCCCTCCAAACTTCCAAAAGCTTCTGCTCCTCAGCCCTTCGGCGTGCGGAACATCGCAATGGCCTCAATCTCAATCAGCAATTCCGGCCGGCATAGAATCGCCTGAATCCCCGTCGACGCCGGCAGCGGATCGAGCCCCTCTGCCTTGAAAAACGCCGTCCGCTCCTCGTTGAAAGCCTCATAGTCGCGCTCAATGTCGCGCAGATAACAGGTCGTCCGCACGATGTCCTTCCACGTCGCGCCCTCCGCCGCCAGCAGCCCGCCGATGTTGCTCAGCGTGCGCCGCATCTGCGCGCGAAAATCCCCAATGTGCACGCTCACCCCCGCCTCATCGATGCTCGCCGTCCCCGAGATCAGCAGGACAGCCAGCCCGTTCAGATCGATGCGCATCCCCCGCGAAAACGAGCTCGGCTTGGCATAGGCATAGGCCTCGTTCAGAACCCCGTGGTTAGTAATCGCGCGCTTTTCGATTGGTGTGTGCGCCAGTCCCGCAAGTAACTCAGCAATTGCACTCATTGGATTAAGCTCCTTAGGTTATCTTTGTTTAAGAACTTGTCTTGAAAGGGCACGGCTTCAGCGGTGCCGCCACCAGCGCCGCATGAGCCCGGCTTTTGCCGCCGCGGGACCATTGTCGAGTTCTTCACAGTTTCCTCATGGTTGATAAATTCCGTGACTCAGTCCCTTTGCAGTCGCGACCCACAGATCGCGCCCCTGAAAATCGATTCCGAGAATGTAGTTATGCGCCGGCGCCGTATTCACCGGAATCTGCGTGATCTGTCCCGCGCCATCCCGCACCGTCATCTCCGGCTTACCCGTCTCCAGATTGGGCCGGTACACAGCCCAGTTCATTCCGTCGAAATAAGCCAGCCCTTTGTCAGTCCCAAACCAGGCCCGGTTGCGATCAAGCCCCCGCACAGTATTCGTGAAGTTACTCGGCAACCCGCTGTCCCTGGTCAGAAAGTTATGCCAGTGGCGCCCATCGTAGCGACTATCTCCGAAATATGTAGCCACCCACACCACGTTATCCACATAACTGACCGACGTAGTAATCTCGTGGATCAGCCCCTGATCCTTCAGAACCACCATCTCGTTCTCGCCGTCCGGATCGTCCCACTTATCCCACACACCTGTCTTCTGGTTATATTCGAGCAGCCCGCTCCCCCACACCGCGTAATACACCTTGTCCGGCGCGGCCGACACCGCATACGCCCATATCTCCACCATCGGTGTGTTCCGCTCGTTGTAGAGCGACCACTCCCCCGTCCGCGTATTCAGCCGGCACGCTCCCGCCGCCGTTGCCACCCACACGCTTTCGCCTTCGACAGAAACGCCATAGACCACGTCGTTGCTCAACCCCGAATTCAGCTGCGTGTAAGTATCGATCCGCCCGGCCGACACTCGGCTTAATCCCCCCATCGTCCCGGCCCAAACATCTCCGGTGCGTCGATCAAGCGCCAGCGACAACACCGCGCGATGCGCCAAACCATCCGCCGTCGTGTACGTCCTCCAGCTGCCCTTCTCGTAAACCGCCAGCCCGTTCTCCGTCCCCGCCCACACGCGATCCCCATCCACCAGCACCGAGAACACATGGTTATCCGGCAGCCCATTCGCCGTCGTGAAATTCTCAAACCGGAACCGCGGCATCGCCGGGACGCCCTGCACCTGCGTGTCCGCGTGAACCTTTCTTACCGGCCGCGAACTGGACTGACCCGCCAGTCCCATGGCTCCCGCCATCAAAAGAATCCCAATGCAAACTGTCTTCCTCATCGTGTCCTCAAATACTCGATCAGATCGTTCAGTTCGTCTTTGGTCAGATCG
>CAZSWI010000506.1:0-1953 GCA_964610635.1 uncultured Acidobacterium sp.
TTTCCATGACTCCGGCTTTGAGGCTCTGGACGTCGTCGCCCATGCCGGGGACGAGCACGACGAGCGTGATGTCGGCGAGGCGGGCGATCTCGATTTCGTCCTGGCCGACGCCTACCGTCTCAATCAGGATGACGCCTTTACCGCTGGCTTCGAGCACGAGGGCTGCGTCGGCGGTGGCGAGGGCGATGCCGCCGAGCGCGCCGCGCGTGGCCATGCTGCGCGCGTAGAAACCCGAGTCGCTGGCATGCTCGCGCAGGCGGATGCGGTCGCCGAGAAGCGCGCCTCCGGTGAAGGGGCTGGTGGGGTCGACGGCGATAAGGCCAACGGTCCGGTCGGCATGGCGGAAGTGTTGAGCGAGGCGGTCGACGAGGGTGCTCTTGCCGGCCCCGGGCGCGCCGGTGATGCCGATGCGTATGGCATGGCCGGTGTGGGTGAAGCAGGCGGAGAGCAGGGCGGGGGCCTCGGGGGCATCATTCTCGACGAGGGAGATGGCGCGAGCGAGGGCGCGGGTGTCGCCGTGGCGAAGGCGGTCGACGAGGGCGAGGATGGCAGACGGTGGGGTCAAGTGAACAGGATAGCTCTTAGCTCTTAGCTGTTAGCTGTTAGCTGCTAGCTTCTGCTACAGGACGGTTCTGCATCGTTCCCGGCTTTCGGTTACGAAGGTCATGGCTGCAGCGAGTCGGCTGCGCTCCTGCGGAGCTGCGCCGACGGCCTGCGGCAGCAAGGAAGGCGCTTCGCGCCGGTTTTTATTCCACGGGCTTTGAAGCCCGTGGCTCTGCCGTCGTCCTGCTTCACAGGACATGATTGATGAAGAGGTGCTGCTCTGCGGCGTCTTCGTCGCGGGAAGCGAGTCTTGGATTTTTGTTATTCCCATCTGGGCGCAGTCATATACTCGCGTCATGCGATCTGCCGTTGCGTTTTTCCTGTTTTCTATTTGCGTATCGGGGCCGGTGGAGGAGCCAGTGGTCAAACCTGGCTACCTCCTGGAGTTGCCGACGCATCCCGGGAAGCTGCAAATCGCGGCCGCTCAATTCCCAATTGTTGAGGCGTCGGCAAAACCAGCGGGAACGGAGTTTGGGCTTCGAGGCAAGGATGAACAGGATGGGATCGATCTGCTAGTGTTTCTGTTCCAATATTCGGACGAAGCTCCGCTCACGAGCGAGAAGTGCCGCGATGCGATGCTCGGGCATATAAAGGCGGACACTCCCGGCTTCGCTCTCCAATTGAAGTCGACCGTAAAGTCGAAGGACGCGAGTCTTGCGATCGCGGAGTATTCGAACAGCTCCGCGCGGGGAAAGTGGTTCATGGTTCGCGCCTTTGTTGCGAGCGAGGATATTTGCGGCGATATTGAGTTCTCGAGCCAGCACGCGATCTCGGGAGATACTCCTGCGGTGAAAGCAGCGCTGGCATCGGTGAGCTTTGATCCCGGGACAAGGCAGGATTTTCAGGGCTTATTTGCGTATGCCACAGTGCTTTTCCGGCATGAGATGCCGAAGCAGGCTGCACCGGTCTACGAGCGGGCGCTGGCGGCGCTGCCAGACGACGATGTAAGCGGAAAATGGCGGAGAGTTGCGACGGACCAGGCGGTGATGGCGTACGGCGCGTCCGGCGATCTTGCCAAGTCTCGCGCGTTGGCCGATCACGCCATTCAGATGGACCCTGATTATCCGTTGAACTACTACAATCTGGCGTGCGCCGATGCGGAGGAAGGGCATGCCGCCCAAGCCAGGATCCACCTGCAGGAGGCATTTGATCGGCGCAGGAACACGTTGCCGGGAGAATCGTTGCCTGATCCTACTCAGGATGATTCGATCATGAAGCTGAAGTCGGATCGGGCGTTCTGGAGCTTCGTGGAGACTTTGCAGAGGAATCGATAATTTGAGGCGACTTTTGTCCTGAGTGGATTCTGATTGTTCTTTGGATGAGGGCGCGTCGATTGCGCGGGCGAATGCG
>CAZSWI010000507.1:0-1948 GCA_964610635.1 uncultured Acidobacterium sp.
GTATACGCAGGTACGTCATGCAGCGACAAAGACTCCCGGCCATGACCGCGTTGATGTCCTGGTCGGTGGGATTGGGATAGTCTTTCAGCAGCGTGGCAGCCTGCATGATCTGTCCCGATTGGCAATAGCCACATTGAGGGACCTGCAACTCCAGCCACGCGATTTGTAGTGGATGTCTGCCCTCAGGGTCGAGTCCCTCGATCGTCATCACGTTGGCGCCGGCGACCGCGCCGACCGAGGTAATGCAGGATCGAGTGGCGCGGCCCTCCACATGCACAGTGCAGGCCCCGCACATGCCAATCCCGCAACCGAACTTGGTTCCTGTAAGGCCGAGCTCGTCACGAATCACCCAGAGCAAAGGAGCGTCACTCGGACTCTGGACCGAAACGCTGCGACCATTGAGGTTGAATGTGGTCTTGTCTGTGGTCATAATCGCATAACTCCTGGACTCTTTTTCTGTCAGTGCGAAGCCGAGAACTCACGCCGTGCTACCGATACTTTGTATTCCACGTCGGTCCAGGGTGGTAGCGTAGTGCGGGTCCGACGCAGATAAGCTGCCAGTCTGGCTACTTCGGCGTCGTCGAAAGACGACGCGTAGGCGGGCATGACCAGGCCCGGAGCGCCATCGGTGCTGCCGACACCTCCCAGCACGGCCTGAATGAAATTGGTCGGTTCGGGCAAGGAGAGCGCACTGTTGAGGGCCAGCTCCGGGCGGGCGGGGAGTGGAACTGCACCGGTGTTGTAGTGGCACGAAAGACAGGCGGAGGCATAGAGATTCGCATCCGGGTCATACTCCTGGCCGCTTCCGAGAGATGAATTCTGCAGCGCTTGTCTCGTTGCCGCCTGGGCGTTAGACTCGCGTCGCCCTGCATGGTCGACGTCGCTCATATACACAGCGATGGCTCGAACATCGCTATCCGGGACAATTGGGAGGTCCAGGCTACCGCGGATCGCGGAAGTCATCGTCGCTGTAACCGCTCCGTGCAGCGGATCTACTCCGCTGCGCAGGTAGCTGAACAACTCTGCTTGCGTCCACGGGACAGGCGAGGGATTAGCCTCGGTGAGTGGCGGCGCTATCCAGTTATCTACGACGGTGCCCGAATAGGCGTCCCGCAGCTTTTCACCACCGATTGCATTGCGCGGCGTATGACAGCCCCCACAGTCACTGACCGCCTGCGCGAGATACGCCCCGCGATTCCATTGGGCGTCTTTTGCGGGATTTGGCCGGTAGCGTCCTCTTCTAAAGCACAGCATCTTCCATCCTCCTTGCAGAAACCGAATGTTGAGAGGAAATGGAACCGTGCTCGACGGCACTGTCGCGCTGACCGGCGGCCGGGTCATTAAGTATGCGTACAAATCCTCGACATCGTTGTCCTGGAGCCCCGTATACGCGTTGAACGGGAACGCAGCAAAAAGATGAGACCCGTCTCGCGAAACGCCCTCGCGCATGGCGCGGGCAAATGCGGCGAGTGACCATCCACCTATTCCGGTTTTCGGATCGGGTGTTATATTGCTTCCGTAGATGATCCCGAATGGTGTGTTCACCCCATAGCCGCCCGCAAATGGTTGTCCGCCTGGCCGTACGTGGCAGGACAAACAGTGCCCCTCCGCGGCGAGAACTTCTCCTCTCGCAACTGATTCCGGAGTGAAGCTTGTCGGGTCCGGGCGCTCAATGGAGGCAATAGGCGCTCGCCAGCACAGCAGGAAAACGCCCACTCCCCCGAGGAGGATCAAGGCAACCGCTCGGATAACGATGCGCCGGTTCAACGCATCCCGCCTGAACCCGGCTTCGCCGTGTAAAGGATGCCGCTCATGACAAAAATCCTCCCCTGACCGTGCAGCAACCCACGCCGCAAACAGCAATTGAACCGGACGCGTTGGAACGAATCAATTGAACCTAGGTATCGGTCGACACCTAGGTATTAGTTGGTCCAGTGTGAGACATGCG
>CAZSWI010000508.1:0-1944 GCA_964610635.1 uncultured Acidobacterium sp.
GAATGGCGGCGGAGAAGTCGCTGTCGAAAGCGCTGCCCGGAAAGACGGAGTCCACATTGCCGGTGCCGTCGAATTTGAACTGGTTCACGCCGTAGGCGCGGATCATCTCCACGCAGACATCGCGGAAAGCGGCGAAGTACCGTGGGCCGGAAAGCGCGTATCCTCCGGCGACGATCTCGTATCCGGCGGCCTTGCCAAACTCGATACGCTCCTGCTTGGGCTTGGAGTATCCGCCCCAGGGCGACATCCACACGCCGGGAGCGGCGCCATAGCGCGCCGCGGCCTGCTTGACCGGCGCGAAGCCGTCTGGGAATCCGCCGTTGAACCTCCATAGCGACTTGTGGTTGTCCCAGCCGTCGTCGAAGAGGAAGGAGTCCAGCGTGACGCCGCGTTTCTGCGTCAACTCGCGTCCGAAAGTCTCGATACGGTCCAGCGCGTCAGCCTGAGTATAGGGAGTGAAGTAGCCCAGATCGTACCAGGAGTTGTAGTGCAGAAACGTCCGGTAGGGGTGGGCCCGCTCCCGCTCGAGATAAGCAAGGAAGTCCCGCCGCATCTGCCCGGCACGGGCAATGCCGATGACAGACGAGTAAGTAATGGACTGATGGGCGCGGAGGGGCAAATCGCGCTCGATCCATGCGGTGGCGCGGCCTGCGGTCACTTTGCTCTCTGAAAGCGGATGCTCGAGTCCGAGAAAGAGGTTCCTGGCCACGATCGGCGAACCCTGGACCGAACCGCTGACGTGCGCCTCCGGCAAGGGCAGGTCGATGAGTTGTACGCGGCTGATGGGAACTTCCTGGCCCGCCGCGGCGATGGTGAAGAGCTGCCGCAGATAAGCCGAGCCGTCGAGAAGGACGAGCGACCAGGCTACACGCAGGGCGTGGTCGCTGCTTTCGAGCGGGAAGTCGAATGCCACGCCGTGCAGCCGGCCAGCGAGGCGGGCCGCATCGGGCTGCGGGATCAGCTCGCGCCTGGCGGGTGCACCGGCCAGGCGGAGGTTGGCTGCGGTGTAGATCGTTCCATCCTTGAGAAGAATCGAGAACGGCGCCGCGACGGAAAGCTCCGTTGCATGGATGCGGTCAATGACGGTCAGGCCGCCGACTCTTCCATCCGTAACGGACCATTTGGCTACGAGGGCGCTATTCTCGATGCGGAAGTTCTCGCCGGACTGGGTTCCGCGAGCCGTTCCACCTTCCGGTTCTGGCGAAGCAGCGGCAGAGGCGATGGGGCCGGAAAGCGCTGCCAGCGATAGCGTCAAGGCAGCGGCTGCCTTCAAGAGCGCTCTTCGAGATTGCATGACAGCCTCCCCAGACGGCAGTTGTTTTTCTAGCCCTCAGTTCACAAGTCCCTCAGTCCCTGGTCCCTTAGTCCCCTGCACTAATCGAACACCACCGTCTTGTTCCCGTAGCAGAGGATACGCCGGTCGAGGTGCCAGCGGACAGCACGCGAGAGAACAATGCGCTCCAGGTCGCGTCCCCGCGCCACCAGGTCCTCAACCTGATCGCGGTGGGAGATGCGGGCCACGTCCTGCTCGATGATCGGTCCATCGTCCAGCACCTCGGTCACGTAGTGGCTGGTGGCTCCGATCAGCTTGACGCCGCGCGCATGGGCCGCGTGGTAGGGCTTGGCCCCGGTAAATGCGGGCAGGAACGAGTGATGCACATTGATGATCCGAGCTGGGTAGCGCTGCACAAAGGCGGGCGAAAGGATCTGCATATACCGCGCCAGCACCACCAGTTCGACGCGGTGACGCTCGATCAGCTCAAGCTGGCGTGCCTCGGCTTCGCCGCGCGTGGCGGCCGCAACCGGAATGTGCTCGAAGGGAATTCCATAAAAGGCCGCAAGATTCTCAACGGCGCGGTGGTTCGAGACGATGACCGGAATCTCGCACGACAGCTCGCCGGTGCGCCAGCGGTGGAGCAGGTCGGCCATGCAGTGCAAATATTG
>CAZSWI010000509.1:0-1939 GCA_964610635.1 uncultured Acidobacterium sp.
TTGTCGAGGGCGAATACGAGACAGGCGCGCAAGAGCACCTTTATATCGAGAACAATGGCGCGATTGCGGCGTATTCGCCCGAGGAAGGGCTGACGGTGTGGGGCTCGCTGCAGTGTCCCTTCTACGTGCACAAGTCGCTGGTGAAGGTGACTGGGCTGGCGGAGGAAAAGGTCCGGATTGTTCAGGTGGAGACGGGTGGGGCGTTTGGGGGTAAGGAAGATTATCCGTCGATGATCGGCGCGCACGCGGCGCTGCTCGCGATGAAATCAGGGAACCCGGTGAAGATTATGTACGACCGCGCGGAGGATATGGCGGCGACGACGAAGCGCCATCCGTCGCGGGTGCGGCACCGGACGGCCGTGACACGGGATGGGAAACTGCTGGGCGCAGAAGTGGAGATTGCGCTGGACGGCGGGGCCTACTCGACGCTTTCGTCGACAGTGCTGTCGCGGGCGACGATTCACGCGGGCGGGCCTTACTACTGGCCGAATTTTCGAGTGCGATCGGAGGCGTATGCGACGAATTGTCCGCCGCATGGGGCTTTTCGGGGATTTGGCGCACCACAGAGTCTGTTTGCGATTGAGCGGCACATGGATCATGTGGCTGAGGCGCTGGGTTTGGCGCCGGACGAATTGCGGCGCAGAAATTTTCTGAAAACAGGACAGACGACTACGACGGGTCAGGAGATAAAGGAGAACATCGATCTGGACGCGCTGATGAGTCGGGCGCTGAACGAGTCCGATTACCACGCGAAGCGGGAGCGGTTCGCGCGCGGGAATGCCGGCCCGGCGATGAAGAAGAAGGGAATTGGGCTGGCGGCGTTTCTGCATGGATCGGGATTTACGGGTTCGGGCGAGCGGTATCTGAATTCGCTGGCGGCTATGGATGTGACGGCGGATGGAAAGCCGCGGGTGCTGGTCTCGAGCACGGAGTTTGGGCAGGGAACGAATACGATTCTGTGCCAAATTGCGGCGGAGACCCTGGGGATCGATTACGAGACGGTGCAGATGGGGCCGCCGGACACCAGCGTGGTGCCGAATACCGGTCCCACTGTGGCATCGCGCACCTCGATGGTGGTGGGGAAACTGGTGCATTCGGCCGCGGTAGGGTTGAAGCGGACTCTTTTGGCAAGCGGACTGTTACGAGAGGGATACACAACAGAGACCTTTGTAACTGCGGCGCGCACTTATGTTGCGCAGCATGGCGCGCTGCGATCGGAGAGCCGCTATCAGGCTCCTCCCGGTGTGCACTGGGACGATCAGCAATATCGCGGCGATGCCTATGCCGCGTATGCGTGGGCGGTTTATGTAGCCGAGGTGACGGTGGACCTGACCACTTATGGGGTTGAGGTCGATGATTTTGTCGCAGTGCAGGAAGTTGGGCGGGTGCTGAATCCGGTGCTGGCCCGGGGACAGATTGAAGGCGGCGTGGCGCAGGGGATCGGTTGGGCGCTGTACGAAAAAGTGGTATGGGATCGCGGGCGGATGCAGAACAATCAGATGACGAATTACATTATTCCGACGACGCAGGACATTCCGCCGATTCGCGTCTTTTTTGAGGAATTGCCGTTTGGGCACGGAGCGTATGGCGCGAAGGGCATCGGCGAATTGCCGATGGATGGGCCCGCGCCGGCCATCCTGAATGCGATTGCGCATGCGATCGGGAAGCAGTTCGACAGTGTGCCACTGTTGCCCGAGGACATTTTTCGCCAGATTTCGGTGCGCGAGCCGGAGAGGGAGGCCTTGGCGCGTTGACTCTCCGGCAATATTCGCTGCGGGTGAATGGAAAGCTGCATGAAGTGAAAGCGCACGCGATGGCGCGCCTGCTGGACGTTTTGCGCGTGGATCTGAAGCTGACCGGCACGAAAGAAGGATGCGGCGAGGGCGAGTGCGGCGCGTGCAGCGTGCTGCTGAATGGCGAGTTGGTGAACAGCTGCCTG
>CAZSWI010000510.1:0-1937 GCA_964610635.1 uncultured Acidobacterium sp.
ATGCAGGCCTCGTACGACATCGCCCAAACCCGCAAACGCGAGAACGAAATCCGCGTCCCCCGTGTCTCCCTTTTGGCCGCCACCCGCTGACAATCGGAGCGAATAGCCCCAGCGCCCCAACACCGCGCCCCCCCAAAAAACCGAAGGGGCAAATCTCTCACGAGAGTCGCCCCTTCATTCCATCCTTCGACGGCTTCACCGTCGCCTACCCCTGCGACTTCTGACCCTTCCGCTGCTGCCTCTTCAATCGCCTCGCGTCCTTCCGCGATTGCTTCAGATTATGTTTCTGCGCCGCAGCCCGCGCCGCGGAGTTCGCATCGGCGCGCGCACCAACTGGCGCCCAAAGCCCCAACCCCAGAAAAATAAACAGCACACCCGCTGCAACTCTCTTCACAAACTCCCCCTGAAACAACCGTGGCAGGAGTTTATAGCGGGAAAGACTCGAAACCTATTCCCCACTCAGGGAATAACACCTGCCCTCCCATGCGCCGGCGACAGCAATCTCAACGAGCGCCCGCCTTTCCTGTCCTCTCGAGCCATTTGCGTCCAGCCCGAAACAAGCCTCATGCGCATGCGGGCCTCATACCACATGCCCCACCACGCAAGCGCGAAGCAAATCAAAGCCACGCAGCTTGTCACCACCCTCACAAAGCCGGACCAAAACCCCAAAACCCGCCTGCCCCTAACACCCCCCGCCAAAAATGTGAAATCCCCATCAATTTCGGGTTAACATAACTCACCCCTCCCGCCAGCACAGCGCAAACAACAGAAAGGCAATCCCGCATGAGTCGAAACCCGACGTGTCTCCCCGTCACCCTCCTCGGCTTCCTTCTTGCCCTCCTGCTTTCAGGCCAGGCCTCGGCCCAGGATCCAGGCCAGGCCCCGGCCCAGGCCCAGCAACCCGCCGCCCAGCAGCTCGACCGCAACGCCGCCAAAGATATGCTCAACAAGCTCGGCAGCGCCTCTTCCACCAGTGAATTCGTCCTCACTCCCGATCAGGACCAGCGCCTCCACAC
Source organism: uncultured Acidobacterium sp. (assembly GCA_964610635.1). Classification (GTDB taxonomy): domain Bacteria; phylum Acidobacteriota; class Terriglobia; order Terriglobales; family Acidobacteriaceae; genus Palsa-343. The sequence goes on from CAZSWI010000510.1 coordinate 1,017, forward strand.
CCTCCCCAAAGACCTCCTCGACGCCCTGCAGATCCAAAGCGACAACCCCTGCCTCCTCATCGCCCACGACCCTCGCGTTCGCTCTCATCAGTTCGTCGTCTGCAACGGCCTCTTTCCCCCCGGCTTCGACGCGCACCAGCCCGCCTTCGACCTCAAGCTCGGCAAGCCCTTCCCCTGGCACGTCCTCACCATCAGCTTCCCCGACGCCGCCCCCGACAATCCCGACGAACAAATCATCCAGTACACATGGGAGTACGACTTCTCCTCCGTGCCCCCGCAACTCCAGCAGGTCCTCAGCCCCGCAACCCCGCGCTCCGGCCGCTCCCTCTTCCGCCTCGAAGCGGGCGAGTGGCACTGGGTCGCCTACCGCTAAACCCAGAAGCGCACTGACCGTCAAAGACCACCACAGAGCCCAGCCAGTCCCCCCTTGCCGAACCCCGGATCGTGAGGACTGAAACCAGGGATCGAACCATCCCGCACTCCCCCGTGACGCAAGTCACTTCCCGCCCGACCCGCAATCTGCTACTCATAACAGTCGAGAAAGATCTGCATCCCCGCCCCCAATTTCCCGGGCGGTCAGCGGAGGACCCCAATGCGCTTGAGCCTCGCACCGCCCGCACTCGTGTTCACTACCCTCGCCATACTCCTCGCCGGCTGTTCATCCTCCAGCCAGCCCGCCGCTCCGTCCGCCCAGACCGCCACCCAACCCGCCGCCGCTCCCGATATAGTCACCGCCAAAACCGCCTTCTGGCCCATGTATAAGGAAGCCCATTCCTGGGCCAACGACGTCGTTGTCATCCGCCTCACCGCCAAGCCCGTCCCCGGCTTCCAGAACCACGCTGGCAAAGCCGCCCTCTGGGAAGCTGTCTTCGCCTCCCCCAGCCTCAAAACCTACAGGATCTTTACCAACTCCATCGCCAG
>CAZSWI010000511.1:0-1933 GCA_964610635.1 uncultured Acidobacterium sp.
AATCGCAATACCAATTGCGCCTGCCGCGCGGCGAAGGCTTCGAGACCCTGGGCGGCTTCGCTATGACTACCTTGCAGCGCATTCCGCAAGAGGGCGACTCGTTCACCTACGAAGGCCGCCGCTACACGGTGGAGCGCATGGACGGCCGGCGCGTCGAAGCGGTGCGCATCGAGCCGCTCACCGATGCGGCCGGCGAACGTTCCCAGGCCGAGCCGGTATAGCGCGACCATGCCCCTGAACGAACGCCTCTTGGGGGAGAACCGCGGGAGAATCGCACCTTCATGGGTGTCATGCTGAGCGGAGTTCGGCGGAGCCGAACGGAGTCGAAGGCCCCCTACCGTCACCACCCTCGTTGCCCCATAGGGGTCCCTCGACTTCGCTTCGCTGCGCTTGATTTCATAACGACGTCGGCCCCTCGAGCTCGAGTACTCTGGTTGGAGATGAACCGGCCAAAGCGGCTCGAGAAGGAGCCGACGATGTTGATTATAGGGTGTGACTTTCATCCGGCGTTTCAACAGGTAGCGATCTTTGACAAAGAAACGGGCGAGATTGTTGTTCGCCGCCTGGCACACACGGAAGAGGCACTGGCCTTTTACCGGAGCGTGGCCGGCGGCGCACTAATCGGACTGGAAAGTACGGGATACAGCGGCTGGTTCGAACGCGCGGTGGAGAAGATGGGACACCAACTGTGGGTGGGCGATGCCACGCAGATCCGGGCTTCGATGACCCGCAAACAGAAGACGGACAAACGGGATGCCGAGCACATCGTGAAGCTGCTGCTGGAAGACCGCTTTCCCAAAATCTGGGTGCCCACGGAAGCGGAACGCGATACCCGCCAACTGTTGCTCCACCGCGACAAGCTGGTACGCATGCGCACCCTGATTAAGAATCAGCTGCAGTATTTGGCCATGAACCAGGGACTGCGGTTGAAGTGGAAACTGTGGACTGCGGCCGGCCAGCGCGACCTCACCGAGTTGGAGATGAATCCCCATGCCGCGGATCGGCGTGCCAGTCTGTTGCGTTTGCTGGAGCAACTGGAACCGGAGATCCAACAACTGGACCGGGCGGTGGAACAGGAAGCGGAACGCCGGCCGGAGGCGGTACGCCTGATGTCGCATCCGGGAGTGGGGCCGGTGACCAGTTTGGCCTTCGTGCTGACGCTGGGGCCACCAGAGCGGTTTCCCGGCGCACGGCAGGTGGCCAGCTATTTCGGGCTGATTCCCAGTGAACGCTCCAGTGGAGGCAAGCAGCGGTTGGGCCACATCAGCAAACAAGGCAACGCCTTCATGCGTTTCCTGCTGGTGGAAGCCGGCCATACCGCTTGTCGTCAGGATCCCGAGCTGAAGCGCTTTTACGGCCACTGCAAGCATACGCATCAACATGCCGGAGTGGCCAAAGTGGCAGTAGCACGCAAACTGGCGGTGCGGTTGTACTGGATGTTGCGCGACCGCCTCGACTATCCCGCGCTACTGCGCCGGCGCTCGCATGCAGGCCAGCCTGAGTCATTCCGTGGGCGGAAGTTTCGCCCGACCGCTTGAATAGGCAGCCTGCCTCCCAGTCTTGCAGGACCGGGAGATTGAAGCCGTAATCATGGTCCAACCTCCCACGGGGGACGGAAGGCCCGGTTAGATGGCTGGTGGGAGTCCGGCAGATCGGTCCCATCGGTGGATTACAACAACGAGCCGCGATGACCGGATTGATCGAAACAGCTCAAACCCGTCAGCTAAGGAACGAAGCTACGCTGAACTGCGCTCCGCTTCGTTCCTCGCTCCAGGGTGCTGCGTGCCGAAATCGGCGTCAAGGGTCTGCGATGAACGCCTGCGGCGCCCTTGACCCCGCTTTCGCCACGCCTATGCCCCCGTCCGCCTTGGTTCCCCCAAAATGGGCCCAAATACAGCTTGACTTAACCGACGTCGTTATAGACGGGATGACA
>CAZSWI010000512.1:0-1900 GCA_964610635.1 uncultured Acidobacterium sp.
CACCGCCATGAAACGTGCTGCCGCCCGTACTGGTGCTGCTTCCCCCGCGGTCTTGAAAATTCGAGACGGAATCGCGGCCAGGGAAACTCGTGCCCGAGCCTCTGCTGCCTTCGCCCCGAAAGCCGCTCCCGCCGCTGAAGCTCTCGGCCCGCGATTGCAGACTGCCGGTGCGGTTGGTCATCGGCGTCAATACTGTCGTGGTTTTGCCGTCCCGCGCCACTTCCCTGGGCACCATGAAGCTGAGCGACTTTGGATCGAAGTGAATGGGAATGGCCGCGCGGCTCATTTCGCCGCTCTTGTGTGCCGTCTCATTGCCGAACGGGCGCGCCTCCATGCGCGGTTCCTCAGCCCGTGCCAGCGGCCGCGGCGATTCGGTGCGATACTCCCTGGGAGGCTCTTTCAGGAACTCGATGGGATGGCTGGAGTCGAACTTCACCGGTTCCACTCGAAGATCGTTCTTCCCGATGACCTCAAAGACTATGTGTTTTGCGTTCAGCGCGGGCTGGTCTTTCACGTCGTAGGGATGCACCGGAACGAACCCCACATGGTGTCCGCTCTTGACCCACCGAACCGGCGCGATGTGGTGCCGCTTGCCTCCAGCTACCCAAGCGTAATGTCTCTTGTGGCGCACCCAGCTCCCGGCATGACACACCGCCCATTGATACGGCTCGGCCGGGACCAGCCTCCTGTCGATGACCGTAGTCTTGCCCGTCGATGGGTCCTTGACCATTCGGTACCGCAGTGCGCCGGGAGTGCAGGGGAAAAGAATCTCGCGCTCAAATTCGTCAGATTGCCCGGTGGCGTTGGCTTGCACAGCCTGTCCGCCCTGCGAGGACGGATCAAAGGATGCCTTCACGAATCTCGGACCTCGATTTGCCGTTGACTCCTGGTCCGCGGCCTTAGCCTCGCCTGCAGTCTCCTTCGGCTCCCAGCAGGTACCATACGGAGCGCAATCGAAGAACTCGCCCTGGCCCGCCATCTCCGCCATGCCGGGAATCGGAGTCGTCAGTCCCGAAGCCTCCATCACGGCCGATATCGCCTGCGCACGCTCGATCACCCGGCGGCCGGCCCATTCGTCCCATGCGGCGAACTCTTCGCTGCTGGGCTTGCCTGCATAATCCTCGGGAATGCCCTGCCGGTAGGTCCAGGTCCGCCCTGAAGCGATCGATTCCTTAGCCACTCCCGGCAAGTGCAGCGATCCGCCCGCCAGTGGCGTGATCGCTGTGGCATCGGTATAGCTCTCGACCCGCGCGTAGGTTCTGTCGGGGTATCTCGAAACCAGGTCGTCCGTCGGGGTCCGCAGTGCGAACCTTTCGCCCGCGACGTAGGCATGGAAATACAACGATGCGGTGCCCGATAGAAGTCCAAGCTCGGTGTAAGGGATACCGGCCGTTGTGTGCAGGTCGTTGAAGGTGAGAACCGAATTCTCACCCAGGTAGATCGTCGACGCGTTCTCAAACTCGATCTCCGCGCGTCCCACGCCTGTCACCAGGCTGAAGCCCGTCTCCACGGGCAGATCGGCCACAGCTTTCTCCCAGGCCGCGTTGCTCGCCTTTCCGTTGGCTTCGCCGCGCTGTACGCGCACGTCGCCCTCGACATAGCTGATGCGGACGATCTGCGCGTAGGTCGCATTCGAATAATGCTGGCCAAGGATGAACTGCGCTTCCTTCTTCAGCGTCTCACTCGAATCTCCGTTCAGAATCGCCTGAATCTCCTTGAGCGCCTGCGGTTCGTCCTGGCGCATCATCGCGTTCAGCGCCAGCAGCTTCACTTCGTCGCTCTGCCCCGCCTCAATCTGCACCGGCTTGCCCGTCTTGGCGCGGATTTCTACTTGCAACGCGGCGCAATCGTCCGCCCAGCCGCTTTTCGAATAGCTGCTGCGAAGTTCCGCGCAGGTCTC
>CAZSWI010000513.1:0-1894 GCA_964610635.1 uncultured Acidobacterium sp.
CTTCCACACGAACTGGACGGGGCGGGGCGGTCGGGTTTCTTCGACTACTTATAACGCTTAGCTGGGGTTCCGGGGCGCTGAGCAGAAGCAGGATGAAGAGCTGAATTTTGGTGCATCAAATTAGGATTTTCTGATCATTCCGTTCACTCCGCCGATTTGCTGGGTGAATGAGAATCCTGATTGCGTTGTTGGGGATGGCGGGTTTGAGCGTTGCGCCAGGCTTTGCTCAGGAAGTGGAGCTGGTGGACGCTCCAGTTGCGGCAGGGACGGCTTCACCGTTTGTTTTCGGAGAAGGTGCTCCGCCGGTGGCCGCTGTGATCGCGGTTGCCCCCCAACGTTTGGAGAGGCAGCGCTCGTCCGCGCTGGGAGTGGATGACTGGCTGCTGCTGGGGGCCGCGGCGCCTCTGCGCTATTTCGATTACAGAAGCACGGTTGAGGCGCTGTCAGAACCCGCGCGGTTCCACGAGGCGGAGCTTCCAGCGGCATTGGTGCATAATCATGCGGGGTTCGCGGGGTTTGAAGCCGGCACGGTCGTCGCCAACTACTATGTCTATCGGATTTTGGCGCGGCACCATCATCGGACGGTCGCTCGATGGGGCCAGGTTATTAACCTGGGGGCGTTGTGGTGGTCCGTGGGGCACAATTATCGGCTGCTGAGTGAAGACGCTGGCCAGCGATAGACGCGCGGGATTTTGAGAAGAGGCCTGCCTCAGCGTGGCCGGAACTTGCTCATTGAGTCCGGCCGCGCAGGACGACGGGGTCGTGCACACAGGCCTGGCGCGACAGGGCGCCTGGCTTGCTTAGAGCAGATGCTGCAGAGCGTCCCAAACGTAGACGCCCAGGATGGCGACGGTCAGCACGCAGGTGGCGCCGGTGACGACACGAATGAGAGGCTGAATCTTGTTGACCTTCACGAGAAGGTCTTCCTGCTCCTTTTTCTGGTGATTGGCGGATTCATCGAGGAAGATCTGGTCCTCTTCGTAGCGGGTGAGATTGGAGCGATAAACAAGGAGGATCAGCAGGAAAGTTATGACTGCTGCCCAAATGATCCAAACAACGGGCATGTAGCTCAGAATGGAGCTCATAAGCGCCTCGGGGTTGTTAATTCCGATTCGAGTGCGGGGTTTTCCGGCGAGTCGCGGGGATGCGACCGGTCGCGGGTGTTGGACCGGCTGGAACCGAGGACTGGCCGGAAGGCCGAGCCACGAAACGGTTGAGCCGGCTCCTGGTGCCGCGGGACCGGAAACCCTGGTTGAAGCACCTGGGCCCTGGGCTCGGAAGGCAGGAGGGGCCGTCCGGAGAAGCATGTTAGCGCTGTTGGCATACGCTTGAACAGAGAATTTTCCGTTCGTAACGTTACTTTTTGGCAACCCGCCGCGAATCAGAGGATTCCATGCAAGGGCGAGGCGAACGACCATGCGGGAGACAAAGCTTTCGGAACTGACGATTCGAGTAGCCGCGACGGTGGGGCTATGCGCGGCTCTGCTGTGGATCACTTCGTGCAACGCGAACGGCACGCCGGAGTCGGATCGGCAGATCCAGCAACAGGCCCAGCAGGCCACGGAGAACGCTAAAAAGGCGGCGGACAAGGCGGCGGCGGAGGCGCGGGTTGCGGCGGCAAATGCGGAGCGCGAGGCGAATGACGTTGCGGCGGGCGTGAAGGCCGGGCTTCATAACGGCAAGGGCGGCGGCATGGATCTGAATTCGGCGACGCGGGCCGATCTGGAGACGTTGCCTGGGGTGACGACGGTGACGGCACGGAGGATTGAATCGAATCGGCCGTATGACACGCCGCATGACCTGGTGCGGAAGGGCGTGGTTTCGCAGGCGGAGTACGACCGGATCGCGGGGGATGTGGTGACGAAGTAAGGGTACAGGGTGCAGGGTGCAGGGT
>CAZSWI010000514.1:0-1886 GCA_964610635.1 uncultured Acidobacterium sp.
CGATCACCTAGCGCCCCAGGCCGAGCTCGGCCTCATGCTCTCCGACCGCGCCGAATGCATCGCCGAGGTCATCGCCCCCGCCCTTCACGGCGGCAACATCGTGCTCTGCGATCGCTTCACTGACTCCACCGAAGCCTACCAGGGAGGCGGCCGCCAGCTCGGCAGCGACATCGTCCTCGAAATGCATCGCACCATGTGCGGCGGCCTGAATCCCGACCTCACCATCCTGCTTCTCGCCGATTTCGAGCAGTCCCTCCGCCGCGCCCGTCGCCGCAACGACCGCAACGCCACAGCCGAACACGACGAAGCACGCTTTGAGCGCGAAGACGAGGCCTTCCACCGCCGCGTCTACGACAAATACCGCGAAATCGCAGCGCGCGAACCCAACCGCGTCGTCGTCATTGAAGGCGACCAGTCAATCGAGGCAATCCACCGCCAGGTCTCCGCCCTCGTCGACGACAGACTCCGCACCGCCGGCCTGCTTCCCCCGCACCCCGCCGAAAGTGTCCGCTAGTGGACACTCGATTGCGCAAACGGCCACTCCACCCGCGAAGCCGCTCCAGGGCATCGAAATAACCTAATCACAATCAATCGCTTAGCAGGCGCTTGGAATGGCGCGGCACATGCAGTTACCTTTGTGCAATGGATATCGCGCGCCCCGATCTTCGGAAAAAGAGACTCCGCCGCCAGATCATCGTGCTGGCCATCGTTGCGTTAGGCGTGACGGCCGCCGGCTGGGCCGTGATGCGTCTTAAGCCTGCTGTTCCCAGCATTGACGCCAGCACCGTCTGGCCTGACACCGTCAAACGCGGCGACATGATTCGTCAGGTCCACGGCCTCGGCTCGCTGGTTCCGCGCGAAGAGAGCATCGAGCTCATTCCCGCCCAGACTGACGCTACTGTCATCCGCATCCGCGTTCTGCCGGGCACTATGGTCAAGCCCGACACCATCCTGCTGGACATGACCGACCCCCAGCTGCAGCAGGAGGTCCTCAACGCGCAATTAGCGCTCAAAGGCGCGCAGGCCGACTACAAGAGCCTGCAGGCGACACTGCAAAGCACGCTGATGGACAAGAAAGGCGCCGCAGCGGCAGTCAGTTCCGATTACGCGCAGGACCAGCTACAAGCCCAGACCGACAAGCAACTCTTAAGCCTTGGCGTCATCAGCGGCCTCCAGTACAACCAGTCGAAGAGCAAAGCCGATCAGCTCACCGCGCAGCACCAGATCAGCCAGGAACAGCTGGACGTGAATCAGAAAGCCATCGAAGTCCAGCTCGCCTCGCAGCAGACCAAGATTGACCAGGCGAGGGCGCTGCTGGACCTCTACGAAAAGCAGGAAGCCGCCCTCCAGGTCCGCGCTGGAATCTCCGGCGTTCTTGCTTCCCTGCCCACGCCCGTCCAGGTCGGCCAGCATGTCAGCGCCGGCACCTCCGTAGCTGAAGTCATCGATCCCCACCAGCTCAAGGCCGCGCTGCAGATTGCTGAAACCCAGGCGCACGACATCCTCATCGGTCAGCAGGCGGAAGTCGACACTCACAACGGCATCGTCCCCGGCCATGTCACCAGAATCGATCCCTCCGTATTGAACGGAACGCGCACCGTTGACGTAGCACTCGATGGCCCCCTGCCGGCCGGGGCGGTTCCTCAGCTCAGCGTCGACGGCACCATCGATCTCGAGCGTCTGCACGACGTGCTCTACGTGGGACGCCCGGCATTCGGCAATGAAGACAGCACCATCAGTTTGTTCAAGGAAGATTCGAACGGCAAAACTGCCACGCGGGTTCAGGTTAAGGTAGGCAGAGCTTCGGTGACGCAGATTCAGATACTCAGCGGACTCAACGAGGGCGATCGCGTGATCCTCTCCGACATGTCCCGCTACGACGCCAC
>CAZSWI010000515.1:0-1881 GCA_964610635.1 uncultured Acidobacterium sp.
CGGGCGGAAAGACGATTCGCGGCATCATCGAAGCCACGCAGGTGAAGATCGACGTCGACGATACGGGCAAGGTCAACGTCGCTTCCTCGGACGAAGAGGGTTTGAAGAGGGCGCTTCAGATGATCAACGACCTTACCGCGGTGCCCGAGGTGGGGAAAGTCTACCTGGGCAAAGTGGTTCGGCTTGCAGAGTTCGGGGCGTTCGTCGAGATCTTCCCCGGCACCGATGGACTGCTGCACATCAGCGAAATCGCCGAGCATCGCGTCCGCGAAGTGAAGGACGAGCTGCGCGAAGGCGATCAGGTGATGGTGAAAGTGCTCGGAGTCGAGGGTAACCGCATCAAGTTGTCGCGCAAGGCGGTGCTTCGTGAGCAGCGGCAGAAGCTGGGCTTGCCTGATCCGAACCAGGGTCCAGGCGGACCTGCGGGAGACATGGCGGCGGTTGCGGAAGCGCCTGCACCGGCTCCGCGCGCACCGCGTCCGCCGCGTCCGGCTCCTCCGGAAGAACGGCAGCCTTCCTCGAACGCCAGCACCATCATGATCGAGGGCGGCGAGGACTTCGACGACGACGGTCCTCCGTTGGACGACAGCGGCGAAGAGATCAACTACAACCGCGCCGATGGCGTGCCCGTCGTCGTGGGGCAGGCCGAGCGGCGTCCCGGTGGCGGACCGGGAGGACCCGGCGGACCCGGTGGACAGCGTCGCCGTCGTCGTCGTGGCCGTCGGCCGGGCGGTGCTGGTGGCGGGGGTCGCGGACCGCAGTAATTAGGCCGCACTAACCGGTCTCAGCAGCCCCGCGAAGGGCGTTAGGCCACAGAGAGCCGCGGCTGTCACCCCGGCTCTCTGTTTCTTTATGAGACGTTTCGATTGGCGCCAGACTCGCCCCCCGGCTTGCCCGCAAGCCGCGTCTGTGCGGCTAACCTGAACGTCCTCTACCAAATGGGGCTAAAAAGGGGGACCACAGGAGTTAGTGACTGATCCGGCAACGAACCATCCTCAGGGCTCTCCCGAGCATCCTCACATCAGGTAGACTGTCGCCAATGAGCGCATCCATGTACATCGTCGTGGAGGGGGAAGACCCTGGCTACGACATCTATGTGAACGGTCACGCGCTGGCTCGCAACGAAGATGCTCTGGAGAAGCTGGCTATTCGACTCGGTGTGAAGCCACTGCTTGAATTCTTTTCGGCCGATGAAAATTCCATGGCTCTTCTGCTTGAGGAGGGCGCGGGCGACCCCGAGTGGGCGCGAACCCTGCCGCCTCCGCAGTGGTTTACGCCGGAAGACGGGCTGATCACCATCTGCACGCTGCACGATTTTCTGAGAGAAGCTCCGGTCGCGCTGGGCGCCGATACGGCTTCCGTCGTCTCCGAGCTCGAGGAGTACGAGCGTGTGCTGCGCAAGACCGCCGTGCGCAATCTGCGCTGGCAGCTCGCCGTCAGCTGGAAGTGATAAACAGAGGGAACAGGGAGCAGGCAATAGGGAGTAGAAAGAAAAGACGACAGGCCGTAGCCAGTAGCGGGTAGCTAAAAGTCGAAGAGGCGGGCTTGCTGCCCGCCTCTTCTGTTTTGCAGCTCAGGTTAAAACGCTTAGAAGCGGATTCCGAAGGTGACCGGAATCAGGCCTTCCGTTCCGGAACCCTGGTAGGAGTTGGACGCGCTCGCTACTGGAGAGTTGACCCAGACATAGCGGACTTCGGCGTAGAACTTTGCGTTGCTGTCCTGGCCGAACACCTTGCGGTAGAAGCCAATTCCGCCGTTGGCCCCGCCCTGGTTGCTGGAGAAGTGGTCGACGGTTACCGGAACGTTATAGCAGTAGCCATAATAGTCGCAGCTTTCAACCGGCTCGGTAAAATTCGTCACCTTGCGATAGAAGCCGCCACC
>CAZSWI010000516.1:0-1869 GCA_964610635.1 uncultured Acidobacterium sp.
GCCGCCTTCGCTTCCAACGAGGGCAATCCGCTGGAGCAGCAGTTGTGGCAGGTGGACTTCGACGGACAACGCAAGCCACTGACCTCCGGTGCGGGCGTCCATACCGGCAACTTCGCTCCCGCCGGCGCCGCGTTTGTCGATCGGCAATCAGCCAGCCTCGATCCGCCCACTCTGCGTCTCTGCGGACAAGCCGGCAAGTGCAACGTCTTCTGGCAGACCCACGCCATGGAGTCCTATCATCTGCGAGCCCGCGAACAACTTGAGATCAAGGCGCACGATGGCACAACACTCTACGCCACGCTGCTGCTGCCCGAGGGCGCAACTTCCGCGAGCGTGCCCCTGATCGTGAATCCCTACGGAGGCCCCGGCGCGCAGGAGGTGGCCAACCGTTGGGGCGACAGCCTGCTTTTCGACGAGCTGCTGGCCCAGCACGGCTTTGCGGTGCTCCATGCCGACAATCGAGGAATGGGCGTGCGCGGACGAGCCTTTGCCCAGGCCGCTTACCATAACTTCGGCCCGGTGCAGTTGGAGGACCAGCTCACTGTCATCGACGCGGTGCTCGACAAGTATCCGCAACTCGACCGCAAACGTCTGGGCTGGTGGGGTTGGAGCTGGGGCGGCACCTTCACGCTCTACGCCATGACCCACTCCGACCGATTCCGCGCCGGGGTCGCCGTGGCCCCGGTCACAGACTGGCGCAACTACGACTCGATCTATACCGAGCGTTACATGAGCCAGCCCTCCGAGTTCGCCTCGGGGTACAAGGACTTCTCGGTGGTCAACTCGGCGGCTCGCTTGAAAGGGCGTCTGCTCCTATGCCACGGCACCGGAGATGACAACGTCCACCTGGAGAACACCGTGCAATTCGTGCAGAAGCTGATCGAAGCCGGGATTCCCTACGACTTGCAGATCTATCCCCGCAAGACGCATTCGATCACCGGGCCGGACGTGCGGCAATCTCTGTATAACCGCATCCTCGCCCATTTTGAGGAGTATTTGAAGCCTGCGCCGAGTGCGGGAGCCGGACAATGAACCAAGGCGCACTTTAGGCCATATCTGCTCCCAAGGAGTTTTTGAATAAGCCGACGCCTCGAAGGGGGCACGACTCTAGAGGCTGCGGAAAAACTCCTGGTGGGAAGAGTTTCGCGTGAGGGCACGACTTTGGTCGTGCCGCAAGTGGCTGACAATAAGCGTTGGTTTCAGCGCCAGGAGGACTTCAATCGGCGCCACTGCGCGCCCTAGGCATGGTGGCTGCGGAAGATGTCGTCTTTTTCGCGGTGTCGGCAGTCCGAGCACTCCAGGCAGCAGACCAGGAGCACAGCCACTCCGATCGTCACGAGGACGGCGAGTGCGTTATCGGCGGCTGCGAACCAATGGACCAAGTTATGCATATCGAGTGTCCGTGGGTCCAATACATCGAGGCGAAATGGGCTGTACCTGCTGCATTTCGACAAGAGATTGGACGAAACTCCAAGCTACATGTTTATTATCGGCTGGGTTATGGGATCAAGTTAGCATATTAACTCATATTTTCTCTTGCATTGTAGAGAAGAAAAGGCGAAAATATATCCAGTATGGCGGCCGGTCCCAATCCGGTAGTCGCCTCGGGGCCTGAAGAGTGGCCGGAGGAACTCCAGCCCATGGAGCCGGAAGAGCCCTGCGCACCGCCTGATCCCGCAGCCGGCCCACCTCTCAATTGGCTCTTCGTCGATCTCAACTCCTACTTTGCCTCCGTCGAGCAGGATGCGCGCCCCGAGCTGCGCGGCCGCCCGGTGGGCGTTGTGCCCATGATGGCCGACACAACCGTTTGCATCGCCGCCAGTTACGAGGCCAAGGCCCACGGCGTCAAAACCGGAACGGTGGTCGCCG
>CAZSWI010000517.1:0-1867 GCA_964610635.1 uncultured Acidobacterium sp.
TTGAGGCGATTCACCAGTTCGGTTTCGCCGTTGATTCCGAGTTCCTTGCCCTTTGAGAGCCATAGCTGCTGATCGATCAAGTTGCGCAGCAGGTCCTTGTGGGCCTCGGAGATTTCCTGCATTGAGGCGCCGTGCTGGCGCGCCTCGGCATCCAGTTCCTTCATGGCGCGGTCGTAGTCCGAGCGCGTAATGACCTGGTCGTTGACGCGGGCGATGATGTCCTCGACCGTGGTGCCGCCGTATGGGCTCTCGGGCGCGGCGGGACGAGTTTGCGCCAAAGTGGAACTTGCGAGCAGCACCGTGCCGAACACGAACGCCGCGGGAGTGCGAAGGATTCTCAGAGTCATAGGGTCAAGACACGGCAGGCGGCGATCAATCACTACCTGAGGTATAGACGCCATTGTAAATGCCTGGGCTGCGGGAGCGCGACGCTGGAGGCGAATCCGAGGGATTTGGCCGGATATTCTCGCCGGTTTCAACGCGTTGGGGCTGGGCAGAGTCCAAACAGCAACCGAAACGGCCCCGCCGGCGTCAAATAGCCGGGTGCTATACTTTAGCCCAAGACTGCTCTGTTTTCGGCCTGTTGAGCGGTTTTCCAATTCCCCCGCATGAGCGGGGCCAGGCTGGTTCTCCCTGAGGCAAGGCGCACGCACTCCCGGTGGCCTTACTCCCAATGGATTCAGCCTCGCGCGACTGGAAAGCCGTCTCGGGGTATTCGCAGCACCCGCAGTCCGGAGGTTCCTTCCACCTATGACACCCCGCGCCCGCCGCGCATTTTTCACCGTCGTTCTTTTCTTCACCGTGTGTGCCGTCGCAGGCAGCTTGCTGCAGCGGAGGGTAGGGGCGCAGTCCTCGGCAGACGAGAGCCAACTTCGCGACAACCTTAAATCCTTCACCAATGTCTATGCGCTGGTGGAACAGAACTACGCCGAGCCCATCGAAGGCGAAAAGGCCGACGCCGCCATTTACGACGGGGCGATCCCCGGCATGTTGCGCGTGCTTGACCCGCACTCCAACTTCTACGACCCCAAGGCCTACGCCAAGATGCGCGAGGACCAGCACGGCCGGTACTACGGCGTCGGCATGGTCATTCAGCAGCAGAACAATAAGGTGTACGTCATTACGCCCTACGAGAACACACCCTCGTACCGGGCAGGAATCCGCCCCGGCGACGTGATCGCCAGCGTGGACGGCAAATCGACCGACGGCATGACTTCAGACCTGGTGGCCAAGGCGCTCAAAGGACCCAAAGGCACCCATGTCGAGGTGGTCATGGTCCGCGAGGGTCAGCCCAAGCCGCTGACCTTTGATCTGATCAGGGATGAAATTCCCCACCCGTCAGTCGACTTGAAGTACGAGATTCGCCCCGGCGTCGGCTACATTCACCTGACCCAGTTCCAGGAGACCACGGCGCAGGAAGTGCTTGAGGCCATCAACGGCTTCGGCGACCTGAAGGGCCTGATCTTCGACCTGCGCGGCAATCCCGGCGGGCTGCTCAGCCAGGCCGTGGAGGTCTGCGACCATTTGCTCAGCAAGGGACAGACGATCGTCTCCCAGCGCGGGCGTGCCTATCCGGATCAGAACTACACGGCTACCCACGGCAACGAAGGCAAGACCTTTCCCATCGTGGTGATCGTCAACCGCAATTCGGCATCGGCGGCCGAAATTGTCTCCGGCGCCTTGCAGGACCACGACCGTGCCTTGATTGTGGGTGAGACCACCTTCGGCAAGGGGCTGGTGCAGACGGTCTACGACCTGGCCGACCACACCATGGGCCTGGCGCTGACTACGTATCACTACTACACTCCCTCGGGCCGGCTCATCCAGCGCAACTACTCCGGCGTCTCGCTCTACGACTACTACTACA
>CAZSWI010000518.1:0-1862 GCA_964610635.1 uncultured Acidobacterium sp.
GTTTATCAGCCGAGCCCGTTCTGCGTGCTGGACGAGGTGGATGCTCCGCTGGACGAGACGAACGTGGGGCGGCTGGCGGATATGCTGCGCGGCATGGCGGAGGAGACGCAGTTTGTGCTGGTGACGCACTCGAAGCGGATGATGGTGGCCGCCGACATGATTTACGGCGTGACGATGCAGGAGCCTGGCGTTTCCAAGGTGGTGAGTGTGCGGCTGGGCGGGGCGGAACATGCGGTGGGACGGGGTGCGAGACAGCTGGCGACGGCGTAGAGACAGGGAACAGGCAACAGGGAACAGGGACAGGGAATGCTGTCAGGCTGGGACTTCGCGGCCGGGCGCGCTTTCCGCGAATTGGCCTTCTGTCAAGACGGGAACTCCTCTTAAATATGTAGCTATCACGGTGCCATATAGGCGCTCGCCGAGGTAGGGCGAGATTTGGTGGCGCGTGTGGAGCTGTTCTTTCGTCACGATTATTTTTGCGTCGGGGTCGAAGACGGCGAAGTCGGCGTCGTAGCCTTCGGCGATACGGCCTTTTTTGCCGGTCAGGCCGGCTAATTGTGCCGGTTGCTGTGACATAAGGCGAGCGAGATCGCACAGAGAGAAGCCACGTTGGCGCATGGCAGTCCAGACGACGGGCAGGGCGACGGAGACGCTGGAGATTCCTCCCCAGGCAGTGGCGAAATTGCCTTCTTCGATGCGTTTCATGTTCGGCGGGCAGGGGGAGTGGTCGGTTGCGATGAGGTCGATGGCGCCGTCGCGCAGGGCTTCCCAGAGTTGCTCTCGGTTTTCGGCGCTGCGGATGGGCGGCGCGCATTTGTGGAGGGTGCTGCCGTCGGGGATTTCTTCTGCGGCGAAGTGGAGGTAATGGGGGCAGGTTTCTATCGTGACAGGCAGGCCTTCTGCGCGGGCCTGGCGGAGATCGTCGAGGGCTTGCGCGGTGGCGAGGTGGACGATGTGGAGATGGAAGTTGAATTCGCGGCAGAGGCGAATCATGAGGCGGATGGCTTCGACTTCGGCGTCGTCGGGGCGCGAGCGGAGCCAGGTTTCGTAGCGACGCCAGTCTGCGCCGGTCAGGTTGCGAGCGGCTCGGTCGAGGGGGCCCGGTAACTCCGCGTGGACGAGCAGAGGCAGGCCGGTGCGGGCCAGATGAGGGAGCGCCGTGTGCAACTCGGCTTCGTTGACGCGGGAGAAACTGTCGATGCCCGGTTCGGCGAGGAAGCATTTGAAGCCGCGGACGCCCGCGTGGGCGAGGGGTTCGAGGTCTTCTGCGTTGTGGTTGGAGACACCGCCCCAGGCGGCCCAGTCGACGAGGCACTTGCCCTGGGAGGCTGCGCGTTTGGCTTCGAGAGCGGCGACGGTTGTGGTGGCGGGGGAGCAATTTAGGGGCATGTCGACGAGGGTGGTATAACCACCGGCGGCCGCGGCGCGTGTGGCGGTGGCGAAACCTTCCCATTCGGTGCGGCCTGGCTCGTTGATGTGGATGTGGGAGTCGACGAGGCCGGGGAGGAGAGCGCCGGGGTGGTCGATGCGGCGATGACCCGGGGGGATCTCGACTTCGTTGCAGATGCCGGTGATTCGGCCGTCGTCGACGAGGACGGCGCCGGGGCGGATGGCGCTGGGGGTGACAATTTGTTGGGATATGAAGGCTTGCATCATGTTTGGGTTTTCGTTTTCGTGCGCCGCTTCTGTACAGTTTATTTTGAACCAAGAGGATTTTATGGCCGAGACAATCTCTGTTCCTGAAACGACGTTGAGCAGCCAGCAGGTGGTGGAGTTGACCAAGAAGCTGAACTACGGGACGTGGCGATTCCAGAAGACGTGGAACCCGATGCACATTGCCGATGCGGAGGGGTGCTACTTCA
>CAZSWI010000519.1:0-1858 GCA_964610635.1 uncultured Acidobacterium sp.
TGCAGGTCCCTCGGCGGCGGGCTGCGCGCTCCGCTCGGGATGACAGTCGTTTATTGCGGGTTCCTCGGCTGGGCAATGCGCGCTTTGCTCGGCGGCTGGTTTTTTCGCGGCTTGAGCCTCTTCGTGGAGCTTGAGGCGGCGGGCGCGGTAGCGCTTGACGAATTCTTCGGGATCTTCTTTGACTTCTTCGTCAGTGAGCCAGCCGGATGCGGGGAAGTCCGCAGCGCAGGTGGGTTTGGGTTGGCCCATTTCCTCGCACTGCTGCTCGTAGAGGTATTTGGAGAAGGACCACTGGGGCTCGAAGGTACCGGTGGGGCCGCGATATTCCTCGTCGACGCCGAGAGGCTCGGAGTTTTCGCTCTTCGTGGTTTCGGTGACCTGCTCGGGAATGGATTGGTTGTTCTCGGCGAGCCAGCGCTGATTGAGCATATCGAGGCGGACAAGGCCGGAGGCGACCTGGCAGCCGTAGAACATGCTGCGGGCGGAGTGGTGGTCGAGGGAGCGTTCGAGAAGGCCCTGCATGGCCTGGGAGAGGATGAGCTGGATGGAGGCGGCGTCCTCGAGGAAGGCGACGCGGTCGTAGCCCTTGACTCCGGCGAAGGTGGGCATGCGGTTGTATTTGTGCGAGTAACAGTAGTGGTTGCCGGTCATAGCTTTGGCGCGGCACTGGTCGCCGGCGGTTTTGATATAGCGGCAGCGGCGGGGCTTGGTTGTGGGCTGGGATTCGGGGGTTGTGTCGGAGGCGGCTGTATCTTGAGACATATCCGTTCCTTTCGGTGAGAGCGATCGGCGCTCAGCGTTCAGCGATCAGAAAATCGGCGGAGGGTGGTTAAAAAAGGAGGGGCTTGCCACCCCGGCAACCCCCTCAATGCCCACCAAAAGGAAAAGCCCCACCGGAATAGGTGGAGCTTTTTTCTTTTTTTACTCTATAAGTTAAGAATAGCAGGTTCGGAAGATAAAACTGCCAACTTTTTTTGGGTAAGTTGGCTTGTAAGTGGCGTGGAATGTTAGGTTGTTACTTTGGATTTTGGGGTGGGGGGTTGACAAATTTTCCACATTTGGGGGTTTGGGGATTTTTGGTGGAATTTGGATCGACTCACGGAGAATTCGGCTGCGGCGACAAAGGGCTCCGGGCTGCGGCGGTTTGGAGCCATCCTGCCAGCTTTCTGGTAGTGGGTTTCAGTTTCGTTGACCCACTACCGGATTTCTCAGGGAATGGGAGGGCGGTGGTCCAGAGGAAGCCGCTCTGCGTCAATGGCAGGCGGCCGATGGTTTACTACAACCTGGTGGTCAATTTGGCAGGTGGTCAATTTGGTGCAGGGCAGCCCACGAAACAATGCAATGCTGGGATTGTGCCCCTCGGACATTACGAGGGCAATTGAGGTTCCCCAATGGGTACGAACCATCGGCCGCTTGTCCTGCTCACGGGAGCTTCGGGTTATATCGGCGGCCGCCTGCTTAAGGCGCTTGAGGCAGCTGGTCGGCCCGTCCGCTGTCTTGCCAGACATCCTGAGTTTCTTCGGTCACGGGTTTCTTCCTCTGCGGAGGTGATTCAGGCGGATTGCCTGGATCGCACTTCTCTTGCACCGGCAATGGCTGGAATACAAACCGCGTACTACCTTGTCCATTCCATGGGCTCGGCGGGACAGTTCGAAGAGGAAGACCGGCAAGCCGCCCAAAATTTCGCCGACACCGCGCGCGAGCAGGGCGTGGAGCGCATTGTTTACCTGGGCGGTCTGGGAAATCAGGATCAGGCGTTGTCCGCACATCTGCGGAGCCGCCATGAGGTGGCAGATATCCTGCGCAGTTCGGCGGTTCCCACGATTGAATTTCGAGCCTCGATCGTCATCGGCTCCGG
>CAZSWI010000520.1:0-1857 GCA_964610635.1 uncultured Acidobacterium sp.
TTGGATCTTTTCGCAGTGCTGCTGGGTGGGGCGGTTGCGCTGATGCCGATTTTTGTGCAGGAGATTCTGCATGCGGGTCCGCGAGGACTGGGGATGCTGCGCGCCGCACCCGCGGTAGGGGCGCTGACCGTCTCGCTGTGGCTGATGGCGCGGCCGATCCGGAAGAGAGCCGGCGTGAGGATGCTTATCTGCGTGGCTATCTTTGGCGCGGCCACGGTGCTGTTTGGGTTGTCGCGGAGCCTGCCGCTTTCTCTGGCGGCGTTGTTTATCGTTGGAGCTTCGGACATGATCAGCGTTGTGATTCGGTCTTCGGTGCTGCAGCTGGCAACGCCTCCGGAGATGCGGGGGCGGGTGAGCGCGGTGAACTCGCTGTTTATCGGAGCATCGAACGAGCTGGGTGAGTTTGAAAGCGGGTTGACGGCGCAATGGTGGGGGGCGGTGCGGGCGGTGGTGATTGGCGGCATCGGGTCGATGGTGATCACGGGGCTGTGGACTGTGTTGTTTCCGAATCTGCGGCGCGCGGATGCTTTGACGCCGGAGGCGCTGATCAACGCGGAGCTGGAGCAGACGGGGCAGGAGGTCAGGAAGCTGTGACCGAGCCGCGGACACCAGGCGCGATGCTGGAGACGAAGTGTCCGTGGTCGATTTTCTGGGTAGCTCTGTTCGTGCGTATCGCGTATTTGACGTTTGCGCATATGTGGCATATGCGGCCGTATGACGATCACTTTGCGTTCGGATACGAGATGGGGCGCATCGCACGTGCGCTCGACACCGGCAATGGGTACGCCGACCCTTTTCGCGGCCACACGGGACCGACGGCCTGGGTTCCACCGCTTTATCCGTGGATTCTGGCCGGAGACTTTCGTTTGTTTGGGGTTTATTCGGCACTGGCGGCATGGGTGATTCTCGCGTTCGACAGCGTGCTGAATGCTCTGATGGTGCGCACGACGTGGGAGATTGCCGCGAGATGCTTCAACCGCAATGTCGCGTTGTGGTCTGCGTGGTTGTGGGCGCTTTATCCGGCGGCGATGCAATATGCGGTGAAGTGGGTTTGGGAGATGACGCTGAGCGCGTTCCTGTTTTCGTGGGTGTTGGTGCTGGCGCTGCGGATGCGGGGGATTGGGGAGGGTGCGGGGGTTACGCGCGCGCCTGGGGCTGGGGAGTGGGCTGGGTTCGGATTGCTTTGGGGGTTGATCGCGCTCACGAATCCGTCATTGTGCTTGTTCATGCCAGTCTCCGGGCTGTGGATTCTGCACGGGGTTCCGGGCCGCGGTTTGTGGCCGCGGCAGGCTGGGCGTGTGCTCCTGGCAGCAGCGATTTTTATCGCTTGCCTTGCGCCGTGGACTTATCGCAATTGGAAAGTCTTTCACCAGTTTGTGCCGGTGCGGGCGAATCTTGGCGTGGAGTTGTATCTGGGGAATGGTCCTGGGGCGACGGGGTTGCTGATGGAATACGACCATCCGGCACAGGCGCCGGACCAGCTGCGGCTCTACCGTGAGATGGGCGAGATTGCGTACGCGAAGATGCGCGGGGAGATGGCGAAAGGCGTGATTCGCGCCGATCCGGGGCGTTTTGCTTTGCTCAGTTTGAAGAGGACCTATTACTTCTGGTTCAGCGTGCCGCATCCGGGCGATGAGGGGTTCGTGAACGAGTACGGGCGGAATCTGAATTTTCAGTTCACGAGTATTGCCGGGCTGCTGGGGCTGGTTCTGGCCTTACACCGGTATGTTCCTGCGGCATGGCTGTTCTTCTGGGCGTTCCTGCTGCTGCCGCTGACCTACTATTTTGTAACCGTGCACGCACGTTTTCGGCATCCACTGGAGCCTCTGATCGCGATTCTGGGGGTTTATCTTTTTC
>CAZSWI010000521.1:0-1853 GCA_964610635.1 uncultured Acidobacterium sp.
GCGAAAGTGGCGAAATTGGCAGACGCACCAGACTTAGGATCTGGCGGGGCAACCCATGGGGGTTCGAGTCCCCCCTTTCGCACCACAGAGGTCCCTCGCCTTCGCTCGGGATTTCGGCTGCGGGCTCAGACGCCCCCAAGTCGCCTCAAGTTCGAGTCCCCCCTTTCGCACCACGGTCATTCAGCTCCTGGAAATCCCCACAGTTCGCAACATCCCAGCGGAGGACCGCCACCAACCTCGCTCAGGCCGATTCGCCGAATCGCGCCCCACACAGCAGACGGTAAGCCTCGTTGATCGAAACCATCCGTTCGGTGGCAGACTGCCGCTCCTCTTCGCTCCTGCGCCCCGCTCGGTCAGGATGATAGCGGCTGGCCATGCGCCGGTACGCCGCTTTAATTTGCTCCCGCGTACTGCTCGCCGCCACGCCTAACAACCGGCAAGCTCCCGGCAGAGTCAACCCCCCGCCCCTCTCCCTCTCAAACTCCTCGCCCAAATCGCTCCCCAGCTCCGCCTCAGGATTCTGCCCGGATCGGGTGTCCGTTGCGCTGCCAACCGTCACCCAGCTGAAGCCATATCTTCCCATCGGCGCCGCGGCAGGCACAGCCGCAACCTCCGCTTCCCCTGACCGCTCCTTCTCGTAAACGCCCGTATAGGACGGCACAAAAGAGTCGAACGCCGGGTATGCGGGAGCGCGTTCGCGAACCTGCCGCCTCTGCGCAAAGTTCTCCGCCGCCGCACTCACGCCGGCAGTCCAGCTTTCTATAAAGAACAGAGGGTCGGGTTCCTGCGCAGCTCCCAAAACCTCCTCAATCCGGGCAACAAAGGGCCGCGTCGGCTCCGGCCCGTTCCATTCCTGCGCCGCCGCGGCTGGAGCTCGGTAACTTTCCGGCCCCGCCCACCACTCCCGCCGCGCCTCGCTGGAATGTTCCAACCCCCACCCCCGCCCGCCAATCCTTTCATCGGCAGTTGAAGGCGTTTCTTCCAGAGCGATCCGCGTCCAAAACCCCATTTGGGCTCAGGCGTGCTCGCACCGCGCAGATCGCCGCCCGCTCTTCCGTCACCAATAAGCAGCAATCCATTCGTCCGCGGTTCGAGACAGTGACTGCGGGTCGCGGGTCTCCGAGCTTCGAGCCAATCCCGGCTCATCACGCGGCCACAAACTTACCGTGCAGAATCTCCCCCGGCGACAGGTCGTCCACATAACACCACACCCAGCTCTCACGCGGCTCAATCGACCGCATCAGGGGATGCTTCGTTGCATGAAAATGCTTCGTCGCATGCTTGTTCTTCGACGAATCACAGCAACCGACATTCCCGCACTCCATGCAGAGCCGCAGATGCACCCACCGATCCCCCATCTTCACGCACTCCTCGCAAACATGCGTCGTCGTAGTCGTAAACTTTATCTCGCCCAGATGTGAACATTCCGCCGCCATTTTCCCTCCTCAACTTCCGTTCATCGCATCGCGCTAACAGTCTTCCGCGAATCGCCCCTCGCCAGGTTTTTTGCTAATGGCCAGCAGCTGATAGCTAACAGCTGTCATCCCGCCCGTTCCAGCGCCCCACGATCCCATTGCCCGAATCGCGCCGCCGCCTCATATGTGCTCCGGCAAAACTCCAGAACCGCCCGGCTCGGCGACCCGCTGCTCCTCGCAACGTCGTACATCAGCAAAAATTCTCCCAGTCCCGCATCCCACCGCGCCGCATCCGGCCGAGCCCGCGCCATGCTGAACCCCTCCGGCGTTGGCGCCGCATACGAATAGAACGCCGCATCCGGCCCCCCCGCGGTCCCCGGCCAGAACCCAAGGCTGCTCAGCTCGTGCGAATATGCCTCGCGCGTGATCGCATCCGCC
>CAZSWI010000522.1:0-1849 GCA_964610635.1 uncultured Acidobacterium sp.
CCACCATCACCGACTCCCCGGCCTGGTGCAACTTCACCACCACCCACATCCCATAAAGCGCTGACAAGAACACCGCCGCCAGCGCCAGCGCCCATCCCCATCTCTGCAGCCGCAGCAATCCCTGCCCCGCCGCGGCAAAAGCCGCGCACAAAATCACCACCACCAGCGGCAGCTTGTGCGTCGTCACGCCCACCAGTCCGATCACGCACAGCACAAACATCCACACCGCAATAGCCGCCATCCCCGGTAGCACCCGCCTCGCATCTCTCTGCGCTACCGGCCCATTCTCATCCGTCATAGTGTGTGTAAGTAGGCAAGCAGATCCTGGAGCTGCTGATCGTTAAGATCGTTCCCGTAACCCGGCATCGTGTTATGTCCGCGCAGGATTACCGGAGTCACGCGCTCATCGTTCGCCGGCGTACCGCTCGGCAGATACTTCTTCCGGTATATCCCAAACAAACTAGGCCCGTGCAGATCGCCCGTCTGGTTCGCATAATGGCAACTCGCGCAGTACTGCCGATACACAACACGCCCCTGTGCCTCCTGCGCCGTCAATTCGCTCACCGGCTTCGAAGGCCCCAGCGAAGGCCCACATCCCGCAACGAATGCGAACGCCAATACTGCGCCTGGACCCAACCACCAATTCGACTCTTTCCGCATCGCCCTCTAAACTCTAACCGACAAACCCTGAACTCTGATCCCCAAACTAAACTCTCGCCGGCAGCTAATTGCTGGCAGCAATCGCTTCCACAATCTTGTCCACCGCCCCCCGCGCAGCATCTCCCGCTGGCTGCCTGTTATTGCAGAGTACCGAAAACGCCAGCGTCTTCCCGCTCGCCGTCGTCACGTACCCGCTCAGCGCGTTCACCTCCGACAGCGTCCCGGTCTTCGCGAATACCTTCCCCTTCAACCCGCCCGCGAATCGTCCCGCCAGCGACCCATCCACGCCTCCTATAGGTAACGATGACCGATACAATTCCCCCCACGGCTGCCGCGCCGCATAGGCCAGCAAAATTGTCGCCGCCCGCGGCGTAATCAGATCGGCGAGCGACAACCCCGACCCGTCGTAAAACAAGAAATCCTCCGGATCGACCCCTGCATTTATCAGAAACTCCCGCACCACCCGCGCCCCTTGCGCAATCGACCCATCCTGCCCCTCCAGCCGCCCCAGCAAACGCTGCAGCAGCTCTGCGTGCAGATTCTGGCTCACCTTATTGGTCACCGTTACATCTTCCGCCAGCGTCGGGGATACGTGTGTCGCCAGCACCGTCAGCCCCGTCACCGGCGGCTGGATCGTTTCAAGCGTCAACGGGCGCAACACGACGGGCTGACCCACTTCGACCCGATAATCCCCGGTATCCACCGGCAGCCGATGCCAGGCCTTCGCTGTTCCCGCAACTGTCACACCGCGCGCCAGCAGCATTTGCCGCAGAGCCGTTGCCGCAAACTCCGCCGGATCCTCGACCGCCAGCGCCTCATGCATCCCATTCGCGCTCACCGATCCAAACAGCCGAACCGCCAAACTGCCGGGCGCCCGGTCAACGCCGGAAAGGGCCGCGACCCCGGGCGGCGCCAGAGTCAGCGAGTTCTCCAGCCTGTAGTACGGCACATCCGGATTCCATGCCACCACCGTCGGCGTCGCACCCTGCGCCGTATCGCCTTCACTGCCCGCCGTCGGAGCCGCATTCGCAGCCTCAATCGGCCCAGCCGTCACATTCAGATACACAACGTTGTCGTTCACCGTCAGCGCTGAAACCGGCGCGCCATAATCCCACTGCAAATCGTCCCAGGCCCAGCTGCCTCCGTACGGCTCCCACACAAACCACGTATCGTCCCCGATCACATCGCC
>CAZSWI010000523.1:0-1848 GCA_964610635.1 uncultured Acidobacterium sp.
CCAGTTGCCAGTTGCCAGTTGCCAGTTGCCAGTTGCCAGTTGCCAGTTGCCAGTGTTGTGGTCTATTCCGCAGAGTGAAGGGTTGCCCGAGTCCGAGGCAGCTTTGTTGCGTGACGAAATGACACGCTTGTCTGGCTGCGCATCTATTGATTGCATTTCAATTTTCCGGAACACGAGAGGAACGATGAGCCTTCAGGGCACAGAAGCGGCCATGCAGCCGCCGATAGCTGCGCGCAGGCATACGGAAAGAACGATGCACGGGCACACGCTGGTGGACGATTACGCATGGCTGCGGGAAAAAGAGAATCCCGAAGTGATCGCGTACCTCGGGGCGGAGAACGCCTGGTGCGCATCGGTGTTTGAAGGGACCGAGGAGTTGCAGAAGCAGCTTTACGACGAAATGCGAAGCCACATCAAGGAAACGGATGTTTCGGTGCCCTTTCGCGAGGGGGAGTACTGGTACTACTCGCGGACCGAGGAGGGAAAGCAGTACGAGATTTTCTGCAGAAAGCGCGGGACGGCGGAGGAGACGGAAGGCGAGGAAGAAATTCTGCTGGATGTAAATGAGCTGGCGGAAAACGAGTCGTTTATGGCGCTGGGAACGATGGTGGTCTCGGATGATGGGCATCTGCTGGCGTATTCGTGCGACAACCGGGGGTTTCGGCAATACAAGCTTTATGTGAAGGACCTGCGGACGGGCGTGGTGCTGAAGCAATACGTGGATCGTGTGGGGTCGGTGGTGTGGGCGGCGGATAACCGGACGCTGTTTTACACGGTGGAGGACGAGGAACAGAAGCGCCAATTTCAGTTTTTCCGGCATGTGATCGATAAGCCGTTTGAGGAAGCCGAGCTGGTGTACGAAGAGAAGGACGAGCGGTTCAACATTGGCGCGGGGCGGACGCGCGACGACCGATACATCATCCTGCAGGCCTCAAGCCACACGACGACGGAGGAACAGTTTTTGCCGGCGGATGAGCCGCGGGGGACGTGGCGGCTGATCGAGCCGAGGCGGGATGAGATTGAGTACTACGCGGATCATCGGAATGGGCGGCTGTATATCCGGGTGAACGATACGGGGAGGAATTTCCGGCTGGTGACGGCGCCGGTGGAGGCGCCGGGGCGGGAGAACTGGACAGAGCTGATTCCGCAGCGGGCGGAAGCGATGCTGGAGGAGGTGGATCTCTTCGCGGGACACGCGATGGTTTGGGAGCGGAGAGAGGGGTTGCAGCATGTGCGGGCGGTTCCTTTTGTTGGGCGCGGGCCTGAGTTGGGGAATGGTGCGGAGATTGAATTTCCGGAGCCGGTGTACAGCACGCATCCGCATGCGAACCGGGTATTCGACACGGGGAAGTACCGGTATGCGTACCAGTCGCTGGTGACGCCGGCGTCGGTTTTTGAGTACGACGTGGCGACAGGCGAGTCAAAGCTGCTGAAGCAGGTGGAGGTGCCGGGAGGGTTCGATCGGACGCTGTACGAGTCTGAGAGGACTTTTGCGCGGGCGGCGGATGGGGTGGAGATTCCGGTCTCGCTGGTTTGGCGGAAGGACAAGAGAGAGCGGGGTGGGAATCCGCTGTGGATTTATGGGTATGGGGCATACGGGTATTCGCTGCCGCTGGGGTTCAGCAGCAATCGGCTAAGTTTGCTGGATCGGGGGTTCGTGCTGGCGTACGCGCATGCGCGCGGCGGCGGGGATATGGGAAAGGCCTGGCACGATGCGGGCCGGTTGATGCAGAAGGGGAATACGTTCACCGATTTTGTAACAGTGACGGAGCATTTAGTGGCTGAGGGGTATGGGGCGGCGGATCGGGTGGCCGCGGAGGGTGGGAGCGCGGGCGGATTGCTGATGGG
>CAZSWI010000524.1:0-1846 GCA_964610635.1 uncultured Acidobacterium sp.
TGGTCGCTGACGATGAAAGTGGAGCCGATGATGGAGGGATCGGAGCCGTATTGCTGCTGCCATGTGCGGTAGCTGAGCATGGCAACGGGCGCGGAGTTGGGCTGATCGTCGGAGGGAGCGATGGCGCGGCCGGCGAAAGCGCCGAGTCCGAAGGTGGAGAAGTAATTGCCGCTGACCATTTCTGAGCGGAGGGGTTTGGCGGCGCGATCGGACTCGCCGCGGCGGACGCCGAGGGTCCAACCGCCGGCCTGGAAGGCGGCGAGCGAAGAGAACTCGGGGGTGTTGGCCTGCATCTGCCGGTAGAAGTCGTAGGAGTAAAAGCCCCAGGTGTCCTGGGTGCTGCCCTCTACGCAGCAATCGTCGCCGGTGCCGATGCGGTAGAGGCTGGAGGGGTCGACGACGGGGAGGGACTTAAGCATGACGGTGTTGATGAGGGAGAAGATGGCGGTGGTAGCGCCGATGCCAAGGGCCACAGTGAGCATGGCGGTGAGGGTGAAGACAGGCGACAGGCGCATCTGGCGCAGAGCATAGGCAATATCCTGGCGGAGGGTCAGCATGCGGCGGCCTCTGATCTTCGATACGGAGTTGGATGCGGTGTGGTTCCCAAATGGAGGGGGCAAGGTAGAAGGGTGCAGGGTACAGAAAAACGGAGGCAGCAGAGGGGAGACGGGAGGCAGGTGACAGTTATCCGTTGCAAGCGATCGGTGATCGGTGCGTTTCGTATCATGGGCGGATGGGGAAGTTCTTTTTTTGTTTGGCGATGGCGGGGTGGGGCGCCGGTTTGGGCTGGGGGCAGAGCTCGGCTTCGGCAACAGACTTAGCGCAGAGTTCAGCTCAGACTTTACCCACAGCGCCTGCGGCGCCTACCGTGCAGGGTCTGCCCCCCACGAGAGAGCAGCAGCCGTGCGATCTGCACAGCCTATTGGTGTGCGTGATGCATGTGGCTGAGGATGAGAAGGGGATCGTGCTGAGTCCGGTGAAAGCGCCAGCGGAGGAGTTGCTGTGGCTGATACCGTTTGGGGCTGCGACGGGAGCGGCGGTCTATTACGATCACGAGGCAATTCAGGATTTGGGGGTTCATCCGTCGCGGGAGGATCACTTCAATAAACTTTCGGATTATGCGGGGTTATATGGTCCGTACGCGGCGGCGGGAGTTGGGTACGCGGCGGCGGCGGTTCGGCATGACGATTATCTAAAGGAGACGGCGGTTCTATCGGCCGAGGCGATGGCGGACGCGACGATTCTGGATGAGGGGCTGAAGTATGCCCTGGACCGCGAGTATCCGATGGCGGATGATGCGCGAGGCGGGTTGTGGCCACAGGGGCCGAAGGGTTGGCCGAACAATCCGTCGATGCCGTCGGAGCATGCAATGAATGTGTGGGCGTTTGCGCATGTGGTGGCGGGGCAGTATGACGGGATTGCGACGAAGGCGCTGGTGTATGGAGTGGCGAGCACGGTATCGGTTTCGCGAGTGCTGGCGCGGGAGCATTTTCCGTCGGATGTCGTGGTGGGCAGCGCGCTGGGTTGGCTGGTGGGCGGGTATGTGCTGAACCACCGATCGAAGGAGCACGGGAAGCTGGTTGATGTGTCGGCGATTCAGACGCCGATGGGGCGGGGGGTCGAGGTGCGAATTAATCTAAGGCACGGCGAATAGGCGCACCGTTGGTTCCGTCGAGCTGCGTGGGTTCCGGCGGAAAGGTATCTTCGAGCGGTGGCTGCGGCTTGTTCGTGAGGGCTCGATATTCAAAGTACATACTGAGTCGCCAGCGGAGGATCATGCCGAAGGCGAGTATGAAGAAGAGGCCGCCGGTCTGCTCGATGGACATGATGGTGTTGAAGTAGCCGC
>CAZSWI010000525.1:0-1843 GCA_964610635.1 uncultured Acidobacterium sp.
AACTCTAATCCCTAAACTCTAAACTCTGCCCCTCACAATCCCGCAAACCACCCCGCCATCCGCTCCAAACCCTCCCCCACATCCGCATGGCTCGTCGCATACGACAACCGAATATGCTCCGAAGTCCCAAACGCCTCGCCCGGCACCGTCACCACATGCGCCTCATGCAGCAGCCGCTTCGACAGCTCCATCGCCGTCCCCACGCCCGCCTTCCCCAAATACGCCTTCACGTTGGGATAAACGTAAAACGCGCCCTCCGGCTTCGCGCACGTCACGCCCGGAATCTTCGCCAGTCCGGCCAGCGCCTCATCCCGCAGCTGCAAATAATCCGCACGCATCTCCAGCACGCAGTCCTGCGAACCCCGCAGCGCCGCAATCGCCGCTTTCTGCACAAACGACGCCGTGCTCGACGTCGACTGGCTCTGCAGCTTCGACATCGCCGCAATCACCGCCTTTGGCCCCAGCGCAAATCCAGCCCGCCATCCCGTCATCGCGTACGTCTTCGACAGCGACCCCAACACCACCACGTGCTCCTTCGCCTCCGTGAACGATCCCCCGCTCACCAGCGCCCCCGTGTACTGCAGATACACATAGCACTCGTCGAGCAGCAGCCAGATCCCGCGCTCATGCGCCAGCCGCACAATCCGCTCCAGATCGCCCGGCGCAACCACCGCCCCCGACGGATTCGACGGCGAGTTTAGAATGATGGCCTTCGTCTTCGGAGTAATCGCCCGCTCAATCGCCTCCGCCGTGACCCGAAAACCTTCCGCCTCCGGCGCCTCGACGAAGACGCACGTCGCTCCCGCGTACTGCACGATGTCCTTGTACGACACCCAGTACGGCACCGGCACAATCACCTCATCGCCGTGATCCACCAGCACCTGGATGGCGTTAAAGATCGCCAGCTTCCCGCCCGTCGAGAAAATCGCCTCGTCCGGCGTGTAGCTCGACCCAAAGTCGGCCGCATGCCGCTCGACAATCGCCTGGCGCAGCTCCGGCACGCCGCCAACCACCGTGTACTTCGTGAAATTCTTTTGGATCGCCTCGATCGCCGCATCCTTAATATGTTGCGGCGTGGCGAAATGCGGCTCCCCCGCGCCAAAGTCCACCAGCTTCGCGCCCTGCGCGCGCAGCTTCGCGGCTTCCGCGGTCACAGCCATGGTGGCGGATATCTCAATCCGCCCAATCCGGTCGGAGAAAACTGCAGCAGCCGTCGTAGTCATGCCGCTATTTTTTCAGATTTTCGCCGCTGCCGCCGGAGATTTTTCGCCGCCGAAAACTACCGGCTCCCAGCTACCCTCACCCAAACGACGTCACCCGCTTCGCCGCCGTCACCACATTCTGCGCCGAATCCACCACGTCGCCCACCACGTCCTTGCTGCGTTTCAGATACTTGTTCGCGGCATCGCTCACGCTGTCCGCCGCATCGCGAACGTAATCCGTGGCGTCTGCCACCGTCCGCTTAATCTGCTTCCGCGTCCGCGCTCCCGACTGCGGTGCGTAGATCAAAGCCAGCGCCGCTCCTGCCGCGACTCCAACCCCAAAGGCTGCCCAGAATTTCCATGCGTTCATGGTTTTGTCCTCTTTTCGATTGTGCTCCCTCGTCGGTCAGATACGGGGGCGTGCCTGTTGGTTGCGTAGGTTCCTCTGCTTTCCAGAACCAGGCACCTGGAATGAAGCCAGGCGATCATCGCTTCTCGCCCAACTGCCTTGCCTGGAGCGTTACCAGTTCGCTCAGATCCTGCTTTTCCAACCCATGCACCGTCTTGTTGAACTCATCCACCTTCGTCGACCAGTTCATCGAGCAGAACTTCGGCCCGCACATCGAGCAGAACGCCGCCTC
>CAZSWI010000526.1:0-1836 GCA_964610635.1 uncultured Acidobacterium sp.
CGATAGAGGCACTGGCCCGTGGCGCCGGCATTAGCGGCGAGCGCACCCGAAAGCGGGATCTGAGTGACATCGTTGGTACCTGGCAGCCCGATCCGGCATTCGACGAAGCCATCGCAGATCAGGACAAGGTAGATGAGGAAATGTGGCGTTGAGGCTGGCGCTCGACACGAATCGCTACACTGACCTTGTCCAGGGCGATGCGCAAGTGGCAGAGTGCGTCGAATCAGCCGATGAAGTCTGGCTGCCATTTATCGTGCTGGCGGAACTGCGCGCCGGGTTTTCTGTCGGCAGCAAAGGTGCGCACAACGAAGCGGCCCTGCGGCGGTTTCTCTTCAAACCGAGTGTCGAAGTCCTCTACGCCGATGAACAGACCACGCACCACTATGCGAGCGTGTACCGGCAACTGAGAAAGCAGGTAACACCGATTCCGGCCAATGACATGTGGATTGCAGCTCTGGTGCTGCAGCATTCGCTCACACTGTGCGCCCGCGACGCCCACTTCGACGCGCTTCCGCAGATCCCGCGCGCGTAGAAGAACGATGAGTCGAGAACAACGCCACGAGCGCGATGGGCGGGGCCTCCTTCGCTCCAGAGGGGCACCTACTCGATCGCGAACACCGCATACACCGTAGCCGATTCCTCCACCTGCTGTGGCCGAATCGCCAGCGGCGCTGGCGGCGGCGCGGGGTTAGCCACCGCCTGGACCTCAACGGTCGCGTTCGACGTCCCGAAGAACCGCTGGACGGGCGTCTGATTACTCGCATAAATCAGCGCCCCCAGATGCGCATTCAAACCAGCCGCCATCTGCGCAGCAACTGCGCGAGCATGCACCAGAGCCTTCTCCGCCGCCCGCGCCTGCAACCCATTCCTGTCCGTTAAATCCCAATCGATATTCCCGCTGCTGTTTGCCCCCGCTTCAATCGCCACATGCAGAACCTTCCCCGCATCCGCAGCGACGCTATGTACATTCCAGCTCTGCGACAGCGTGAACGCCTTCTGCGCCCGCTGTTCCGGCGTGCTCTTGTCGTTCTCGGCGAACTCCGTGTAATTCAGCTTCTGATCCTGGCTCTCAACTGCCTTATCAACCACCCCCGACTTCTTCAGCGCGTCCAGAATCGCATTCGAAAGCGTCGACCCCTGGCTGTACGCCGTCGCCGCATCCGGTGCATAAATCTGAAAGCCTACCGTCACAATCGCCGTATCCGCCTCCGCCGAGGCTTTATCGCTCGCCGTCACCGCAATCGTTCGGTTGTTCTTGTCGACCTGGATCGTCTGCGCCCCGGCCACCCCCACCATCCCCGCCACCACCAAAACCGCAATCCATCGCATCGCCGAACCCTCCGCCCGGATTGTAGCGCTCTCCTCCGCACGCGACGCACCCTGTGCCCTGTGCTCGGAGCTCGGTGCCCGATCCCGCTGTGCTACGCTCAAACTTCGGAGCGGGAGCCCATCTCCCGGCATCCAAAACCGCGTAACCACCATGCCTCTCGCCACCATCGATGCTGCCGCCAAGCGAGGCGTCCTTGCCGTTCAGGAGTACGCGCTGCTTTCCGCCCGCGCCCTCAGCAACATCTTCCGCCGCCCGTTCTACGCCTCCGACGTCTTCATGCAGGCCGATATCATCGGCGTCGGCTCGCTGCCCATCGTCATCCTCACGGGCTTTTTCCTCGGCGGCGTGCTGGCGCTGCAATCCGCCTCCACGCTTACCCAGTTTGGCGCCGAAGCCTTCACCGGCCAGCTCGTCAGCTTTTCGATGATTAAGGAAATCGGCCCTGTGGTCACAGCGCTTATGGTCTCCGGCCGCAACGCCTCCGGCATGGCCAGCGAGCTCGGCTC
>CAZSWI010000527.1:0-1833 GCA_964610635.1 uncultured Acidobacterium sp.
CGCCGCAGCCCGAAGGGACGGGGCCAGTTTTCCCCATCTCTTCGTCAATCGTCGCTAGGATGCACCCGGCATCTGTCGCTCCTCACTCCTCGATCTGCAAAGAATTGGCTCCCGTCGCCGCCCGCCAGGGTAGTGTGAACAGGCCCTCGTTCTTCGAGCGATTTCAAATCGCCTATACTGGCCGCTTGAGAAAGACGATGGCAGTCCCGCGTTGTTGGAGAGATGCCGATGGCGTTGCCGCCATGCAGGATTTCTTTGCAATTCCGCCGCCCCGCTCCGCTGCCATTCGCGGCCTGATGAGAGAACTGGTGTCGAAGTGTCCGTTTGAGCAGCGTTGTGCCGCAGACCTGGCCCGCCGCGTGAGCGCGCGCGAGCCGGGCATTCTGAAAAAGTACGGGCCTACGCTCATTGACCTCGCCGCCGACCCCGATTCGGGCGAGTGGCAAACTCGCGGCTACCTGATGCTGGCTGCGGCGCTGAATGCCTGCACGCAGGCGCAGCGCATTCGGCTGTCGGTTCCGGTTCGCGCAATGCTCTCGGACGAACGCATTGCTCTTCGCGCGATCGCAGTGGAGGCTTTTTCGATCCTCGCCGCCGCCGAACCGGAACTCCGCGAAGAGGCCATGCTGCTGCTGGAGCGCTGCCGCCGGAATGGCACTACCGCCGAGCGCCTCCGGGCCCGCCGCATGTTGCTCCTGCTGCTTTCGGCGGAGAAGAGCACATCCTCCGGAAAAGATCAATCGCTTGGGGTGAATCCGATTGTCTGCAAAGTGAGGCGGGAGTCGGATTTCCTATCGATTCTCCCTCCCGGACGAGGGAATTAGAATGGTCTCGGGAGTAAGCATGGAAAAGAAATGGCAGTTTCCGCATCGCCGTTGGAACCCTCTGCGGCAATCCTGGGTTCTGGTTTCGCCGCATCGCACCCAGCGCCCCTGGCAAGGGGAAGTAGGGCAGAAGTCCGCGCCCTTGGAGATTACCTACGATGCGCAGTGCTATCTGTGCCCAGGGAATCAGCGGGCAGGCGGCGCATCGAACCCGCCGTACGACGGAGTTTTCTCATTTGTAAACGATTACGCAGCCCTCCTGCCCGAAACCCCCGCGGTTTCTGAGACGCCCGCTTCGCCCTTGCTGAAAGGCGAGGCCGCCCGCGGTTTGTGCAAGGTGCTTTGCTACCACCCCGACCACAGCCTCACTCTGGCCCGCATGACCCGACAGGAGATTCGTCCCGTGGTGGATGCCTGGACGCGGGAGTATCTGGAACTGGGCGGACTGGACTGGATCGAGTATGTGCAGATCTTCGAGAACCGCGGGGCCATGATGGGCGCCAGCAATCCGCACCCCCACGGTCAGATCTGGTCCACGGGCTTTGTGCCCGACGAACCCGCTGCCGAGACCCTTGCTCAGCGCGAACATCTCGCCAAGACCGGCCGGTGTCTGCTGTGCGACTACGTTGCGGCGGAACACGCCGCGGGTGAGCGCATCGTCTTTGAAAATGAGCATTTCATGGCCCTGGTGCCATGGTGGGCCGTGTGGCCGTTCGAGGTCCTGCTGGTTTCGCGCCGGCACTTGGGCGCCATGCCTGAGCTGAACGATGCCGAACGGGACGGATTGGCCGACGCCCTGAACCGGATGGCAGTTCGATTCGACAACTTGTTTGAGACCAGCTTCCCTTACACCATGGGCTTCCATCAGTCGCCCACTGACAAAAGCGGGCATCCGGAGTGGCATTTTCACGCGCACTTTTATCCGCCGCTACTGCGTTCGGCCACTGTGCGCAAGTTCATGGTGGGTTTTGAGATGCTGGGCATGCCGCAGCGGGATATCACTCCCGAG
>CAZSWI010000528.1:0-1823 GCA_964610635.1 uncultured Acidobacterium sp.
CGGTCACCGCCATCTTCAGCGTTGTCGATTCGATTTTGCTCAAGCCCTTCGCCTTGCCGGCTCCCGGCCAGCTCATCATGCTCGGCGAACTGGACACCAGCGTCTCCGCCGAGCCAATGCCTGATAACCCCAGGCACTTCTTCAACTGGCAGGCCAATGCCAAATCCCTCTCCGGCGCGGCCATCATGCAGGATGGCACCTATAGCGTCGCCGCCGGCGCGGATCATCCGGAGATTCTGAACGGCCTCAAAATTTCTCCCAATTTCTTATCCGTGCTCGGCGTCCAGCCTGCCCTCGGCCGCGGTTTTCTTCCCGCTGAGGCCACCAAGGGCCGCAATGATGAGGTCATCCTGACCTGGAACGCGTGGCAGCGCTATTTCCACGGCGATCCCGGCGCCGTAGGCCGTTCTTTGCGCGTTGCCGGAACACCGGTAACGGTCGTTGGCGTTCTCCCTCGCGACTTCGATCTTCCACGTCTCAGCGAAACCCAGACAGCTGTTTCGCAGCATGCGGTCCAGCCCTACGAAGTCTTCACTCCGCTGGTGCTCGACCCCGCCAACGAAGGCGATGACTACGACTTCAATTACATGGCGCTGGCTCGTATTCGTCCGGGAGTATCGATTCAGCAGGCCCGAACCGAACTGAACGCAATCCAGGCCGCCTTCAACACCGCCAGACACCTGCCCACGAATCCCACCGTGAGCGCCGAGCCCCTCATCGTCCACGTCGCAGGCCACATCAGCACCGCTCTCTGGCTCCTGCTGGCCGCCGTCGGCGCCGTCCTTCTCATCGGCTGTGTCAATCTCGCGAATCTCCAGCTCGCACGCGCCGTTGCCCGCGATCGCGAGCTCGCCGTCCGAGCCGCCCTCGGCGCTGGTCGTGACCGCCTCATCGGCTCCGCCCTCTCCGACTCCATCCTCCTCGCCGTCATTGGAGGCGCACTCGGCATTCTGCTCTCCTTCGTCGGCCTGCGCCTCTTTCTCGCTGCTGCCCCCGGAAACCTCCCGCGCCTCGACGAAATCCATATCTCCTGGCCCGTCCTGCTCGCCGCCTCCGGGCTCTCCATCCTCACCGCATTCGTCTTCGGACTATTGCCCGCTCTCCGCGCCACCCGCGTCGATCCTCAGTCCGCTCTCCAGACCAGCAGCAGCCGCGTTTCCAGCTCGCGCGAAAGTCAGCGCACCCGCCACCTTCTCGTCGCCGCCGAAGTCGCCTGCACCGTTACTCTGCTCATCGTCACCGGGTTGCTGGTCCGCAGCTTTGCGCAACTCCTCAATCAGAATCGCGACTTCGATTCCAGCCATGTCACGCTGATGCAGGTTTTCCTCTACGCTCCGCAATACGGGGGCGATCTGCCGCACTCCGACCTGGCCCGTGCCGCCTTTGACGAGCGCGCTCTCGCCGATCTATCCCACCTGCCAGGGGTTCAGTCTGTCGCCACCACGAGCGAAACTCCCATGGGCGGCGAAACCTGGGTCAACCTCGTCAACCGCCCCGATCGTCCCCTGCCCGATGCCCAAACCCCCAACGCCAACATTCGCTGGATCAGCCCCACCTACGCCACCACCCTCCACATTCCCCTCCTCGCCGGGCGCGACCTGCTCCCCTCCGACAAAGACCACCCCACCAACGCCCTCATCTCCGAGCAGGCCGCGCGCGCCATCTGGCCTGGCGTCAACCCCATCAGCCGCACCTTCATCATGGGCGATAACACCCCCTACACTGTCGTCGGCATTCTCGCTGATGCTCGCATCAACGGCCTGCAGAACACAGCCAACATGATCTACCTGCCCTACTGGCAAAATCCCTGGTTTCGCGTGAAC
>CAZSWI010000529.1:0-1822 GCA_964610635.1 uncultured Acidobacterium sp.
CGCCTCGAGGCGGCTCACGGCCCTGGAGACGTCGCGGCCCACGAGCCAGAAGCGCGTGGGCATGGGCGTCGAGTCGTCGAGGATTGGCGCGTTACTGATGACGATGGGCTCACCCTCCCGATCCCGAACCACCTGATCCCGAACCGCCGGAACCTGATCCCGACCCGCTGCTGCCCGATCCCGATCCTGAACCCGAACCCGAGCTACCGGACCCAGAGCTGCCTGATCCTGAACTCCCCGAACCGGAGCTCCCGGAGCCGGAACTCCCGCTCCCGCCCGATCCTGTTCCTGTTCCTGTTCCTGAGCCTGTTCCGCCTGCTCCCGAGCTGCCCGATCCCGTGTTACTGGACCCGCTGCTGGCCTGCGCTGTATTGGAGTTGACCATTATCGAGCCGCATCCAGCGACGATCGATACGGCAATCAGAAAGGATAGCAAGCCGGCGGTCCAGCGGAGAATTTTCACAGTCAAGCCCTGAGCAAGCGAATTTCGAGCGCGTCTTCTCGGGCTTGCAGACACTACTGCGCTGGAATGCTCAGCTGAAAACAGAGCATTCCCCGCTAAAGTTTCTCCACGATCCGCATTTCTCTGGTAGCAGTGGACCAAAAATAAGCCAGGTCATCTGTATCGACAATCACACGAAGGAGTAGCAGAGAGAAACCACAGTAACTCGCTCTTCTTAGCCGCCCGTCATGCGTCCAGCGAGTTACTTAGGATCTGGTTACTCATCGGCGACTCACGATACCTCTTCGCCAACTCCCTCTTCGCACCCCGCTTGCAGCAGCCATTCTGCACAGCCGCCGCGCCCCGCACCCGCTCCCTGCTAACCTTCCCCCATGGCCGCTCGCAAGATCGTCCACGTCGACATGGACGCCTTCTACGCCTCGGTCGAGCAGCGCGACGATCCCGCCCTCCGCGGCAAGCCCGTCGTTGTCGCCTGGCGCGGCAACCGCTCCGTCGTCTGCACCGCCTCCTACGAAGCGCGCCGTTTCGGCATTCGCTCCGCCATGCCCGCCCTGCGCGCCGAGCGTCTCTGCCCCGCCGCCATCTTCATCCCGCCCGACTTCGTCCGCTACCGCGCCGTCTCCCGCCAGACGCGTGACATCTTCCGCCTCCACACCGACCTCATCGAGCCCCTCTCGCTCGACGAAGCCTATCTCGACGTCACCGAAAATAAATGCGGCCTGCCCACCGCCACCAAAGTCGCCAGCGCCATCCGTAAACAAATTCGCGACGAGCTGCACCTCACCGCCTCGGCCGGCGTCGCGCCCAATAAGTTCCTCGCCAAAATCGCATCCGACTGGCGCAAGCCCGACGGCCTCTTCGTCATTCAGCCCGAAGACGTCGACACCTTCCTCCCGCCACTGCCCGTCGAGCGTCTCCCCGGCGTAGGCAAAGTCACAGCCGAACGATTAGCGACCCTCGGCATCCGTACCGTCGGCGATCTGCGCGCCATGGAACCGGGCGCCATTGAAAGCCGCTTCGGCCGTCACGGCCACCGCCTGCACGAGCTGGCCTTCGGCATCGACGACAGCGAAGTCGTCCCCGATCGCCCCACCAAATCCATCTCCGCCGAAGACACCTTCGAGCGCGACATCCCCCTCGAAGAAACCGAAGAGGCCATTCGCCGCCTGGCTGAAAAAGTCTGGAACGCGTCGCGCAAAGAAACCCGCATCGCTCGTACCGTCGTCCTCAAGCTCAAGACCGCGGAATTCAAAATCCTCACCCGCAGCCTCACTCCCGCCGAGCCCGTTGCTTCCTGCGAAGACCTCATCGGTATCGCCCTCGCCCTGCGCGAACGCGTCGCCCTCGCCCCCGCGCAGC
>CAZSWI010000530.1:0-1821 GCA_964610635.1 uncultured Acidobacterium sp.
GTGTCGGTGGTCTTTGGCGCGGCGAGGGCGACGAGGGTGTTGAGAGCGGTCCGATCGCTGTGGCCGGCGCTCGTGGAGTAGGCGGCGGCGGTCGCGGCGAATTGGGTACGGACTTTGTGGTGGACTTCGTGTTCGATTTTGTTGGTCATAGGGCGATGCTAGCGGTCGAAGAGGCGCGTCGTCGACCGCTAGCAGAACAGGGAAGGACCGCGACGGGGACCGAAAGCCGGATCTATTTTGGGCTAATACCGGGCTTGATTGAAGTTGGGCCGGGTTTGGGGTCTCGTTGGTCCTTGTGAAGTGGTTGCGGAAAATGGCAAGGGCGAAGTCGGAACTACCTTTTTCAAAATGGTGCAATGGGAGCACCTTCGGGTGAATCCAGAGACGAATCGAATTGATTGTTGGGTGGACAGGGAGTTTGCTTCTTGCTGTGGGGTGAACCTGGCCGTCGCTGGGTGTTGGTGTTGGTGTTGGTGTTAGTGCGGAGTTGGTGCTGGCGTGCTGGAGTTGGTGCTGGCGTGCTGGAGTTGGTGCTGGTGTGCTGAAGTTGGTGCTGGCGTGCTGGAGTTGGTGCTGGCGTGCTGAAGTTGGTGCTGGTGTGGGTCAGTGTTGGGTAGGGCCCTGTATTGGTGTTCGATGTTTGGTTTGCTTCTTTCCGCAAGGTGTAAAAGGGTCGGGCGCTGACACACCGTTCACGGCTGAGGTTTGGATCATTCCGGGTGAGTCCGGATCTACGAAACCCTTAAGTTCCGCGGGCGGGTTGCGTGCCGCAGCTGCCGGGCGTTCCGCGGAATTTTGTGATGTGGCTCACAGCCAAGGCCTTTCCGTGACCGCTAGAGTTCGGGTAGTTTCCGGGCGGGATATATAAGGATGCGGATTTTGCGCAGCGCCTGGGTGCGAGGTCCCCTATTAAGACGGCGATCCAGAGGGTGGTGGTGGGCAGCGCCGTGCTCGGCCTGTTCGCTGCCTACGGTCAGCAGCGGCAACGTGTTCCTGCTGCGCCTGCTGTTGCGGAGTTTACGCATTTCCTGGCCGAACATCGCGCGGAGCTGGAAACGACGGTTCCGCAGCCTGGCGGGATTTCAGTGGAGTATCCGCGGGAGGGTTCGCTGTTTCCCGTGGATATGACTGCGCCGCTGTTCCAATGGCGCGAGGGCAACAAGGATGCGACGGTTTGGCGGGTGGAGGTGAGCTTCGCAGAGCATGGTCCGAAGATTCGGCAATGGTCGTTGGGCGAGAAGATGCGGGTTGGGCCGCTGGACGAGTCGCTGGTGGGGTATGTGCCGCCCACGCTGACGCCGGAACAGGCGGAGTCGCACACGTGGCGGCCGGACGCGAAGACGTGGGACGAGATCAGGAAGCATTCGCAGCGCGGGGCGGCTTCGATTCGAATCACAGGCTACAGAAGCAAGGATGACAAGCAGGCGCTCTCGACGGGGCAAGTCACGATCGCGACGTCCGTCGATCCGGTGGGCGCGCCGATTATGTATCGGGATGTGCCGCTGATTCCGCCGCCGCCGGAGAGCGAGGAGCGGGGCGTGATCAAGCCGCTGCCGGATTCGGTGCTGCCGAAGATCAAGTGGCAACTGCGCTACGTGTCTGAGTCTGAGAGCAAGACGGTGATGACGGGGCTGCCGACCTGCGCGAATTGCCACAGCGTGGCGCGCGACGGTAAGACGCTGGGCATCGATGTGGATGGGCCGCAGAACGATAAGGGGCTGTATGCGCTGATCCCGATCAAGCCGGTCAGCACGATGAGCAACGATTACGTGATCCACTGGAGCGCGTTCAGCGAGGAGCGCGCGCAGAAGCGATTCGGGT
>CAZSWI010000531.1:0-1820 GCA_964610635.1 uncultured Acidobacterium sp.
TGGCTGCACGCCGTCGAGAAGTCAACGGTCTGGGGCGAAGAAATCCCCATCGGCAAATTCTTCGAGCGCACCGACCTGCCCTCGCTCAACGAAGCCGAACCCGTCACGCAGGGCCGAACGATGGTTTCCTACCCGCTCCACATCGACCCAACCGCAGCGCAGTCCTTCATCGACGAGCTCATGTAGGAACATGTTCGGGGTGGCCCATTCTTCACCGGTCACAGCGGCCAGCTCAGAAGCCAGATCGGTTATCCTCGCGGAGTTGAGTTCCTGTGGCATACACAGGCCGGCAACAGGCCGGCAACAGGTTCTCGGCGGAGGTTGTCACTCCACCCCCGCCTCACGCACCTTCTTCTTCCGTTTAGGCTTCTCCACCACAGCCACCGGCTGCGGCTCCCGTGAGTGGTCGTAAAACAACAGCCGCCCGCACGACTCGCACGTCATAATCTCCCCCGCCCGAATCTGGTTCCACATCTGCGGACGGATGCCCATCTGGCAGCCGTGGCACCTCTGCCCCTGCGCATACACAATGCCCGTCACTCGCGACGATGTCGAAACCCGATCGTAGATGCGCAGCAGCTCCTCCGGAACCAGCGCCCGCTCCGTCGCCCTCCGCCTGGTCAGCTCATCCAGCTTCTTCTGCTGCTCTGCCGACTCGGCCCGCGCGTCTTCCTTCTCGATCTCGACCGCCTTCGTGCTGTCGGCCAGCTCCGCCTCCGCGGCCTTGCGCGCCTGCCCCAGTTTTTCGGCCCGCTCCATGCCCTCCAGCTCGCTGTCCTCGATCTTCTTGATCTCCGCCTCAGCAAACTCGATCTCGTGCTGGAACGCCCGATACTGCTCGTTCGTCTTCACGCTCGACATCTGATCGCGGAGCTTCACAATCTTCTGCTGCTGGTCTTTCAGGTCGCTTTCGAGCCGTCGCTTGAGCGCCTCTTCGTCCTTCAGCGCCTTCCCAGCCCGCTCCAGCGCAGCCTTCTCCGCGGCTAGTTTCGTCTCCAGCGCCGCCAGCCGTTTCGGCAGCGCCGCAATTTCCGCGCGCAACGTCGCGGTCTCTCCATCAATCGTCTGCAGGCGCATCAGCGCTTCTAATTCTGTTCGCATCGTTGGAGATTGCAGGATATCACCGCCGCCGCAGCTTTAAGCCACCCTTACCGCGGCATCACCGCGGCCTGTCGCCATTTCCTTGCAAAATTGAACAACGCCTTATCGAACGTCACCAGTTCCGCGCCCGCCCCGGCCGCAAAGGCCAGCAGCCAGCAGTCGCCCACCCACTTCGACGCAGGCTTGCCCGCAAACGGCTCCATGGCCTCGCGAAATTCGGCATCGATATTGCGCGGCTCCGGATAAAACTCTACCCGCGCATCTCTTATCCAGCCGTCGTACACTTTCCATGCTTCGCGTACGGCCAGAGCCCTGGTGCTCATCATTGCGGCGTTCGTTAGCAGGCGCAGAAGACCGATCTGCGTGTACCTTGAGAAGATTACCCGCGATTCCCCGGGCAGCGACTCCAGCCATCGCCACGCCGGCTCGTTGTGGATGTGTCCCTCGACCGAAAGCGCGAGCCAAACATTGAGATCAGGAAAAAATAAGGTCATGCGGATTCTCATCCGTCGGGAACCGCGGGCCCAGCTTTCCCTTGCCGCGCACCATGGGACCGGTGACCCGGTGGCCTTTGCCCTTTTCCGCGTACTTCTCCTCAAGCGCCCGCACAATCAATGACCGGATGGAAGTACCCGAGCTCTCCGCCCGATGCCGCAAGCGTTCGTGCAGCGGCTCCGGAATATCGACAGTGGTTCGCACAGCCATGACATAATTATGTC
>CAZSWI010000532.1:0-1819 GCA_964610635.1 uncultured Acidobacterium sp.
ACGGGTTCCATGACCGATCTCGAAGAGCGGCTCACGGGTTCCATGACCGAGCTCGAAGGTCGGCTGACGGGTTCCATGACCGATCTCGAAGAGCGGCTCACGGGTTCCATGACCGATCTCGAAGGTCGGCTCACGGGTTCCATGACCGAGCTCGAAGGTCGGCTCACGGGTTCCATGCAAGCTTCGCAAGCCGCGCTCGAAGAACGGCTCACGGAGACGATGCGCGACATCCAGACTGAGATGCTGAAGGCATTCTATGGCTTTACGCAGACGGTTTCGGCGCGGTTCCAGGAGCAGGATCAGACAGAGATATCTCTGAAGAGGCGCCTCGCGACGATGGAGGATCGCATCCTCGAAATCGAGAAGCGCCTCAATTTTCCTCCTCACGCGGCTTAGACGGATCTGCCTGGCCGCAGTTGGGTTTTGGCTTCATTTGGAACATTTCTGCTATGGGCTCTACACCTTCTTTTTCGTTCGAATTATTCCCACCGCGCACGCCGGCGGGCGTGGAGAAGCTGCCCAGCGTCATTCGGGAGCTTGCCACGGTGCGGCCGGATTATTTCTCGATCACCTACGGGGCGTGCGGTTCCGATCAGGACGGCACCTACGAGACCCTGATGGCGGTGGTGCAGCATGCCGGCGTGGAAGCCGCGCCGCACCTGACCTGCATCGGTTCAACGCGTTCGCATCTTGCTGCACTTCTCGATCGCTACCGTGAGGCCGGCGTGAAACGGATCGTCGCGCTGCGCGGAGACCTGCCCGCCACAGCGATGAGTTCTTCAGCACCGGGTGAATTCCACTACGCGAATGAGCTGGTCGGCTTTATCCGCGAGACCTACGGTGACGCCTTCAAGATCGAGGTAGCGGCCTATCCCGAGATGCACCCACAGGCTTGCGATCCCGGCGCCGATTTTGAGAATTTCCGGCGTAAGGTTGAAGCCGGCGCGGATGCGGCCCTGACGCAGCTCTTCTATAACGCCGATGCTTATTTTGACTTCATGGATCGCTGCGGCAAGGCCGGCATCGATATTCCTGTGGTGCCTGGCATCATGCCGATCACCAGCTTCGCCAACACGGTGCGCTTTTGTGACAACTGCGGCGCCGATCTGCCGCGCTGGGTGCGTCTGCGCCTGGAGCAATTACAGGACGACAAAGCGGGGCTGCTTGAATTCGGCGCCTGCGTGGTCACTCGGCTCTGTGAGACTCTGCTGCGCAACGGCGCGCCCGGACTGCATTTCTATACGATCAACCAGGCGGAACCGACTTTGCGGCTTTGGAATAACCTGGCGCTCCCGGTTCTTGATTAACCGAGGGCTCGGCTACTTCGCGGCGACCTCGGCGAGGTGCTTTCTGTAGATGGGCGATAACTCGCGCAAACGCGCGACTGCGGCGGGAACCAGGTCCAGCGCAGTATCGATGTCGGCATCGGTGTTCTGCCGGGTGAGCGAGAAGCGCAGGCTGGCGCGGGAGCGGGCGAGCGGCAGTCCCATAGCTTTGAGCACGTGCGATGGCTCGGTGGAACCGGAGGAGCAGGCTGATCCGCCGGAGACGGCCAGACCTTTGAGGTCGAGGGCAATGACCAGCGCTTCGCCTTCTAAATGATCGAAATAGAGATTGGTGGTGTTCGGGACGCGCGGCTGCCCTGCCCCGTTGACGCCGCATTCTTCAATTTTCGAGAGCAAGCCCTGCTCGAGGCGATCGCGCATCACGCCGATGCGATCATCGGTGCCGTCGGTGAGGGCGGCGCGGGCAATTTCCGCTGCTTTGCCGAGGCCGACGATGCCGGGAACGTTTTCGGTGCCGGCGCGGCGCTGGCGCT
>CAZSWI010000533.1:0-1809 GCA_964610635.1 uncultured Acidobacterium sp.
GCCCGGCTTGATATAACGCCGCAACGCCTCCTGCGCTTCCCTGATGCGCTGCCGCCGCGTCGTCAGGCGATACCCGTTCTTCTGACGCTCAAGCAGGATCTCTCCGCCCGCTTCCACGCCCAGCTCTTTGCGAATATGGGCCGGAATCACGACTCTGCCATTTTCACTCAGGCGTAACCGAATCTCCTGGGTTGCCATTTTTATCTCCTGTGTCATTCTATCTCAATGTGACAGAGGGATGCCACATGGGAGTCGTCCGTTAAACTTCTACCAATGAAATTCTGGCGCCTCCTGCTCCTGCTTCTCACTCTCCCCACTGCCCTCCCCGCGCTCGATCGCCAACCCACCTCCGACTACCACGCCCGCCGCGTCCACCTCAGCGCCTTCCTCAACACAGGCGTCGCCATCCTCTTCGCCGCCGAAGAGCCCCTCACCGACTTTACCCCCTACCGCCAGGATTCCGACTT
Source organism: uncultured Acidobacterium sp. (assembly GCA_964610635.1). GTDB lineage: Bacteria > Acidobacteriota > Terriglobia > Terriglobales > Acidobacteriaceae > Palsa-343. The sequence goes on from CAZSWI010000533.1 coordinate 468, forward strand.
CTACTACCTCACTGGCTGGAACGAGCCCGGCGCTGCCCTGCTCATCGAAGCCCCTGCCGAGGCCGACGATCTGCACCCCGCCCGCACCTACCGCGAGATCCTCTTCCTGCCGACCCGCAATCTCCGCAATGAGCGCTACACCGGGGCCAAACTCGACGCCGCATCCCCCGACGCCGCGCACATCACCGGCGTCGACGAAGTCCAGCCCATGACCGAGCTACCCACCATCCTCGGCGCCCTGCTCAAGTCCGACCGCTACCTCGAGCGCAATCTCTGGAGCCAGCCCGACAACGACCAGGCCCGCGCCCTCATCTCCTGGACCGCCACGACCCTCGGCATGGACACCACCCCATCCCTCCAGGACGTGCGCTCCCTCACGCAGAATCTCCGCATCATCAAGGACCCCGGCGAACTCGCTCTCCTCCACAAGGCGAGCGACGCCTCCGTCAAAGCGCAGCTCGCCATGATCGCCGCCATCCATCCCGGCATGACCGAACGCGCCGCCGCCGGCATCGTCGTCGAAACCCTCATGGCCAACGGCTGCGAGCGTCCCTCCTACGCACCCATTGTTGGATCGGGCCCCAACTCGACCATCCTTCACTACTCCGAAAACAGCCGCACCATGCAGGCCGGCGAAGTTCTCCTCGTCGACGCTGCCGGCGAATATTCGATGTACGCCTCCGACATCACACGCACAATGCCCGTCAACGGTCACTTCACCGCTCGCCAACGTGAGGTCTACAACGTCGTCCTCGGAGCGCAGCGCGCCGCGATGGAGGCCTTTGTTCCCGGCAAGTCGCGCATCAACGACCCGTACCACCGCTTCCCCGAATCGCTCGACACCATCGCCTTCAATTACATGAACGCCCACGGCAAAGACCTGCACGGCGAGCCCCTCGGCAAATACTTCATCCACGGCATCGGCCATTCCGTCGGCATCGATGTGCACGACCCCTTCGACCCCGCCAAGCCCATCGAGAAAGGCATGGTCTTCACCATCGAGCCCGGCATTTACATTCCCGAAGAGAAACTGGGCGTCCGGATCGAAGACGATTACTACGCCAAACCCGACGGCACCCTCGAATGCCTGACCTGCGCCCTGCCTAAAACCGCCGAAGCCATCGAAGAACTGATGCACAAGTCACAATGACCGGCACAATTACGGGTGCCCCACATCCCTGGTTTTGGGATGTGGGAATCGCGCAAAGCGCGACCCCTCCCAGCTCCCGGCTCCTGGCATTTCACCCGCTATACTCAAGGCCGATATGAAACTCCGCTATCACCTCGTCCTGCTCCTGCTGCCTCTGCTCGCCATCCCCTCCTCTTTCGCGTGGGGCAACAA
>CAZSWI010000534.1:0-1808 GCA_964610635.1 uncultured Acidobacterium sp.
GGGACAGACCCTGCTGCGTGAGGTGCTACTGGCGGGGCAGCATACGAGTTATCACCTGGGGCAGATTGTGCTGCTGCGACGACTGCTCGGGGCTTGGGGGTAGGCCAGGAATGGGGGGGTGACCCCCCTTGGCTGAACGTAGAATCAGGGAGATACGCAGGGGTAGCCCGTTTATGTGTACTAATGAGTAAACGTCTGCTTTTGGAGATGCCTTTTCCGTTTTCGTGGCTGAGCCGGAAGCCCGGCGATTGGCTTCAACAGCGTGAATCTTCAATCGAACTGTTTTATTAGGTTCGAGCGCGGGGACTGCCATGCCGACGATTTGCCCAGTTACAAAAGCGCCTTGTTTCGGTAGTTTTCCGCAAGCTGGGAAGTCGTGCCCCTTCACTTTCCGATGCTTGCTCCAGGAGGGGTGCGGGGTAGCTGAGGATCGACGCCGTAACTGGCATATTCGGAACGTTTTATCGTCTTGGCGCGGCGGTGAGGGTGCCGCGGGAGGCGGGGTGGTCAGCGTCGGGGAGGTGGGCGGGGAAGGCGATGGTCACTTTGGTGCCGCGGCCGGGGCGGCTGCTGACGTCAAAGAGCGCACTGCCACCGTAGAGGACTTCGAGGCGTTCGCGGACATTTTTCATGCCGATGCCGGTACCTTGTAGAACGCCGCTGGAGTGCGATCTGCCTGGTGCGATGCCAACGCCGTCGTCCTCAACTTCGATGATGAGCCTGCCTTGCTCAAGGCGGCTGCGCAGGGTGACAGCGCCGCCGGCGATGCGCGGCTCGAGTCCATGCTTGATGCTGTTTTCGACCAGTGGCTGCAGCAGCATGCTGGGCACGGGGATTTCGAGAGTGATGGGATCGATTTCCTTGGCTACGGTAAGTTTTTCCACGCCGAAGCGGGCCACTTCGATGCTGAGGTAGTCGTCGGTGGTGGCGAGTTCGTCGCGGAGGGGGACGAAGGCGTCGTGTTCCTGCAGCATTTTGCGGAGGATGTTGGCGAGTTTGACGATGAGCTCGCGGGCCTGCTCGGGCCGGAAGCGAACGAGTGAGGCGATGGAATTGAGGGTATTGAAGAGGAAGTGGGGGTTGATCTGGCGCTGAAGGGCGTCAAGGCGCGCTTCGAGCAGGAGGCGCTTCTGCTCTTCCAGAGACTGCTCGATGCGGATGGCGTTCCAGATCTTGAGAGGGATGCCGACGACCATGGCGGCGCAGGCCCAGATGGCAACGCGGATGATCCAGCGGTCGGAGACGAGGGCGAAGAGGCGGTGTGGGTAGCGGCGGGCGGTCCACTCGCGCAGCACCTCCATGGCAACGATGAGGACGAGCAGGAGAATCTGGCGATCGATACGGGGACGGAGGAGGTTGCGGCGTACCCAGCGGTAGAGGCTGAGGTCGACAAAGGGCGAGAAGGACCAGACCTCTTCCTTCTCGACAAAGCGGCCATAGATGCCGGCGGTGATGGCGACGGCCAGAAGGAAGGGGAGGGCGAGGTATTCGCCGTGAAGGACGGCGGGCAGTGAGAGCACGGCTGCGCCGAGCAGGGCGGTTCCGGGGCCGATGAGGATGCCGAGAAGGATGGTGGTCTCGAAGGAGATGTCGGCAGCGTAGAAGTTGGAGACGGTGACACGGACCCAGACGCCGAGGCCGAGGGGGACGCAGATGAAGGCGAGCACACCGAGGGTTTGTCCTATGGTGCGGGACTCGCAGAAGAGCAGTCGCTGGAAGACGCGGGAGCGCGCGAGGGCGGAGGAGACAGCCGCAGCGACACCCAGCTTGATGAGCAGGGTGATAAGGATGATGCGGGAGTCGAGCAC
>CAZSWI010000535.1:0-1799 GCA_964610635.1 uncultured Acidobacterium sp.
CGCGGGCGGCTTCGATGGCGTTGATGGTGGATGCGCCGGTGGTGCAGACGTCGTCGACGATGACTACGCGGGCGCCCTCCCGGCAGAAGCCTTCAATGCGGCGTGCAGTTCCGTGCTGTTTTTCGGCTTTGCGAACCAGGAAGCCGTGGAGCAGAGGAGCGGCTGGATTGGAAAGCGCGCGTTGAGCAGTGGCTGTGGCCACGTTGGAGACGATAGGGTCGGCGCCCATGGTGAGGCCGCCGACGGCTTCGGCTTCGATGGCGTTTTCATTGAGGAGATCGAGGATGGCTTCGCCGGTGAGGCGGCCGCCTTCGGCGTGAAGGGTGGTGGTGCGGCAGTCGATGTAGTAGTCGCTCGTGCCGCCGGAGGAGAGCTTGAACTGGCCGAGGCGGAAGCTCAGGCGGGCGAGGAGAGAGAGAAGCTGTTGGGCGTGTGTCGTCATCGGGTTTGATTGTAATGGAGCGGTGGGTCAGTGAGTCAGGTAGCCGCCAAAACGGTGAGACTCGATATGTTGCTGCATGGCTGTAGTGGTTTCCCACCCATTCCGCACAGAACGCGGAATGGATGGGGCACCCTCTTCTGTGGCTGGAGAGGCTTTCGGTCGACTTTCAGCCCGGGCAACTTCTCGGCTCAGAGCGTTATCTACAGCTTGTCGAGGTGGCGAAAGCCGCTGGTGCCGACGAGCATCAGCGAAAAGAGAATGAGGTTGTAGGAGGCGTGGACGAGGACGCTGGCGGCGAGAGAGCGGGTGGCGAGACGGACTGCGCAAAGGATCAGGCTGACGCAAAAAAGCAGCAGAAGCGGTCCATAGGCGTGGGCGATCTGTTCGGCATGCATGAGAGCAAAGGGAATGCTGGTGAGGATGGAGGCGATGACCATCGCAAAGAGGGACCATTGGGGATGGCCGTTCGCATCGATCGGGAGGCGCGGTTTGCCGGTGCTCTTTTCGATCGTCCAGTCCCAGGCGGTGCAGAGCGCGGGCAGCAGGAAACCGCGAAAAAACATCTCTTCGAAGAAAGGCGCAACGGTGATGCCATAGCCGAAGAGCAGCCAGGCGGCGAGACGGGTTTGAAAGAGCTTGTCGATGGGAGCGTTGGGCGGGCCGGGCATGAGAACTTCGTCGGCCATGGCCAGCACAAAGCAAAGGCCCGCGGCGGAGAACAGCCACCAGCGCAAGCGCAGGGCGGTGGCAGCGTTCCATTGCAAGCCTGCGAAGAAGCCCTTGTGCCAGATGAGTGGAAAGACGACAAGGCAACCACCAAAGGCAAGCAGATAGAGGACGATCATGCTGCCGAGGGTGTAATGGATGTCGACGTTGGCTCGCTGGAGCGTAGTGACGCCGAAGAGATGGAAATAGAGGGCGGACCACGTGAGGAGAACCGTGCCTAGCAAGGAAAGCGATATGAGAAGGCCGAGTATGGCGAGATGGCCGAAGTTGGGGATGCGGGTTGGAGGGTGAACCTCGGGCTGGCTGAAGGACTGGAATAGGGGAGGTTCTGGTTCGGCGGGGAAATGTTGCTCAGGGGCTAAAGAGGCTGCGGAAAACCTTTGAGACTGATCCAGAATCGGCGAGGAGCGTCCCTCAGCGGCTAAAGCCGGGGATTCTTCTGTCGCGCTCTTGGCAGGACTGAAGTCGTGCCCTTTCAAAGCGTGTTCGTGTTCTGCCGGCGAAAACTCGCTCGCGGTAAGTGTGTCTTCGCGTTTCGCAGCAGAGGATTCCGGGTCGATGGGGCCGTTCTCGGGTGGGTCGCTCATGGGAGCCCCGTTTTCTTTTTGCGGGGGGCTGACTTTTTCGCGGG
>CAZSWI010000536.1:0-1784 GCA_964610635.1 uncultured Acidobacterium sp.
ATCGTGACAGACGAACGAAGAGCCTCACAAGCCTCTGATAAGTTAGCGCATATCCTCCCGGGAGGGGACGAAGACCGCCCCACCCCCCGTTCGCTTCGCTCACGGGCCCCTCCTGGCCTGGATAATTCACATCAAGTTCAAAGAAGGAGCACTTTGCTTCGTCTGTAGAGTGTGAAAAAACAAAACTGGCAAGCGCCCCTTCAGTCCGATTTTAGCACCGCTCTGGGCGTGAAACCTCAGGTGCTTCTGAGCTTCGACGGCGAGCGTGTGTGTTCCGACGGGGGCCTGCCGATTCTCTCGGCTGTTGGAAGGCGGATGGGTCTTTGGGACAGCCTGTCGCGTTGCCTTTCGCCTTCAGGCGGTCGGGTGCGTCACGACCGCTTTCGTATGGCGATGCTGCGTGTGCTGGGGATTTGCTGCGCCTACGAGGACTGTAACGACTTCGACACGCTTCGCCACGATCCGCTGTTCGACTTGAGCACGAACCTGAAAGGAGACCTGGCTTCCCAGCCGACGCTGTGCAGATTCGAAAACTCAGTGACGGAGGAGGAGGTTCAGGCTCTGATGCGCGAACTCGTCGAGATCGCATTGCGCGAACGCAAGAAGGCCCCCCGACGGGTGGTGATCGACCTGGACGCGACGGACGATCCGACGTACGGTCAGCAGGAATTCGCGTTCTTCAACACGCACGCGGGCGGCGATTGTTACATCGTTCAATTGGCGACGTTCTCCTTTGACGGTTCCCGGGCGGAGCTCGTATGGGCGGATCTGAGGCCGGGTAATCACGGGGCGAGCCGGGACTCGGCGGGGCTTGTGGAGTTTCTGGTCTCGCGGCTTCGCGCGCACTTCCCGAGGGTGAAGGTCCTCGTTAGGGCCGACGGGGCGTACTCCGTTCCGACCCTCCTGGATATGTGCGAGTCCTTGAATGTGCAGTATGTGATCGGCTTTGGCAACGACCCCCAGTCGCAGATTCAATCGGAGCCTTTCAATGCCAGAGCCCGGGCGCTGTACGCCGCGGGCGACAAGCAACCGAGGGTTTACGGGGAGTTTCAAAGGCGCACGAAGAGCTGGAAGGCTCACCGCAGAATCGTCTGCAAAGCCCGGTTCGACGGGAAGGAGGAGAAGGTGCGCTTCGTCGTGACGAGCCTAAAGGGCAGGCCTCGGGACGTGTACAAGTTGTACTGCGGGCGAGGCGACATGGAGAACCGCATCAAGGATATGAAGTTGGATCTGTATTCGGGGCGCACGAGTTGCCACGACTACACGGCCAACCGCTTCAGACTCGCGCTTCACGCCTACGCCTACGTGCTGCTCGACGCGCTCAGGAAGATGCTCGAGGGCACGGAACTCGCAGACGCCCGGCTCGGGACTCTCAGACTCAGACTCGTCAAAATCGCCGCGCTCGTGCGCAAGACGACCAGACGCATCTTCGTTCGCTTCGCCAAAGCCCACCCCTGGCAGGACCATCTGAAGCTCGCGGTACAGCTCCTGACCTGAAACGACTCATCGAACGGACGAAACAGCCTGCCGATCGCGCGGGCCGCCTCGCTATGCCCTCACGCGGCGTGATACCGCCGAAACGGCCCCGAAAACCCACTTCTGGGCCGCTTCGCGGACCGCAACGACGTATTGCTCGCCCGCAACAAACAACCATGCGCCGAAACCCCCGCCGGAACGCGGCGAGACGACCGTCCCACAACACTCATGAATAATGCAGGTCGAAAGCTCGCAGATTACGAATCCGGCGGGCACCGTGGTTGCAGCGACGGAGTATGACAGAGACG
>CAZSWI010000537.1:0-1775 GCA_964610635.1 uncultured Acidobacterium sp.
TGCTGGATTGGATTCCGTCGCCTGGCGGTTACGACGGGTTCACACTGGAGATCGCGGGCGACCCGCTGTTCGCCTCTGGATACGCGCTCTATCAAGGCAGCGAGACCGGGTTCCAATACTGGCAGGTTCCTGGACCGCCATCCTACTTCCGCGTCAACACCCAACTCGGCGGGGCGTCCAGCCCTTGGTCCAATACCGTGACCACCACACCTGCGGCGCTTTCTCCGTGGACCGCGAACCCCATTACCGATCCGGGTGAAGCCGGGCCGCTAATGTTGGCGATCCACGTAGCCATGTTGCGAATAGCCGCGGCGCGCGGAGACATGGTTGCAATTCTCAGCATGCCGGTCTCCTATCGCACCAGCGACGCAGCGGCCTATCCAGCGCAACTCGCCGCGGCGATTGCAGCCACTGAGTCCGGGCGCATTCTCAGCTATGGAGCGGTTTACCATCCCTGGCTTGTGGTACGGGACAACACCACCCCATTGCCCATGTCGCTGCGCACCGTTCCACCCGACGGCGGCGTCTGCGGAGCGATCGCCAACACCACGTTGAATTCCGGCGCGTGGATTGCGCCCGCCAATGTGGCCTTCAACAATGTGCTCGCCCTTCAGCCCGCTTTGACCAGCGACGCACCTTCCACATTCGACGCAAACCAGATCAACCTGATCTCCCAGCAGCCGGAAGGCTTCCTCATCATGGGTCAGGACACGCTGGTCACCGTGGAAGCGGACCTGGAGCCATTGAATGTTCGCAGGCTGCTGATTCTCATCCGGCGTCTGGCGTTGCGAGAGGGCGTTCGTTACGTGTTCCAGAACATCTCGCCCACGTTTCAAAGGCAGGTGACGCGCCAGTTCGATCAGTGGATGCAGCAGATGCTCGCGCGCGGAGCCTTTGCCGGACTTTCGGCGGCGGATTCCTACCGTGTGATCGCCGATGCGACGGTAAACACACAGGATTCGATGGACCAGGGTCGATTCATCGTTCAGTTGCAGGTGGCGCCTTCGGTCCCCATGCGGTTCCTCACAGTTCAACTTGTACAGAGTGGCGGGCAGTTGACGCTCACGGAGTCCTGAATGGCCAGCTTTTCCGCAAGCCTGTCGCTGGGCGCGTCGTTCGGTGGTTCGGGTTCCGACCCGTCGAACACGTACCCGTTTACTTCGTTCAACTTCTATGTCGAGATCGAAGTCGATACCGACGGTGTTTCCAACCCGCTTTGCTCCATGCTCTTCTCCGATGTGGACGGGCTGGAAATGAACCTCGAACCAAAGACGATCCGCGAGGGCGGCCGCAATACAGGACCGGTGCACATGGCGGGCGGAGTGGGTTACGGCCAGCTTTCGCTGAAGCGCGGCATGACCGCCAACTTCGATCTGTGGAACTGGTTCGAAGCGGTGGCCAGCCCAGGCAACGGCGGGCTGCGCGGCTCGGCGGACATTGTGATGCTGGCCGGCGACGGAACGCAACAGGCGCAGTTCCGCTTGACCGGGTGCCTGCCGATCAAGCTGAAGGCCCCGGCGCTGAACGCCAAAGAGGGCCTGATCGCCATTGAAGAGATGGCCATTGTCTATGAGTCGATGACCCTGGTCACTTCCTGATCCTGAACGCGCGAAGACTTTGAGTGCAAAGGAGGAATGAGCGATGCCGGCGCCACAACAACTGCAGAAAGCCCAATTGATCGAGCTGATCAATGGAACGACACCAGGCAAGCAGGTCACCGTTCAGTTCAATCCTCAAAGCTTGAAGTCGAATTATACGAATCAGTTTTCAGGCGG
>CAZSWI010000538.1:0-1773 GCA_964610635.1 uncultured Acidobacterium sp.
TTAGCTGGATCCAGCGGAAGATGTAATCCATGATGGATTTGGCGAAGCCGATGTGCTCGTTGCCGGTCCAGCCGGAGGGCTCGAAGCGGGAGTGCGCGAACTTTTCGCAGAGGACTTTGAGTGGGACGCCGTGCTGGAGGGCGAGCGAGGCGGCGGTGGCGAAGCTGTCCATTAGGCCGGAGACGGTGGAACCTTCTTTGGCCATGCGGATGAAGATTTCGCCGGGCTGGCCGTTGGGGTAGAGGCCGACGGTGATGTAGCCTTCGTGGCCGGCGATTGAGAATTTGTGGGTGAGCGAGGCGCGCTCCGAGGGGAGGCGATGGCGGACGGCGCGGGGCGGCTCCTGCGCGGAGGGCGAATCGCTTCGCTCCAACTCACTAGCCTCTGTTCTGGCCAGCGCGGCGGTGAAGGCGTTGGTGGCGGCGACGATGGACTTCGAGGCGATCTCGACCTTCTCGGCTACTTTGGCTTCGAGGGTTTTGAGGTCGGCTTCGGCGGGCTTGTGGCCTGATGCCATGGCCGAGAGAACGCGATCGGCTGCGGCGGATTGTTCGGGGGAGGGTGAGGCTCCGGCGCCTTTGACGTCTTTGGCTTTGGCGCCGTCGGAGACGTTGAGGGGTTGCGCGCCCTTCGATCCATCGCGATAGACGGCGACGGCTTTGAGGCCGAGACGCCAGGATTCGAGATAGGCTTCGGCGATGTCGTCGAGGGTGCAGTCGTGGGGAAGGTTGACGGTTTTGGAGATGGCTCCGGAGAGGAAGGGCTGGGTTGCGGCCATCATGCGGACGTGGCCCATGTAGTGGATGGAGCGGGTGCCCCTGGCGGGCTTGAAGGAGCAATCGAAGACGGCGAGGTGTTCGGGCTTGAGGGTGGGCGCGCCTTCGATGGTGCCGGTGGCGTCGATGTAGCTGACGATGGCGTCGACCTGGGCGTTGTTGTAGCCGAGCTTGAAGAGCGCGGTGGGGACGGTGTTGTTGACGATTTTAATCATGCCGCCGCCGACTAACTTTTTGTACTTGACGAGGGCTAAGTCAGGCTCGATGCCGGTGGTGTCGCAGTCCATCATGAAACCGATGGTGCCGGTGGGGGCGAGGACAGTGACCTGGGAGTTGCGATAGCCGTGCTTTTCGCCGTGGGCGAGAGCCTGGTCCCAGCAGTCTTTGGAGGCGGCGAGGAGGTCGTCGAACTGAGGTACGGCGAAAGGCTCGGAAAGCAGGTCCCTCCGCTCCGCACCTGACGGCGCTCCGGTCGGGATGACATTCTTTTTGGATTTGCCGATGTTGTTGACCTCGGCGCGATGCATGCGGATGACGTCGAGGAAGGGTTCGCGGTTGACGTAGTAGCCGGGGCAGGCGCCGCCTTCGCGCTGGGCGGAGGCGGTGAGCGGCGTGGCGGAGGCGAGGGGAGGGCAAGCTTCGGCGATGCGTGCGGACTGCAGGTAAGCCTCGCCGCACATGATGGCGGTGAGGGTGGCGGCAAAGTCGCGGCCGGCGTCGGAGTCGTAGGGGAGGCCGAAGGCCATGAGGAGCGCGCCGAGGTTGGCGTAGCCGAGGCCGAGGGGGCGGTAGTCGTGGGAATTGCGGGCGATGGCTTCGGTGGGGTAGCCGGAGTTATCGACGAGTATCTCCATGGCAGTGATCATGACGTCGATGGCGGCGCGGTAGGCGGGGATGTCGAAGGTGCCGGCGGGAGTTACAAATTTGAGTAAGTTGAAGCTCGCGAGGTTGCAGGCGGAGTTATCGAGGAACATGTACTCCGAGCAGGGATTGGAGG
>CAZSWI010000539.1:0-1771 GCA_964610635.1 uncultured Acidobacterium sp.
GTGAAGCTGGAGGACATCCGCGGCGACGCGCAGGGGCACATCGACCACGGCGACTTTTCGGCGCACAACGTGCAGGGGCGGGTGCTGGTGGATGGGCACGGGGACGATGTGACTCTGTCGGAGATCCAGGGCGAGGTGACGATCAACGGAGATTTCTTCGGGGATATTCACCTGGAGCAGGTCGCGGGGGGGATTCACTATCACTCGAGCCAGACTTCGCTGGATATTCCGCACCTGATGGGGGCGCTGACGCTGGACAAGAGCGACCTGAGCGTGAGCGAAGCGATGGGGCCGCTGCGGGTGATAGCGCGGTCCAAGGACATCGATCTGACGCAGATTGCGGGCGACGCGCACATTGAGGACTCGAACGGGGATGTGAATCTGGTGGCGGCGAGTCCGCTGGGGAATTTGCAGATCACGGATCACACGGGCAACGTGATTGTGACGATGCCGGACAATGCGAACTTCAGCGTGACGGGGAGCACGAGCGGGGACGAGGCGGTGAGGACGGACTTTCCGGTAAAGGTTTCGACGGATGGCGGACGGCAGACGCTGGAGGGTTCGGTGGGCCATGGCGGTGTGCAGCTACAACTGGAAACCGAGCATGGGAATCTGGAGTTGCGGAAAGGCGAGAATGCCACGGTGGTGGTGACTCCGCCGAAGCCGCCCGCGCCTCCGGCGGCACCGGGAGCGGCGAAGCACTTTAAGGCGCCGGCTGGGGCTAAGACGGAGGAGGAGTGATCAGGAGTGGTGCAGGTGAGGCATTGGTCTCACTTTGATGGTGTTGTACTTTTGCAGATGCCACAGGTCATATTGAGCCTGCATTCCCAGCCACTCTTCCGGCGATGAAGTGCCGAAGGCTGCTGCAAAGCGTACGGCCATTTCCGGCGAGATAGCTGCTTTGCCGTTCAGAACGCGAGAGAGCGTGACCCGGCCGACGCCGAGGTGGTTCGCGGCCGCAGAGACGCTCATGTCCCCGAGATATTCGCGAATAACCTCACCGGGGTACGGTGGATTATGCATGCGCAGGGTCGGAATCTCCTGAGCCAGCGATAGTCCTGATAATCGACGAATGCGGCGGCGCCATGAAACGTGAAGGTAAGACGCCTGTTTCCGCTCACGATTACCGACCAGTGGTCTAGAAGCTTTCCCTGCAAACGATTGAACTCTCCAGCCGGGCGCGTTCCTATCTTCCGGCCCGCGGGCGCTGTCGAGCATGGCTAACTGAAGACGGAGGCGACTCGCATGTTTAGCCTGAACGCCTGAACGCGATCCGGTGCGAAAGAACTTCTCGAGACCGTTGTGCTCGAAGGTTCCTATCACTTCACGAGCGTATCGCATAACGATACAGAAAGCAGTCGGCAACAACCGCTTACTTATGGGGGTTGGATTTAGCCGGCTTTTTCGGCGGGGTTGCGGTGGGCGAAGAGAGGGCGGACGAGGTCTTCGATGCGGGTGAGGACCTGGTCGAGGGTGAGGATGGTGGAGTCGATGACGACGGCGTCCGCGGCGGGGTGGAGCGGGGAGTTGGCGCGATTGCGGTCACGCTCGTCGCGCTCGCGGAGTTCCTGAAAGACAGCGGAGCGATCGTAGCCGGAGGCGGCTGAGTGGCCGTCTCTGGCGCCGGCATTCTGTTCGTAGCCTGAGTTGGGCTTGCGGTGGTCCTGCACGCCGGAGTTCTGCTCGTAGCGGCGCTGGCTGCGGGCTTCAGGAGAAGCATCGAGAAAAACTTTGACGTCGGCGTCGGGGAAGACGACGGTGCCGATGTCGC
>CAZSWI010000540.1:0-1769 GCA_964610635.1 uncultured Acidobacterium sp.
GGAACATCCCCGCGTAGTCTTCCGGTGTCGCGTAGCCCACCGTGTCCGGCAGATTGATCGTCGTCGCGCCTGCCCCGATCGCCGCTCCCACAAACTGGCAAAGAAACTCCGGATCCGTCCGCGTGGCATCTTCCGGAGAAAATTCCACGTCGTCGGCGTACGTCCGCGCCAGCGCCACCATTTTCGCGGCCTGCTCCAGCGCCTCGTCCCGCGTGATCCTGAGCTTGTATTCGAGGTGAATGTCAGAGCTCGCCAGAAAAACATGGATTCTCGACCGTTCCGCCTTTTCGACGGCTTTGGCCGCTCGCTCGATGTCTTCGTGCCGCGCCCGCGCCAGCGATGCGATCCTGGGCCCACGCACTTCCTGCGCTACCGCTGAGATGGCCGCAAAATCCCCATCCGAGGCGATAGCGAAGCCGGCCTCGAGAATATCGACGCCCAAATCGGCCAGAGAATGAGCCAAAGCGAGTTTTTCCTGGTGAGTCATGCTGCAGCCCGGGGACTGCTCGCCATCGCGCAGCGTCGTGTCGAAAAAGTAAATCCGGCTCTGAGGCATTGAAGTTGTCTCTTTGAGAGAGGATCAAACGGCGCCCAGGGTCTTGGCACAACAATCCTGCTCTCAATAACATAAGTTTCGCAAAAGCGAATTCATAAAGCAAATTTGTAATTCTTTTCATTTACATAAACTCTATGCATATCTATTCTGGTGGAACCGCCGCCTGGTGCGGCGCAACCCTATGGACCTCCATCAGCTCGAAACCTTCCTCGCCGTCTTTGAAGAAAAAGGCTTCTCCCGTGCCGCCATTCGCATGCGCCGCACCCAGCCTGCCGTCAGCCATGCCATTCGCAAGCTGGAGGACGAAATCGGCGAGCCCCTCTTCGAACGCGCCTCGCGCGACGGCACTCCCACCGCCACCGGTAAGCTTCTCCGCGGTTACGCGGAGCGTCTTCTGCGCCTCCGCGCGGAAACCGTCACGGCCCTCGAAGAACTGCGCTCCCTCGAGCGCGGACGCCTCACCATCGCCGCCAATGAATACACCTGTCTCTGGCTGTTGCCCGTGCTTGACGCTTTCCGTCACAACTATCCCCACATCGGCGTCACCGTGCAGCGCTCTCTCGCCAGCCAGATCCCCGATCAGCTTATCGATCATGCCGTGGAGTTCGGCATGCTCTCCTTCAACCCAGACGATGCGCGTCTCCACGCCATGGCCGTCTACACCGACTCCGTCGTCTTCGTGGTGGACCCGAAGCACCCCCTTGCAAAACAGAAGCAGGTTTCCATCCGCCAGCTCGGCGCCCAGAATTTCATCGCCCACACCGTGGCTTCGCCGCTCCGTGAGCGGGTCATCGAGACCTTTGCTCGCTATCAAACGCCACTGAATATGGGTGTCGAGCTCCCCAGCCTCGAAGCCATTAAGCGATTTGTGGCCCGCGGCAACGGCGTTGCCCTGGTTCCCGGCCTCACCGTACAGGCGGAGCTCGCTCGCGGCGAACTGGTCCAGGTCGCGGTTCCGGAACTTAAAATCGCTCGCCGGCTCTGGCTTGTTCACCGTGCTCTCACCACCCGCTCCCATGCCGGCCTGGCTTTTCTGGAAATTGTCAGAGCCCTTGGCGCCGATCGCGGGCATCCCTTTGCCTTCCGAACCGAACACTTGCCCACCCGCACTCATCGCTCTTCCCGGCGTTAGCTCCTGTCACAAGCTGTGGAAATGCCCTGCGGCAGGTACAATGACCAGGTGGACATCCCCCCGATGTTTGCAATTTCAAGG
>CAZSWI010000541.1:0-1759 GCA_964610635.1 uncultured Acidobacterium sp.
GACGTGCTTGTAGTCGATTCGGTCGCGGCGCTCGTTCCCAAAGCGGAACTCGACGGCGAAATGGGCGATTCGCACATGGGGTTGCAGGCGCGGCTGATGTCGCAGGCGCTGAGAAAGCTGACGGGAACGGTCTCGAAGTCGCGCACCTGCCTGATCTTCATCAACCAGATCCGGGAGAAGATCGGCGTGATGTTCGGCAATCCGGAAACCACGACAGGCGGGCGCGCGCTGAAGTTTTACTCTTCGGTGCGCATCGATATCCGGCGGACGGCGGCCGTTAAGGACGGCGAGACCGTGGTCGGCTCCCATACCCGGGTCAAGATCGTCAAGAACAAGGTGGCCGCGCCATTCCGCGAGGCGGAGTTCGACATTCTCTATGGCGAGGGCATCTCCCGCGAGGGGGATGTGCTGGACCTGGCAGTGAACAACAATATCGTCGAAAAGAGCGGGGCGTGGTTCAGCTACTCCGGGGAGCGCATAGGCCAGGGGCGCGAGAATGTGCGCCAGTTCCTGAAGGATAACCCGGCTACGTTCGCCAAGATCGATACCGAGCTGCGGCAGAAGCTGGGGATTGTTCCCAAGGCGGCTACTCCTGAACCGCCAGCTGTTCCGCCTAATGGGGCAGTACATGCGCAGGAAGCGGTTCGACCGGCGGCTCGGCGGCAATAGTGGAGAAACGCTTTGAGGGATGGCCGCTTTGGCGGCCATCTATACTTTGGCTTGACGAGAGCATGTATGTATATGTATTGTAGGGTTAAATGGTAATGCATGCATGACTCTTAGCGAGCAGGTTTTGAGACACATCGAGACTGTCTATGTGGTGCCTGCTCGCCAGCGGGGGGAATCCACGATACGTGTGAAAGCGGGAGACGTGCACCGAGATTTGCACTGGGCGAACCGCGTACCCTCCGTTTGCACGACTCTTTCATCGCAAAAGCTGCAGAGGGCGGTCGGCATTGAGTTGATCGCGAAAGATGGGCCTCCGTCCGGACAAAGCACGACGGTGGTATTCACATACCGTTTGCCTCAGGCAAATCGTCCTTTCACTTCACCGGCTAAGCGGTCCGGCAGCCTGGAAAGTCTTTATGGCATTGCGTCGGAGATCTTTCGTGAATTGGGCGGGGGGGAGAAGTTCATTCGTGAAGAACGCGAAAAGCTAAACTTCCGCTACGACGCGGCCGCCGACCGGGGTTCGGAAAGGCACAAGTGAGCGTCATCTATTGGGACACGATGCTATTTATCTACCTGCTGGAAGCGGACGCGCGTTTCGGTCCACGGGTTCTCGAGATCAGGGAGGAGATGACCCGTCGGGGAGATCGCTTGTGTACCAGTGTTTTCACGGTAGGGGAAGTCCTGACTGGCCCTGGGAAGAAGGGCTCGGCCGCGGTCGTGGCCAGGCTAAGAGAATATTTTGGTGGCGACGAAGTAGACATGGTTCCATTCACCATGGCCACGGCAGAGGAGTATAGCCGGGTGCGTGCCGCCCACCCTGTATATCCCGCCGATGCAATCCATCTTGCCAGCGCCGCGCAAACTCGGAGCGACTTGTTCATGACGAACGATCAAGGACTCCTGAAGCTGAAGATACCGGGAATCAAGTTCATCGTTGGCCTCGATGCACGGGTGTTCTGACGTCGTGCCGGGAGAGCCTTAGGTCCGACTCCGGAATGGTCATCTCAGTTTCGATCCCAACAAGGCGGACATCGGCGACCGGACAAGCGCCGTTACTGCTTCTTCCCGAGGCTCAGCGTGAATCGCA
>CAZSWI010000542.1:0-1755 GCA_964610635.1 uncultured Acidobacterium sp.
GGGGACATCGCAAGCCCGGTCCAGATAATAAGCGGGAAGAGAACAAAAATAACCGTCAGATAAGCCGTCCGTTGAACAATGTTATAGGAGCGCGCTTCTGCCGCGTCGGGCGGCCCGCGCCGAAGATACTTCGCAAACACTCGCCAGAATGCGCGGCCGAACCCGCGCCAGGAGCGCTCGCCCTTCTCCGGCAGCAGATTGTTGCCAAAGTGCCGGCCCCACAAACCGTAGATCAGGTAGACCAGCCCGGTCAGCACAGCAACCCACGCGGCCTCAAAGTGCAGATAGCGGCTCCAGCCATTCTGGTCCGGCATCACATACTTGTAGCCGGTGGGAACCGTATCGCGCGACGACGGAATGGGAATCGTGAATAGCGGACGCGTCATCACGTTGCCGACCTCGCCCCAATAGAACCGTGGATGAGAAATGACGATCTCGCCGCCGGTGATCAGCAGCGCCAGGAACGCGACAACTGTGAGCCAATGGGTCACGCGAACGACTGCAGAGTGCCGCGGCTCAGCCCGCACGGGTGTCTCCGGTTCAGGACGCGGAACGGTGGCTGACATTGCCGGGAGCATAGCACAAACAGCATGCGGTTGAGCCAGATTAATCCCCGCTGCTGGCCTTCCGCTTACTGGTACTCGCTACGCGAACCGCTCTGCCCCGGAGAGAACGGCGCATACGGATCGCTCCCCGGGTGTCCCGACCTTCTCCGGCTGTCGATTGCATCGCGTTCCGCAAAAAACGCCGGCGTCGGACTGTAGTCGTAGTCGAACGGCAGCGGCCGCTCTGGCTTCCCATCGGGGCGCGCATTCTTCGGACCGTTCAGCCACGTGTAGCGGTCCGTGATGCCCCAGGTCAGTACCACGTTCACATTTGGTTCAGCCAGCATCATCGTCAGGAAGTCCCGATAGGTCTTTGCCACAACAGCGTCACGATCCGCGACCGAATCAGCCAGCTTGCGGTCGTTCACGTCGAGCTCGGTAATAAAAACCAGCATTCCCATCTCGCGGAGCTCGCGAACAAAGTGCTGCAACCCCACTCCCGGCGCGTCGCCGGCCGACAGATGGCTCTGCACGCCCACGGCGTCGATCGGCGCCCCGCGCGCCTTCAGCCGCCGCACCAGCATCATCACCTGGCCACGCTTGTCGATCTGCTCCGGCGTATCGAGCTCGATGCCGTAATCGTTGTAGGTGAGCAGCGCCGTCGCATCAGCCTGACGCGCGGTGCGAAACGCAAGCTCGATATATCCCGGCCCGGCCAGCTGCAGCCACGGCGAGTCGCGCAGCCCATCCGGCCGCCCGCCCTTCACATCGATCGCTTCGTTCACCACGTCCCATGAATGCAGCTTCCCCGCATAGCGTCCGGCAACCGTGAGGATGTGCTGCGTGAGGAATTGCGCCGCGTTGTCTTTGGTGGCCGTGCCCGCGAACCACGAAGGCAGTGCTTCGTGCCAGCACAAATTGTGCCCGCGCACCTTCTGATCGTGCGAAAGGGCAAAGACCACCACGTCATCTGCTTTGCGAAAATCGTATTGGTCCGGAGCCGGCCGCAGTGGCCCCCACTTCAGAGCGTTTTCAGGAACCAGAATGCTCGCCTGCTCGGCCACCGTGCGCGCATAATCGGGCTCGCCGTCGAGCTTTTCCGGAACCACCGCGCAACCCACCAGCATGCCGTGTTCCGCCGCATGCGCGCGCAATGAGCGCGGACCGTTCACCGCCGAGAGAGTCGGCGCTGCTGCCTGAGGCCCCGGCC
>CAZSWI010000543.1:0-1751 GCA_964610635.1 uncultured Acidobacterium sp.
TGGCGACGACGACGATAACGATGACGTCACCCCAAACAGTTCCGGCGTTTGCAGCGTGGACGGCTGGTGTTGGCTCAACCCGCTGCCGCAGGGCAACGACGTCAACTCCGTCTGGGGAACATCTCCTGCCGACGTGTTCGCCGTCGGGAACAACGGCACAATTCTGCACTTCGATGGCGCTTCCTGGTCGGGAACGACAGGCGTATCGACCGGGGATCTTTGGGGCGTCTGGGCGGCGTCGCCCTCGGACGTGTTCGCGGTCGGCAAGCAATCCGATCCCGATGGCTGGCCGGTGGCGGGCGTGATTCTGCATTACGACGGAACGGTCTGGGCGCCAATGGCGAGCGGAACCGCATCGGGGCTTTACGGCGTGTGGGGATCGTCGTCCTCGGACGTGTTTGCCGCGGGCGGCGTCAAATCCGGCGACGGCGTAATTCTGCATTACGACGGCGGTTCTTGGACGACGATGCCCACAAGTGGCGTTTACTACCATTGCGCCATCTGGGGAACGTCGCCGTCGGACGTGTTTGCGGCGGGGGGCGCGATTTTGCACTACGACGGGACGTCGTGGACGACGATGGCGACCCCGACCGAAAACGCGATCGTTGAAGGCATCTGGGGATCCTCACCGTCCGACGTGTTTGCTGTGGGTTCCCCCATCACCGACAGCTGCGTGATTTTGCACTACGACGGGACGTCCTGGACGACGATGACGTTTCCGACCGATAACATCGCGTTCCTGTTCGACGTCTGGGGATCCTCGCCGTCCGACGTATTTGCGGTCGGCTGCGGCGAGCCCGACAGCAAGTCGATCTTGCATTACGACGGCGCGACGTGGACCGCGATGACCTCACCCGGGGGCGGCAACGGCGTGTGGGGCACGTCGCCATCCGACGTGTTCGCGGTGGGCGCAGTCGGCTGGATGCAGCATTACGACGGTACATCCTGGACGGCGATTACAAGCGGCGCGCCGGCGTCCTTTAACGGCGTCTGGGGGACGTCGCCTTCCGACGTGTTCGCGACGGGGGGCGCGACTTTGCAGTACGATGGAGCGTCCTGGACAAATACCAATGCGCCCCTGTGGGCCGCCGGCATCTGGGGTTCGTCGCCCTCCGACGTGTTTGCGGCAAGCTTCGACAGCAACTACGACGGCGTGGTTCTGCATTACGACGGCGCGTCCTGGACGGAATCGACAACGGGAACCTCCGAGTGCCTGAACGGCGTATGGGGAACGTCGCCGTCCGATGTGTTCGTGGCCGGCTGGGATGGTAATGGCGCGCAGATTCTGCATTACGACGGAACCTCCTGGGCGGCGACGACGGTCGCCGTATACGGGTGGTTCCTTCATGACGTTTGGGGAACATCGCCGTCCGACGCGTTCGCGGTAGGCAGTTGGTGGTTGAAATCCGGAAGCTTAATTCTGCATTACGACGGAACGTCCTGGACGCCGATGGACGAAGACGCGCGACCCCTTTATGGCGTCTGGGGAACCTCCTCTTCCGACGTGTTCGCGGTGGGCGGGGTCGACATCGACTGCACCTACGGCTCAATTGTGCATTACGACGGAACGTCTTGGACGGACATGACATTCCCGTTCGAGGGCTACGAAATATTTTACAGCGTTTGGGGCTCGTCGCCTTCCGACGTATTCGCGGCAGGCGAAATCCTGGAGGATGCGGAATCCTACAATTACGCCGGCGTGATTCTGCATTACGACGGAACAGCTTGGACGACGATGACGAACGCGGCGC
>CAZSWI010000544.1:0-1739 GCA_964610635.1 uncultured Acidobacterium sp.
AGTTCTCCGGCGCCTGCTCCGGCTGCGGCGAAACTCCCTACATCAAGCTGCTCACACAGCTCTTCGGCGACCGCCTGCTCATCGCCAATGCCACCGGCTGCTCCTCCATCTACGGCGGCAATCTGCCCACCACACCCTACTGCCAGAACGACGAGGGCCGCGGCCCAGCCTGGTCCAACTCCCTCTTCGAGGACAACGCCGAATTCGGCCTGGGCATGCGCCTCGCCGTCGATCAGCAGCGCTCCTATGCCGAAAACCTCGTCGCCAAACTAACACCGATCCTTGGCGAAGACCTTGTCCGCGCCACCCTCGACGCCGATCAGTCGAAAGAGGACGGCGTCAACGCCCAACGCCAGCGGGTCGTCGCGATCCGCGCGAAGCTCGCAACCATCGACTCCGTCGAAGCCCGCTCGCTAAGCGCCATCGCCGACACCCTCGTCCGCAAGAGCGTCTGGATCATCGGCGGAGACGGCTGGGCGTACGACATCGGCTTTGGCGGCCTCGACCACGTTCTCGGCTCCGGCAAAAACGTCAAAATCCTCGTCCTCGATACCGAGGTCTACTCCAACACCGGCGGCCAGATGTCCAAGTCCACCCCCCGCGGAGCAGTCGCCAAGTTCGCCGCCGGCGGCAAATCCACCAGCAAGAAGGACCTGGCCATGGAAGCCGTAGCCTACGGCTCAGTCTACGTCGCGCGCATCGCCATGGGCGCCAACGACAGCCACACCGTCAAAGCCTTCCAGGAAGCCGAAGCCTGGCCCGGACCCGCGATCATCATCGCGTACAGCCATTGCATCGCCCATGGCTACGACCTGTCGCAGGGCCTCGATCACCAGAAGGCCGCCGTCAACTCCGGCTACTGGCCGCTCATGCGCTACAACCCGGCCGTCCGCGAAGAAGGCAAGAACCCCTTCTTCCTCGACTCCCGCGCACCGTCCATCCCCCTCAAGGACTACATCTACAACGAGTCGCGCTACACCATGCTCCTGCGCGCCCATCCTGACACCGCCGCAGAGCTGTTGAAAGAAGCCACCGACGACGTTGAGCGCACCTGGCGCGTTTACTCCGGCCGCGCCGCCATGCCAGGCCGCGAAACCACCCCCAACATCTCGCCCCGCGAAGACAAAGAAGTCCCCGCCGGCGCGCCTGGCGACGACTAACCGCTTTCCGGAGCCGCTGCAACAGCAGCTCCGGCTTTGCCAGTGCCGATGAGTCAATTCTCGGCACTGGCATTTCGTTTGAAACAGCGATGAAACGCCAACCCCTTCTCGCAGACCGCTTCGTCGCTGCCCGCTCCCCACCAACCGCTTTTCGCTAAACGTTTTCGCTAACCGCTTTCCGCTGGACCGGTTTTCCGCTGAAAGCTGATCTACAATTGCAGGAACCCGCTCGCCTCAACACCGCCTTGAAACGCAGCCGCTCCAAGCGCATCACTACATCATGATCGAGTACCCTCTCGCCGAAGCCCTTACATTTGACGATGTCCTCCTCACTCCTGCCTGGAGCGAAGTAGCCCCCGCGCACGTCAGCACCCTCACCCGCCTCACCCAGCGCATCCCGCTCACCACTCCGCTCCTCTCGGCCGCCATGGATACCGTTACCGAATCCCGCATGGCCATCGCCATGGCCCAGCAGGGCGGTCTCGGCATCGTCCATCGCAACCTCACCATCGAGCAGCAGGCCGGCGAAATCGACAAGGTCAAGCGCTCCGAGTCCGGTATGATCGTCGACCCCGTCAC
>CAZSWI010000545.1:0-1738 GCA_964610635.1 uncultured Acidobacterium sp.
CGGCGCACGCTTCCTCGAATCGCTCGGCATCCCCTTCGAACTCCGCGAGTACGAAGTCGATCCCAACGACCTTTCCGCCATTACTGTGGCCAAGAAGATCTGCATGCCTCCCGAGCAGGTCTTCAAGACCCTCCTTACCACAGGCGGCTCCAACGACTATGTCTTCGCCGTCATTCCCGGCGACGCCGAACTCGATTTCAAAAAGCTCGCCCGCGCGGCCGGACTTCGCAAAGCCGAAATGGTTTCTCTCAAAGATGTTCAGCCGCTCACTGGTTACATTCGCGGCGGCGTCACTGTCTTCGGCGCCAAAAAGCAGTTCCCCGTCTTTGTCGATGAAACCGCAATCCTCTTCGACCAGATCAGCGTCTCAGCCGGCTCTCGCGGCGTGCAACTCATCCTTAGCCCGGCGGACTACCTGCGCGCCGCACATGCCCTCGAGGTCGAAGTCCAGACCGCCGACCTCACGAAGTCCTCATCAACTCCGGAGGGTCACACCCGATGACCCGCGCCCTCTGGACCCATCTGGTCAAAGACCTGCGCATCGAATGGCGTTCGCTCGACGCCATCATCTCCATGCTCTTCTTTTCCCTGCTGGTCGTCGTGCTTTTCTCCGTCGCCTTCGACCCGCATGGCGAATTTTCACGCCAGATCGCGGGCGGCGTCCTCTGCGTGGCCACCATGTTCGCCTCGGTGAGCGCACTCAACCAGGCTTGGGCACGGGAGATTCGCCACAACGTCATCGATGCTCAGCGCATGTCGCCCGCACCCGGCGCCGATCTCTTCCTGGCCAAAGTCATCGTCAACTTTCTTTTTGTCTCCATCGTTCAAGTCATCCTGGCCCCGCTTTTCGTCGTCTTCTACGACCTTCGCATTCAAGGGCAGGGCTGGCTCCTTCTGCTGGTGCTGCCGTTGGGCACATGGGCGCTGGTCGCCAACGGCATCTTCTTCGCCGCGCTCTCCATCAGCAGCCGCAACCGCGAGTTATTGCTTTCGATCATTCTCTTTCCAATATTCATCCCCGCTCTGTTGGCCATGGTGCAGGCGACTACGTCCATTCTTACCGGCGAAAGCGACCCCTCCCTTTGGATCAAGCTCCTGCTCGGCTACGACATCATCTTCACCACCGCCAGCCTGCTGCTGTTCGACGTCGTCTTCCACGCCGAGTAGCGGACTTTAGTAATTCCAACCCTTCTCACTCGACGTGCTAGCATCCGCTGTATCTCAGCCACTCGTGTCTGGAGGGCATCTTCAGTAGGTACTGGACGCCGTCTGAGATACGGTCGCAGGGCTTTGGTCAGCTCTGGGAGTTCAACTCTCCTGCCCTCCGCTGCCCCGACCGGCCCATTCTGGGAGTCAGAATGGGCATTTTTGTTCAACCTACTCCGCTTATCGCTTCGGCTCACTTGACAATTCAAGCGCATCTGGTAAATTTGGAGTGTGTCTCAGGCGGCGCGCCAGCCACTGGCGAGAATGTGAATTGCAAAAAGGGCTCCGGAGTGACCACCCGGAGCCTTTTGCTGTCTGGTGAACCCTCCCTGCGAAACTCTTTCTCCGCCCCTCGATCGACCCCACCCGCACATCCCCGTCGTACACTAAAAAGGTTCGATCAGGATCCCCATGAAAAAAGCCGCCATCGCCCTTTACGTCCTCCTCACCATCGCCCTCATGATCTGGGGCTTCTACCAGGCCATTTACGTTGCCCCGACGGACGCCATGCAGGGCGAAATCTTCCGCATCA
>CAZSWI010000546.1:0-1724 GCA_964610635.1 uncultured Acidobacterium sp.
ATCCGACCAGGGATAGTGCTTCGGCTGCGGCATCCCAGGGAACTGAGCAACAGCAAGTGGGGCCGTCACAAAAGCTGCAGCCAGGGCGAGCGCGCATAGGGCGCGGCTCCGGCAATTCGATCGCGTCATCACAATATTCCGCCTCTCTATTTGGATCGTCGCGGCGGTGGTCCCAGAAGTCGTGGCTCTAGGCTGACTTTGGCGCCACTCCAGCCAACGCAATCAATCCGGGCACAATGGTAGGGGCTAGGCAAGGGGGGGCGCAAGGCTGCTACGGTGTGCAGGATGATTCAGCTCTGTGACTGAGGCTAAACCTTCTTGTTTTCTTGTTTATGACGCTTTTTCAGCCCCTGCGCGGGAGACGTATGCTACGTTAATCGGTGAGGAAGATCGAGACCGCGCGCGCATGCACTGACAAACGGTAGCCGTGGCACGTCACACAACCATGGAATCAGATCAACATTCCGGCGATTGGTTCCCCTCGACAGACGTAGACCGTAAAGCTGTCTACGCCCAGTTGGAGCGGATGCTGGAGAGTCCCCTCTTTCGCAATAGCAAACGCTACCCCAACTTGCTGCGCTACCTGGTGGAACAAGCACTGAATCGCAACGAAGAGCTGCTGAAAGAGCGGCTTCTCGGCGTCACCGTCTTCCATCGCCCACCCGACTATGACACCAATCAGGACACGGTGGTGCGCCTAACGGCCGGCGAGGTTCGCAAACGGATCGCACAGTATTATCACCAGCCGGAGCACCGCACCGAGTTGCAGATCGACCTTCGTCCGGGCAGCTACGTCCCGGTATTTCGACCCGTCCCCCCGAACGGGCGCCACGACGACGAGCAGGCCCGCGAACAAGAGAGCGCCTTGGAAGCTCTATCTACTTCTGGAGGAATTCACGAAGTCTGGAGTTCGGAACCCGAACAAACGCATGTTGAAACGGGCCTTGGCATCCCCGCAACAGCGGGAGAGGCCGGACGCAGGCGTTTCTTGCTCAAGCTTGCGTCTGGAACCGCGGGGTTCCTCCTGGCGGCTGGGGTCCTCTATTGGTGGCTAGCCGGCCAGGCTGGGCAGTCAGCCGACCGGCAGCTCTGGGCACCTATCCTCAGCGAACCCGGACAGGTGCAGCTCGTGCTTGCCGACCTCTCCGCCACGATCCGCGCAACTCCCGAACTGCCTGCCAATCAAAACGGCACGCTCATCAGCTTGTTGCGAATGGGCGAAATGGTGAATTACCGCGACATTCAGGCCCAATCCGGTATTGTGGCCTTCCTGGCGCAGCACAACAAACCCTATTCCCTCGAACTCTCCACCCAGGCGACCTACCCCGACTTGCAGCGCGGAGCCAGCGTGCTGATCGGCGGCATCGACAACGTTTGGACCATGCGCGTTACCGAACCGCTGCGCTACCACTTCATCCGGCGTCCTGATACCTATATTTTCGCCATTGAGGACCGCAGTCATCCGGAACAGGGAGGGTGGCACGTCAATCTGGCGCCAACCGCCGGCAGTGTCTCCGAGGACTACGCCATTGTGGCCCGCATCTTCGACCAAACCACCGGCCGGCCCGTGTTGGTCATTGCCGGCCTGGGCGCCAACGGAACCGCCGCCGCGGCCCAATTTCTGCTGGACCCGGCCCGCAACGCCGAATTGAGTGCTCACGCGCCGCGGAACTGGCAGCGGCTCAATATGGAAGCCGTCCTGCGCACGCAAATTCTGGACAACC
>CAZSWI010000547.1:0-1718 GCA_964610635.1 uncultured Acidobacterium sp.
GACACTGTTGCCGTCGCTGGCGCACCCGCCGAAGTTAGCGTCACACTGCTGACCGAGTCGCCGTTGAACAGGGTTGAAGTGGTGAACTCAGTCCCCGCGAACGTCACTGCCGCGCCGTAGGTCTTGCTCGTGCTATTGGCCGTGACAGTCAATTGCGCTTGAGTCACGTTGAAATTGACCGTGATACTCTGCGCCGCTGCGTAATTTGTGCCGTCTCCTTGATAGCTGACAGCAATCGAGTGTTTACCTGCTGCCAGCGTTCCCGGCACAGTCAGGGTTGCGCTTCCGTTTGCGATCGGAGCCGTCTGCACTGCTCCGCTGTCGATGCTGTAGCTCACGCTGCCCGCGGGCTGCGCGATGCCCGCGCCGCTGAATTGCCCCGCCACCGCAATCCCAATTGTGCCTCCCGCGCCATACACAAAGCTGGGCGCGGATGGCCCGCTCAGCGTTGAAGTTGCCTCGCCTACATTGATTTGCAAGCTCCCCGGTTGACTGGCCTGGAAGTTAGAGTCGCCCAGGTAGGTTGCCGAATAGTTATGCGCGCCCGAAGTGGGCACGGTGATTTGATAACTGGCGCTTGCGCTTGTCACCGTGCTGCCCGCCGAGAGAAGCGTGCTGCCTTCACTGAAGGAAACCTTGCCGCTCGGCGAAGATGTCAGCACCGCGCTGGGCGAAATCTGCGCTGTGATCGTCAGTGCCTGCCCGTAAACTGGGCTCGCCGGCGAGGGGCTCATCGTCAGCGACGTGGATGCGGGTGTATTCACCAGCGAAAACGACGCGGACTGGGTTACTCCGCTTACGGTCGCGGTCACAGAGTAAGGCGTACTGAGCGAGGCGCTGGCCACGCCATTGGCCGTTGCCGTCACGCTGATCGAACCGTTAGCGTCTGTGGTTGACGGCGTCGGAGCTGAAAGCGAAGCGCTGGCACCATTTGCTGCCGGCACTGCCGCGAATGCCACCGCCGCTCCAGGAACCAGGTTTTTGTATTGATCCTGCACTTGAGCGGTCAGGGAAGCAGTGAACTGTGCGCCGATGACCGCGCTCTGCGCCGAGCCGCTGAAGGCCGCGATTTTATAGGCCGCGGCGGCGGTCACGGTTTGCTGCGCCGTTGCCGCAGTCGCCGAGCTGCCCACATTGGTAATCGATGCGGTGTAGATGTATTGCGTGGTGCTTGCCAATGTCGGCGCGGAAATGGCTACGAATGTGGCGACGCCATTGATCGCCGAAACCGTCCCAAGTGAAACCGGAGTGCCGCTGCCAAGGGCAACCGTCAGGGCGATCGGATCGCTTGCCGTTGTCACCGTGTCGCCGTTGATGTCCTTTTCCAGCACTGTAAGGTTGCCCAAGCTTGCGCCCGCTGCAATTTGCGATGCGGGAGAAGGAGTAAACGCCAACTGTGTCACTTCATGGTTCACGATGAACGGGGTGCTGGCCGCGGAGATGGCGAAAGCTGGCTTCAACGAGCCGTTCAGCGTCAGACTCGCAGTCAGCGTGTCGGCCGTTCCCGGTTGACTCACCGAGAGGCTGGAGTAGGTGGCCACGCCCGCCGCGGGATCGGCAGCAGTGGCATCGGTTGCCGCCGAGCCGCCCTTGAGCTGCGCTGTTGTAATGTCGTTTCCGCTCGCGTCTTTCAGCGCCAGGGGGATCGTGATGCTGTCGGTTCCGTCGGCAAAGGGCACGGAGTTTTCTGTCAGCAGCACCGCTGGGGACGGCGACAT
>CAZSWI010000548.1:0-1707 GCA_964610635.1 uncultured Acidobacterium sp.
TACATCGGACCCGGCGCGATTGAAGTTCCTCTCTATCAGACCGAGATCCTCGACATCGTCCGGCGCCGCAATCTCTTCGGGCAGCGCATCAAGCAGGTTCCGGCGACGGGACATCCCTCGCGCTATTTCGAGCAGACGGCGATTCCGAATCCGTCGACCGCCGGCTTCGTCGATCCACGCAACATCGTCGCGCCCGTGGTCACACCCACTCGCGTCGAGCGCAGCGTGCCCCTGAAGGCGATCGTCGCGCAGCTCAACTACAACCTGTTCGACATGGAGCTGGGCTCGCAACAGAAGCAATTCGCCTATCTGCAGGCCAAGGACCTGGTGGACACCATCGATGGCGTGATGCTGGCCCATGATGTCGCGCTGTGGAATGGCAGCGACACCTCGCTGAGCACATCCACCACCATGCAGTACTTCGGGGCCGCCGGACAGATCGCCGCAGGTGGGAACACCACGACGATCGGGACCACGGCCAGCATTACCGATGGCCTGAAATCCACCATCGCGCTGATGTGCGCCAACACCAGCTTCGCGGTGCGGCCGACGGCCATCTACGCGAACCCGGTGCTTCTCGATCTGATCGATCGCGAGATGAAGTCGGAGTTCAACGTGGTTCTGAATACGAAGGAAATCGCGGCCGGCTTCACGGTGAAGATGCTCACCACCCAGGCGGGTGAGCTGCCGCTGATCCCGGAGTGGTCGCTGGCTTACACCGGCACCCCGGGCTCCGGCACTGCGGTGTTGCCTGCCTACATCGTGACCGAGGACCTGATCGAATATCACTGGCTCAGCGATCCCAATCCGCGCGTCTTCCAGCTCGGATTGCCCGGCTCGCTGGCTTCCCAGCATGTGGTCGTGAAGTTCGGCGCGCCGGTGGTCAAGGGCGCCGGCTACGCCCATTACCAGGTGCTGGTCGACCGTTAATCGAATGCCGTACTCCGCAAACCGAGCGGAGTTTTGAAGAGGGGGGCCGGTTCAAACCTGGGCCGGCCCCCCGATCTCTGTGCTCCGATCTCTGTGCTCCGATCTCTGTGCTCTGAGCTCTGTGCCCTGAGCCCCGTGGCGTGAGCTCTGTTTCATCAAGGAGAACCTAATGGCGTCTTATCTTCAGCCAACCGAATACCAGGCGTACGGACTGGCTTCCGATGTCACCGATGACTGGATCGCCGTCGCGTCGTCGCTCATCGACAGCCACTGCCGCCGCACCAGTCTTGACCCAACGCAATACACCGAACGTCTGCGCATTGTGGAAGGTTCGCAAACTGCAAGACTCAGTCATCTGCCGCTGGCGCCGATCGCCCCGGCCACATTGCCTTTCGTGTCGATCCTGGCGCGCTATGCGAAACCGCGGCGCGGCCAGATCGTCTATCCACTGCAGGAAGAGGTTCTCTGGGCGTTTTCGCTGCCTGGCGCATGGACCACCGTCGATCCTGCCACGGTCGACTCTTTCGCCGACACCGGTGAGCTGATCTTCCCGCTCAACATCCTGGGTCTTCCTTACAACGAGGTTCAGGTCACGTATACGGCCGGTCTGGCTACGATCCCCAATGTCGTGAAATGCGCCTGCGCGCAGATCGTGAAGAACGCCCAGGCCACGCCGGGTCTGAACGTGAAGTCATCGAAGGTCGACACGTTGCAGCTCGAGTATTTCTCCGGATCGCTCATCGATCCGACCGTCGAGTCGATGCTCAAGCCCTGGGT
>CAZSWI010000549.1:0-1704 GCA_964610635.1 uncultured Acidobacterium sp.
GCCGCGCTATGCCCCTGCTCTCCGACGACTCCGGTCAGGACCTGATCGAGTATGCCCTCATCGCCGCTCTCATTGCGGTTGCCGCCATCACGGCCCTGAGGGGCCTGGCGAACAAAATCGACAACGAATTCAACACCGTCGGCAACAGCCTCTGATAACAGGCCGCGCCTGCCCATGTTCCTGAGCGGGCTCCCGTTGCCGAGCTTCCTGTTCCTCCGCCATCGACTCTGCTCGAAGGGTGAAGCGCTACCGGATCACTTCATCCAGTCGCACATCATGGAGCGGAACCTCCGCCCGCGCCTGCCACGTCCGCTCCACCAACTCCAAAGCCTCCGCAGCGCCCGGACCCACCTGCACCAGTCCTCGATTCCCGGCCTGGATCATCCCCTGCTCGACGCAGTGATCCAGAAACGCGAGCAGTCCATCAAAAAACCCGCCCCCATTGACAGTCAGGTTCACCAGCACGCAGGGCTTCGCATGAATCCCCAGCTGCGCCCACGTCACCACCTCGATGAACTCGTCGAGCGTCCCATAACCGCCCGGCAGCGCTACAGACGCATCGGTCCGCTCTGCCAGCAGAGCCTTGCGCTCATGCATCGTCCGCACCACATGCAGCTCCGTCAGCCCCTTGTGATCGATCTCGCGCTCCCGAATCACGTCGGGAATCACGCCGACCACCTCGCCGCCCGCAGCCAGAGCCGCGTCCGCAACCGCGCCCATTGCGCCCACCGACGCGCCGCCGTACACCAGCCCACAGCCGCGCAGCGCGATTAACCGCCCCAACTCGCTCGCAGCCTCTAAATAAAGAGGAGACGCCCCCGCAGCCGAAGCGCAGAAAACACAAATCCACTTTTTCTCAGAGATTTTTGCAGCCATCCATGCGAGTCTATCGCTCGCCCCTGCGGAATGGATGCCAGAGAACCGAACCACATCATTCTCCCAATGGAAATCCCGACATCCTCCGGGTTAAGATTTGACCGCTGCCTCTACCGCCATGGTCCGCAAGTGCAGGATCATCGTCTCCGTCGCCACCAGCGCCGACGGCTTCATTGCCCGGTCCGACGGCTCCGTCGACTGGCTCGACCGTCCGGCCCCGAAGGGCAACTATGGCATGGGTGCCTTCTATCGGTCGATCGACACCATCCTGTGGGGCAGGAAGACTTACGATATGGCGCTCGACTTTCAGAAGAAAGGCGTGCCCGGCTCGGCCTTCGATACAAACGTTAACAACTATGTCTTCAGCCGCAGCGCCCCGCCGTCACCACCGCCCCCGGGCGTTGAGTTCGTCAGCGAACCCATCAAAGCATTCGCAACCCGCCTGCGGAAGAAAAAGGGCAAAGACATCTGGATGATGGGTGGCGCCGGAATCATCGCGTCGTTTCTCAACGAAGGAGAGATCGACGACTTTATGATTCACATGATCCCCACGCTGATCGGCGAGGGCATTCCATTGATTGCGCCCGCCCGCCGCACCGTGCCCCTAAAACTTATCTCCTCGACGAAGTTCTCAGACGGCTCGGTCAAGCTGCACTATACCGTCCTTAAGTAGACCTGAAACCGGGCAATCACCAGGCGAAACCGGGTCGCGACTTCACCGTCTAACCTGTACCCTGTAACCCGCGACCTGTAACCTGCACCCTGTACCCTGCACCCTGCACCCTGCACCCTGTACCCTTACTTCGTCACCACATCCCCCGCGATCCG
>CAZSWI010000550.1:0-1700 GCA_964610635.1 uncultured Acidobacterium sp.
AGCCCGTCCACGCCGACATATCCGGTTTATGTACGGACGGGTGAAGCCCCCACACACCCCGCAATCATCGTAAGGGGCTTTTGTTCCGAGATGGTATGGAGAGCTTAGTGTGCGCCGGCGGCGGCCATCAGGGCGGTTCTCTTATCGGGGCCCATCGGGCCCGAGGATCGCCACAGGATGCGTCCCTGACGGTCGATGAGGAGCGAGACCACCTGCTTGTCGTTGGGGATGGTGAGGTCGGCCATGAATTTGTGGCGATCGACCCACAGCGGAATGGTCCAGTGCCACGTCGCGGGATCAGTTTGATCGCTGCGCATCGAGGAGGTTTCCCACCAGCGGAAGATGAAGTTTTCGCGCTCGGCTACGGGGAGCTGGTAGTAGTGAAACTGAAAATTGGAGTGCTGCAGGGCCTGTGCGGCGGGCAGCCACGAGTTGATGTCGGTCTGCTGTTCCGGCTTGAAGGAGATCAGCAACAGATTGGTCTGGCCTTCGAGTTCACCAGGCAGGGCGACCTTCTGCTTGTCGAGGTTGAATGAAGTGACGGGAGGGAACGCGGCTTGCATTTGTTGCTGCGCGATCCCGAGGGATGGAAGCAGACAACACAAGAGCAGAAAAATCAGCAATGGTTTTCGTTGCCGCAATGAGAGGTTCCAAAAGTGGTTCTTGACTGGAAAAGTTCTGGAGGCATGGTATCACCCGCGAGCGCAGGGTTTTGGCGGGTGTGAGTGGTCGACGCGGGTGAATGCGTCCGTGAATTATCATGGAAAGGAGAATGATCCCGCATCCTTTTCAGACTGACGATCCGCGCCTGGCCCCGATTGCAGGGAAAGTCGAGGCAGGCGAGCGGCTGAGCTTCGACGATGGCCTGGCTCTTTATCGCTCCGGCGATGTGCTGGCGGTGGGTTGGCTGGCGAACCTGGTACGCGAACGGATGCACGGAGATGTGACGTACTTCAACGTCAACCGGCATATCAATCCCACCAACGTTTGCGTGGCGGCTTGCCGGCTTTGTGCGTTTGGACGGACGAAGGGCGCGGCCGGCTCGTACACGATGGCGCTGGAGCAGGCGTGGGAGACGGCGGCGTCGGGCTACAGCGAGGCGGTGACGGAGTTTCATATCGTTGGCGGGCTGCATCCAGATTTGCCGTTTGAGTATTTTTTGGATCTGGTGAGCGGGCTGAAGGAGCGGTTTCCGCTGGTCCATATCAAGGCGTTCACGATGGTGGAAGTCGCGTTTCTGGCGAAGCGCGCGAAGCTGACGATTCCGGCGACGCTGGTGAAGTTGAAAGAGGCCGGCGTCGATTCGCTGCCCGGCGGCGGCGCGGAGATTTTTGCGGATCGGATCCGGCACTTCATCTGCGATCACAAGATTGACGGCGATGAGTGGCTGGAGACGGCGCGGGCGGCGCACAATCTCGGCCTCAAATCGAACGCGACGATGCTCTACGGGCATATTGAAAATGACGAAGACCGCGTCGATCATCTGTTGAAGCTGCGGGCGCTGCAGGATGAGACGGGCGGCTTCCAGACGTTTATTCCGCTGGCGTTTCATCCGGAGAACACGGCGCTGGGGCACTTGTCGAAGACGACCGGGCTGACGGATATTCGGCAGATCGCCGTGGGGCGATTGCTGCTGGATAATTTCCCGCACATCAAGGCGTACTGGCAGATGATGACGGCGAAGATTGCGCAGATCGCGC
>CAZSWI010000551.1:0-1695 GCA_964610635.1 uncultured Acidobacterium sp.
AACTGGTAGCCCGCGCCAACCTCATCTTCGGCCTGCACGTGCATGTGGGCATCGAGGACCGCGAAGCGGCCATCCGCATCATGAACTCGATGCGCTATTTTCTGCCGCACATCATGGCTCTGGCCACCAACTCGCCCTTCTGGCTGGGAATCAACACCGGTTACAAGGGCTATCGCGCCAAGGTCTTCGAGAACTTTCCCCGCACCGGCATTCCCGACGCCTTTTCAAGCTATTCCGAATTCGAGAATTACGTCAGCCTGCTGGTGCGTACAAACTGCATCGATAACGGCAAGAAGATCTGGTGGGACATTCGCCCCCATCCTTTCTTCGATACGGTCGAGGTGCGCGCCTGCGACATTCCCCTGCGCGCCGAGGAGTCGGTGGCCATCGCCGCGCTGATTCAGGCCACGGCGGCCTATCTCTATAAACTGCACGAGGCCAATCAGGACTTCCGCCAATACGCGCGCCCGCTGCTGATGGAGAACAAATTCCGCGCGGTGCGCTACGGGCTGGACGGCAAGCTGATCGACTTCGGCAAGCAGCAGGAGGTGCCCCTGCGCGACCTGATCGAGGAGCTTCTCGCACTGGTCGATCCGGTTGTGGATGAACTCGGCAGCCGCGATGCGATCGACGGCATCCGCACCATCCTCAAGACCGGCACCGGCGCGGACCGCCAGCTCAAGGTCTTCGAAGAGTCCAACAACGACATGAAAGCCGTGGTCGATTACATGGCAAAGGAGACCGCGGCCGGGCTATAGATTCTCAGCGGTTCGGTGGTTCCTTAATGCGTCGCATAGTCCTCGCGATAGGGCGTGAACACGTCGAGCACCTCGGAATTCTCAAGGGCGGATGCCTGGTGTTCGACGTTGCTGCCAACAACGACGCTGTCGCCGGCGTCCATTTCGATGGTCTTGCCATCGCCCTCAAACAGGATGCATCCGCGCACAACATAGATGAGTTGCGAATGCGGGTGCTTATGCCTGGCGCCCTTCCAGCCCCGCTCCAACTGGTGCCGAACCAGCATCAGGTTCGGGTCGTAGGCCAAAACCTGGCGGCGTATCCCCGGTTCAGGCAACGAAGTCGGGGTACCTTTCGACGGCGTGAAGACTACTCCTTGTTCTGCCATTGTTCTCCCCAGAAACCAACTTCAGTTAAGCACTCCAGCGCTAGCCGGAGCAAGGATTTCAACGCCGGCAAGGACGATGAAAACGGGCCTGGAAATCGCTCCCAACTCGCAAGAAGGAGTGTACACAGGATCGTATCTGGGCGACAAAAGTTTGGCGCCGGGAATCGGGGCTCCCCGAATCTCAGGAGGCGCGAACTTTTCAATTGGTTCTCCAGCGAAGTTTCCCCAATCCTTCCTGATTCCGTATCCTATTTACGGAGGGTCCGTTCCCCGCGCATGACCGAAGCCGCTGCACACCTGCTCTCGCTCGCCTACCCCGCCGAGTTCGTCCCCGGCGCGCGTTCCGCCGTCCTTACCTGCCTGCGCATCGACCCCGCGGAGAAGGTCACGCTCATTACGGATCGCGTCACCGAGCCCATCGCTGCCGCTCTGGCCGAGCAGTTGGCCGAGCGGGGCTGCCCGTGGAACGCCTTCATTCTGGAAGACCTGGCGCCGCGCCCGCTCACCGACATGCCCGCCGAGGTGCTGGCCGACATGGAGACCTCGCAGGTCTCCATCTTTGCCGTGCA
>CAZSWI010000552.1:0-1694 GCA_964610635.1 uncultured Acidobacterium sp.
GCCCAGGAGGCTCAGGGTCCCACCAACCCAAAGGCGCAGAAGACTTACCAGGAAGCCCTCGACTGGCTTCACCATAACCAGCCTGAGTCCGCGCTGGATTCCTTCAAGAAGGCCGATAAGCAGGACGGCGGGCACTGCGAGAAGTGCGCTTACAAAATCATCGAGTACGGCCTCAAGACCGGCGATTACAAATCGGCCGATGTCGCCGCGCAGCAGCTGATCGCGGACGCGAAGGATCCCCGGCAGACGGCCGAGGCGCACATGGCGCGCGGGATGGTCCAGTATCGGGAGGGCCTGCAGAAAAACAAGGCGGATTGCTACGCCGCGGCCGATCAGGAATTTCAGACAACACTGGCCGCGTACCCCAAAACCTCCAATGCATGCTTTTACGATGGCATCTCGCTGGCCCGGCTGAATCGCGACGATGCGGCGAAGACACAGTTCAGGAAGTATCTTGACGTCGCCAGGCCCGACGACCCCGATCGGGAGCGAGCGCAGCGTTATCTCGACAACGTGGACCTGGCGCGAGCGCGCATGGCGCCGGCGTTTTCTGTCACCACACTCGACGGACGCCAGGTTTCGCTTGACTCCCTGGCCGGCAAAGTCGTGCTCATCGATTTCTGGGCGACGTGGTGCGGGCCGTGCCGCGAGGCGCTGCCCCACGTTCGCGATATTGCCAAAAAGTTTGCAGGCGAGCCGCTGGTAGTGATGAGCATCAGCCTCGACAGCGATGAGGCAAAGTGGAAGGACTTCGTGGCGAAGAACGGCATGACCTGGGTGCA
This sequence comes from uncultured Acidobacterium sp., assembly GCA_964610635.1. Lineage (GTDB taxonomy): Bacteria > Acidobacteriota > Terriglobia > Terriglobales > Acidobacteriaceae > Palsa-343. The sequence continues at coordinate 783 of CAZSWI010000552.1, forward strand.
GTATCGGGATGGCGGATTCACCGGCCCGGTCTCGCGGCTGTTCGGCGTCGAGGCTATTCCGCATACCTTTACCATCGACGCCGACGGGGTTCTGCAGGATGAGCACATTGGCGATGCAAGCGTTGAAGGCAAGCTGAAGAAGCTATGCGCGCGGGCGCGGCAGTTGCAGGAGGCGCCGCAGGTGGCTCTGAAGCCTGGGCAGTGAGGTAATCGGATAGGATTATCTGTTGAATCGAAGTGCAAGCCGGAAGAAAAGAGGGCAGAACAAGCGGGCATCAGGTCAGAACTCTGCCGGAGTTGAGCGTCAATTGCGCGCGGGCAGAAAAGTGATGCGCGAATACCGCGAGGCGCTGCGTAAGCTTGCCGGTATGTCCTCGCCTCCAGCATGAGGTTGGGTGCCCCTTCCTCCTGCCGCCTCGTTCAATCCGCCCGCTATACTCGACATCAAAGGATCCGCCATTTTGTTCGCGTCTCTGCGATTTATCTGGAATGCCACCAGCGGTCACCGCTTCCGCCCCTGGCGCAGCGAATATCTGAAATGGCGCATCGAGACCTACTCCGGCAAAAAAGCTGAAGAGCTGAAGGGGCGCGACGTGCTCGGGTTTGTGTGGCGGGAGAAGGGAAATCTTCTGCGCTTCCTGCATTGGACGAGCCGCATGGAATCGTGGAAGAAGGCCGGCGCCGATCAGCGGCACAGAGCAGGAGAATGATGGCGGAGTATGCGGGTGTGATCGGAAAAGAAGGTATAAAGGCCAGCCCAAAAACCAGGCGCGAATTCCTGATGAATGCCGCGGCTGCGGCGGCAGCCGGCGGACTGGCAACCGCTCTTCCACTTGGATGTGGCGGACGGAAGGCTGGGCCGGGGCCTCAGGCAGCAGCGCCGACTCTCTCGGCGGTGAACGGTCCGCGCTC
>CAZSWI010000553.1:0-1688 GCA_964610635.1 uncultured Acidobacterium sp.
ATTCATCAGGCCGTGGACATGGGGGTCACGTTCTTCGATACGGCCGAGGTCTATGGGCCGTTCACAAACGAGAGTCTGGTCGGCAAGGCGCTCTCGCCGATTCGCGAAAAGGTGGTGATTGCCACAAAGTTCGGCTTCAACTGCGTGCCAGATGGAAGGCTTGGTACGCAGACGCTGAACAGCCATCCGGACCACATCAGGAAGGTAGTGGATGAGTCTCTGGAGCGGCTGAAGACCGACTACATCGACCTCTATTATCAGCACCGTGTCGATCCCGATGTTCCTATCGAAGATGTGGCCGGCGCTGTAAAAGACCTGATCGCGGCGGGAAAGGTGAAGCACTTTGGGCTCTCCGAGGCAGGGGCGCGAACGATCCGGCGCGCGCATGCGGTGCAGCCTGTCGCAGCGCTGCAGAATGAGTACTCGCTGTGGTGGAGAAAGCCGGAGCAGGAGATTATTCCTCTGCTGGCGGAGCTGGGCATTGGGATGGTGCCGTACAGCCCGCTGGGAAAGGGTTTTCTGACCGGCAAGATGGATGCGAAGACCGAGTTCGGCGAAAAGGATTTTCGCAAACAGCTGCCGCGCTTCCAGCCCGAAGCGATGAAGGCGAACCAGGCGCTGGTGGATTTGCTTACGAGGATTGCGGCGGAGAAGAAGGCGACGCCCGCGCAGATCGCGCTGGCGTGGCTGCTGGCGCAGAAGCCATGGATTGTGCCGATTCCGGGGACGACGAAGCTCAATCGGCTGAAGGAGAATCTGGGAGCGGTTGAGCTTTCGCTTTCGGCGGAGGACCTGCGGGAGATCGAAGATGCGGCGGAACAGATTCATGTTGAGGGGGCGCGTTATCCGGAGCACATCGAGGCTATGACGGGGCGGTGAGGGTAGGGCGACCTAACTGCAAGCGAAAAGCGGTTAGCTGAATGCGATTAGCGGAAGCCGTTCAGCAGAATACCTTTGGCGAAAAGCGCCTGGCAGGGGCGTTTAACGAAGACATTCAGCGAACGGCGCCTGGTGTAAGGCGCTTCGTGGGAGCCGTGCTGTAGACAATCTACAGCCATGGGGGTAGATTGTCTACATCGTGAAGCTGGAGCGTGAGAAGTATCGCAATCGGGTGGAGCTGCTGCAGGGGACGCTGGACATGCTGATCCTGCAGGCGCTGCAGTGGGGGGCGCAGCATGGGTATGGGATCAGCCAGGCGCTGCGGAGCCGGTCCGGCGAGGTGCTGCAGGTGGAGACGGGGTCGCTGTATCCGGCGCTGCACCGGATGGAGCGGCAGAAGTGGATTGCGGCGGAGTGGCGGCAGACGGAGCAGAACCAGCGGGCGCGGTTCTACAGGATCACGGCTGAGGGACGGCGGCAGCTGGCGCACGATCGTTCGAAGTGGGAGACGATGGTGGCGGCGATCAGTTCAATTCTGGAGGCGTAGGTCGGAAGACCTTTTGCCACAGAGGGCGCAGAGAAATCGTTTTTGGGATTGGGTAGCCTTCGATCCGCGAGGCTGGTGAAAAATCTCGGATAACAAGGAGGACGCGCGATGAGGTTTTGGCGTGGGCGTTTTGGGGGTGAGGCGCGGAAGGCGGAGCTGGATGCGGAGATCGAGGCGCATGTGCGGATGGCGACGGCGGATCGGGTGGCGCGGGGGGAATCGGAGGCGTAGGCGCGCACGGCTGCGGAGCGCGAGATGGGCA
>CAZSWI010000554.1:0-1668 GCA_964610635.1 uncultured Acidobacterium sp.
CCGGCACCATCCAGAACGACATCCTCAAGGAGTACATCGCCCGCGGCACCTATATTTATCCCGTGCGCCACGCCATGCGCATCGTCACCGACGTCTTCGCCTGGGCCGGCGAGCATCTCCCCGACTGGAACACCATCTCCATCTCCGGCTACCACATGCGCGAGGCCGGCTCGACCGCTGCCCAGGAAGTCGCCTTCACCCTTGCCAACGGCATTACCTACGTCCAGGCCGCTATTGACGCGGGTCTCGACATCGATCGCTTCGCCCCACGCCTCTCCTTCTTTTTTAACGCGCACAACAATTTCCTCGAGGAAATCGCCAAGTTCCGCGCCGCCCGCCGCATCTGGGCCAGCATTATGCGCGACCGCTTCCACGCAAAAAATCCCCGCTCATGGATGCTCCGCTTCCACACCCAGACCGCCGGTTCCACCCTCACCGCGCAGCAGCCTGAAAACAACATCGTCCGCACCGCCCTCCAGGCCATGGCCGCCGTCCTCGGTGGAACCCAATCCCTCCACACCAACGGCTACGACGAAGCCCTCGCCCTGCCCACCGAAGAAGCCGCCCGCATTGCTCTCCGCACACAGCAGATCATCGCCTGCGAATCCGGAGTGGCCAATACCATCGACCCCGTCGCCGGCTCATTCTGCATCGAATCGCTGACCGGTCAAATCGAGCAGCAGGTCCAGGCCTACTTCGCTCAGATAGAAAAACTCGGCGGCATGCTCCGCGCCATCGAACGAGGCTGGGTCCAGCAGGAGATTCAGAACGCCGCCTACGAGTATCAGCGCGCCATCGACTCCGGCGATGCCACCGTTGTCGGCGTTAACCGCTTCACCCGCGACGACGAGCCTCCCATCCCCACCCAGCGCATCGACGAAGCCCTCGAGCGCAAGCAGATCGACCGCGTCCGCGCCCTCCGCGCCCGTCGCGACCCCGCCAAATGGCAAGCGTCCCTCGCAGGCGTCCGCGACCATGCACGCACCGGCGCCAATCTGATGCCTGCGATTCTCGCAGCCGTCGAGAGCTACGCAACCGTCGGCGAGATCGCCTCAACCCTGCGCGAAGTTTTCGGGGAATATCAGGAAAGTGTCACGGTCTGACGAGAGTCGAGGCCCTAAGAAGTGCCCTAAGAAGTCCCCTGAGAAGTCCCTCGGAGCGACCCACCACAAAGCTCCCGGGCCAAACTCGGCAGAACAAGCCTCACAAGCTCATCCGATTCTTTGCCGTCAGCGGTTCAATCGCAAAAAAGAAGCTCTGGTAGCTGAACGAAATCCTGAAAACGCTCCCGTCCCTCAGCTCCAGCTGCTGATCCTCAGGTTCGAACCCCAGCTCGCTCGCCGCAAGATGGCCTTCGACCACGGGCTGCAGGATCGTCGTCGTCCCCGGCGGCCGCCCACCTCCGCGCCGCAGTCGCACATCCGCGCCAAACCGGATCTCCTTGCGCGTTCCGTCCCGTTGGATCACCGTGGCCGTTTGCCCCGCCAGGCTGTGCACCTGGCTTGCCTGCCATTCCGACTGATATGTGCCTGCGACCTGACTCATGCCACGAAGGTAGCCCGCGCAGAAACACCTCGGAATCCCTCCCCGGCGTCAACCCGATGCCCACCTCGTGCGTCCCCATTCCCGTACGGTGCGCACCAAAGGGCCATCGTTACAGCGGTAATT
>CAZSWI010000555.1:0-1660 GCA_964610635.1 uncultured Acidobacterium sp.
TGCGGGGAGATGGGCACACGATTCGGGTGGTGGATGCGGGAGGCGGGCTGGGGATTGACTATAACGACTCGCTGACGGAGCCGAAGTTCGATGCGGCGCGCAAGGTGCGGGAGTATGCGGCGGCGCTGACGAAGGCGGTGGAGGGGATGGGCTCTGTGAGGCTGTTGGTAGAGCCGGGGCGGTTTGTGGTGGCGCAGGCGGGCGGACTGCTGACGCGGGTGGTAGTGGTGAAAAAGAATGGGGCGAAGACGTTTGTGATTACGGATGCGGCGATGAACGACCTGATCCGGCCTGCGCTGTACCAGGCCCACCATGAAATTCTGCCGGTGATGAAGGGGCGCGGAGCTACGGAGAAGGTGGATGTAGTAGGGCCGATCTGCGAGTCGGGCGACTTTTTTGCGCACGACCGTGCGATGGCGAAGGTGAAGGCGGGCGAGTTGGTGGTTCTGCTGGACGCGGGGGCGTATGGGATGAGCCAGGCGTCGAATTACAACACGCGCGCGCGAGCGGCTGAGGTGCTGGTGGATGGGAATGATGCGAGGCTGATCCGGCGGCGGGAGACGCTGCGGGAGATGATGGCGGCGGAGATTGTGTAGGTTGTTTTTTTGGCGTCCTTGATTGCAAAGCAATCAAGGACGCGCAGTCCAAAAGAGAATATGATTTTCGGCCCGCGTGAACGCGGGCCCTTTCGACTAAGACCCAACGGTGATCAATGATGGCAAAGGGCGGCTCCTATCAGTGGCTGATCCAGCCATGCATGCCCGCTTCGAAGCTGCGGCGGTCGAGACGAGGCAGGGTGCGGGCGACTTTGGCGGGAATGAGCGGGTAATGGCGCGCGGCGATGAGGAGGTCCGCAACGCACCAGACATTTTCCTCGGAGGTCATCCAATGTTGGCTGTCCAGGCGGGCGAGGTTTACCGGCCGTGAGTAAGAGCGCAGGGTGCGTTCGCCACGCAGGTTGTAGTAGCTCTCGAAGTAGCTGAGTGCCAGTTCGCGCAGGGTACGGTAGATGGGCGCGCGGAAGCGCAGGCCGGCGAAGTTGGATTTGGCAATGCCTCCCCAGAGGCCGCGTTCGCGGTAGAGGGCGATGACATGGTCGTCGTCGTGAATGGCTTCGAGGTCCATGAGGAGCGGCGGGTGTCCGTTGACGCGCAGGGCGGCAGCGGCCAGTAGCGCTCCCTCCAGGCAGTGCCCCTTACGCTCGCGAAGGGCGCGGGCGGGCGACCATGCGGTGTTGGCGTACTGGTAGGGCAAGGCGTCGAGGAAGCGCTGGATTCGCGCCGGGGTGTTGAGGGCGCGCAGGGTGCGCAGGGCTTTCGGCTGCAAGCCGAAGGGTTGGTCTCGGTGGATTTGATGTTTCGACGATGGCTTGGGTCGCAAAGGCAATGAGATGCTCGCTGGTAGAGGGTCTGGGAAATTATAACGAGATGAGAGTAAAGGACGAGGGTGGCGATGGAACGCGATGAGTTGTGGGGCATCTAATCATCATGGCGATTGCGAGTGGGGCACGGATTGGGCATGTGCATCTGAAGGTGGCGGACCTGGATCGGGCGCTGGCATTTTATAGCGGCGTGCTGGGGTTTGAGCTGACGCAGAGGATGGGGCGGTCGGCGGCGTTTCTGTCGGCGGGCGGATACCACCATCACATTGGGCTGAATAC
>CAZSWI010000556.1:0-1651 GCA_964610635.1 uncultured Acidobacterium sp.
CGGGCGCGCGTGAGCAATATGAAGCGGCGCTTCGGCTTGACCCGGAGTTTCCCCATGCGCATGGCGGAATGTATTACGCGCTCAAACTTCTTGGTGAGCCTGATGCCGCGAAACTACACCAACGCAAAGCGTTCGGGCAGAAGAGCCTGTTCCGCAATCCGTACCGTGGTGAGTCCCAACCGATTCCCGTGTTGCTGTTCGTAGCTTCAATGGGTGGTGGCACGCCGATTGAGAAGCTCATCGACGACCGCGTCTTTGAGACCTGCGTGATCGCCGCCGATTTCTACGACGGGAAGAATGGGTTGCCGCCGCACCGGCTGGCGATCAACGGCATCGGAGATGCCGACCTGGCTGGCGAAGCCTTGGATGCCGCCGAGTCACTGCTCGATCTGACTTCGGCGCCAGTTCTGAATGCTCCGGCGTCAGTGCGTGCAACTGGGCGCTGCGAAAACGCCCTCCGGTTGGGCAAAGTGCCCGGACTTATCGCTCCCGCAACCGAACTGTTTCCCCATGCGCAGTTGGCCGGGCCCGATGGGCCTGCCATGCTCGCCGCGCGCGGCTTCACATTTCCATTGTTGTTGCGCGCGCCCGGCTTTCACATGGGACAGCATTTTGCCAGGGTTGAGTCGCCTGCGGAGCTTGCTTCAGCGGTTGCTGAGATGCCGGGAGCGGGAAGACCCGAGGCTGAAGTGCTGGCGATCGAGTATCTCGATGCACGAGGCGCCGATGGATGTGCACGCAAATACCGCGTCATGATGGTAGGCGGCGAGCTCCTTCCATTGCACCTGGCCATCTCCCAAGACTGGAAGATTCACTACTTCAGCTCTGACATGGCGGAACGCGCCGATCACCGCGCCGAAGAAGCGGCGTTCCTGGGCGATATGCCCGGTGTGTTGGGCGCCGCTGCAATGGCCGCGCTTCAGCAAGTCCAAACTCTGGTCGGCCTGGACTATGGCGGGATCGACTTCGGCGTCAATGCGCGCGGCGAGATCCTGCTGTTTGAAGCCAACGCGACCATGGTCGTCGAGCCGCCGGATGAGGATCCTCGATGGGATTACCGGCGCGCGGCCGTCGGACGCATTCACGCGGCCGTGCGCAACTTATTGCTGAAGAGCGCCGGCACCCTGAAGCATTAGGCCAGGCTTCTTCGGCGTGCCCAAGTTTCTAGTGCTTGTTATGAACTTTCTCGCGGACGGCGTGAAAGTTAATAACAGGCTCTAGCATTCGGGGTCATCCAGCCCCTTGGAGAGAACCGTCACCCAGAACGCGCCCTCGGCGCAATCGAACGAGAGCCTCTCCTGGACTTGCGACCCGCAGACCCGCAGATCGTAGTCGCTGCCGTCCAAAACGGTGGGCATTGAGAGCCGAACTCCCGCCGTCATGCCGCACTTCATATTTCCGCCGATCATGTTGGCCAGCTCGCCGAGCACGTCGCGCACATCGTCGTCCACGGTCTCGGGAGGATCCATGGCGAGAATCCTGCCTGCGAAGTTGCACGCCTGCTCCCTGCTGCATTCGAACAGAATCGCGCCGCTCCACTCTCCGGTCAGTTGAACGAAGGATGTCAAGCGGTCCCCGCCCGGGTGCCAGGCCGCGTCGGAGGAGGACACCTCGATGTCCATCATGGTTGCGAACACCGATTTCACAATCT
>CAZSWI010000557.1:0-1650 GCA_964610635.1 uncultured Acidobacterium sp.
TACAATTGAACTTGGCGGCAGCCGAGGCGGGCAATTTCTCCGGTCCAATGGCGAGACGTACAGTTCTAGTTTCGGCAATCGCAGCCAATTACGCAAATCGGGCACATTCGACGATACTGGCACCGGGCAGGCGGAGAGATGGACAAGATTGCTGGGTTAAGGGAAATACTGGAGCTGGACCCGAAGAACAGCTTTGCCCGTTACGGTCTGGCGATGGAGTTGGCCGGCCGCGGCGAGACGGCAGCGGCGATCAGCGAGTTCGACACGTTACTTGAGAACGATCCCGTATACACGGCTGGCTACTTCATGGCTGCGCAGACGCTGGCCAACGCGGGACGAAGGGCGGAGGCAATCGAGCGCCTGAAGGCGGGCATCGAGAGCGCCGCTCGTAGCGGGAATACCCACGCGCAGAGCGAGATGCAGGCGATGCTCGACGAGCTGGAAGGGTGAGTCTCGTCGATTGCCGGAGGGATGTTCCGCCTCTAATCTGACATGATCTGGGTTGATTCGGTTCGTTCGCCAGCTTGTTCGATTGACATTGCATCTATACTGGCGATATGGCGAAGTATTCCATCGTAGTGCCGTTTCACAATGAAGAGGAGAACGTAACGGCCTTATATGCGCGCCTGAAGCAGGTGATGGAACAGGTGGGCGACAGCTTTGAGCTGGTGCTGGTGGAGGATGGTTCCAGCGACCGGACCTATAAATTGCTGGAAGAGATTGCGGCGGTGGACAGCCGGGTTCTTGTAGTGAAGCTGCGGCGGAACTTCGGCCAGACGTCGGCTCTGGCGGCGGGCTTCGATCATGCCTCGGGCGAGTTTATTCTAGCGATGGATGGCGACCTGCAGCACGATCCGAACGATATTCCCAACTTTGTTGAGAAGCTGGAGGAAGGGTACGATGTGGTCTCCGGCTGGCGGCGGGAGCGCATCGACAGCCTTGTGAAGAGGCGCATTCCCTCGCTTTGCGCGAACTGGCTGATGGCCCGGTTGTCGGGCGTGGAGATTCACGACTTTGGGACGACCTTCAAGGCCTATCGCCGCGAGGTGATCCAGAATATACCGTTATATGGGGAGATGCACCGGTTCATACCGGCGCTGGCCAGTTGGTATGGGGCGTCGATCTGCGAGATTCCCATCAGGAACATGAACCGCGAGCGCGGCAAGAGCCACTACGGCATCGGGCGCACCTTCCGTGTGCTGTTCGATCTGATGACGATCCGGTTCTTGCTCAAGTATATGAGCCGTCCATTGCATTTTTTCGGTGGCTTTGGCGCATTGGGCATCCTGGTGGGCAGCGCGATATCGGCGGTGCTGTTGGGGATGAAGATTCTCGAACCCCATCAGAACGTGATGGACGTGCATGGGCCGTTGTTTGTGATTGGCGCGGTGCTGATTGTTGCCGGCATCCAGCTGCTGGCCATCGGCTTGCTGGGCGAGCTGCTGGTGCGCCACCATCACACCGGCCAGCAGCGCACCCCGTACACTGTCCATCGCCTGGTGCGTTTGGACTCTGCCGAAGAACAGAGCATGATGTCGGACAGGGAGTGAGAAGCAGGGATCAGAGATCAGGGATCAGAGATCATAGATCATAGATCAGAGATCAGAAAAAAGCACCAAACCCCGCCTGGGCAATGCCTGGGTGGGGAAT
>CAZSWI010000558.1:0-1644 GCA_964610635.1 uncultured Acidobacterium sp.
GGCCAGGTCACGGGCCATCACGATGAATGGGGCGCCTTCGATCGCGAAGAGATCGGCTCTCTGCTCCATGCGGGCAAGAACGAAATTGAGATCGATGTTGTCTCGCATCGTACGAGCGATCCTGCCGCGAAATCGGCGGCGGCGCTGGCGGCCGCTGTGCACATTACGCGCGCCGACGGCACGGAGGAACGCCTGGTGACGGCCGAGGGATGGCAGGCGCGGTCCACAGCGCAGGAAGTGTGGCAGGCTGCTCAGACTGTCGGCCCACTCGCAATGTCTTTTGGCATCGGCACTGATCGGCAGCAGGCTATTCCTGGACCCGACCGGGTTGCTACAGATGCGTCACTGCTGCGCAAGGACTTCACCGTGAACTCGCCGGTGAGCTCGGCTCGGCTCACGATCACGGCGCTCGGCGCCTATCACGCGTACATCAACAACCGGTCAATTGCCCCGAACACTTTGCTCGCTCCTGGATGGACCGACTTCCATAAGCGCGTTCAGTATCAGACCTATGATGTTACGTCGATGCTCGCTCAGGGCGCGAACACGCTGGGCGTATTGCTCGGCGGCGGCTGGTACAGCTCACCGATGACCTGGGTTGGTTTCCGCTATACGCCCGGACCGAATCTTCTGCGCGCGCAATTGGACCTGACGCTCGCGAACGGCCAGCACAAGACCATCGTCACAGATCCGAGCTGGCAGACTGCGCCGTCTGCAATCACCTTCTCCGAAATTTACGGAGGTGAGTCCTACGATGCGCGCCTCGTCCAGCGCGGCTGGAGTTCTCCGCATTTCAACGCTACTGGTTGGACCCCAGCGATCGCGGCAGTCCCACCCGATGCCAGCATGGTCCTCTCCGCACAACCGGACCTGCCTATCAGCACCGTGATGACGATCCACCCCGTCAGTCTTGATGCTGAGAGTACTGCCCATCCAGCAATCTTCGACATGGGGCAGAATATGGTTGGCAATGTTCGGATTCATCTTCGCGGCCCGCGCGGCACCGTGGTGAGGATGCGCTATGCCGAACGACTCAACCCCGATGGCGGAATCTACACTGAGAATCTACGCAACGCCGATGCAACCGACACATATACACTCGCCGGCGAGGGCGAGGAGACCTGGACGGCCGAGTTTACCTTTCACGGCTTCCGCTATGTCGAGCTCACGTATCTTGGTGCTGCGCCGGCTGCCCCACCGACTCTCGCCACCATCGAAGGCCTGGTCTTCAACAGTCTTCCGCCCACGCCCGCTGTGCGGCTCAGCAGTTCCAGCGAACTTCTGAATAAGATGAACGAGCTGGGAGCCTGGGGACAACGCGGCAACTTCGTCTCCATCCCCACCGACTGCCCGCAGCGCGACGAGCGGCTTGGCTGGACGGGCGATGCCGGAGTCTTCTGGCGCACCGGTACATACAACTTCGACATCAATGCCTTCACCCGCAAATTCATGCTGGACATGACAGACGCGCAGACCCCGGCAGGCGCATTTCCTGACGTCTCTCCAAATGTTCTCGGCTCAATCCCGGGTGCGCCTGGCTGGGGCGATGCGGGGGTCTCCATACCCTACGCGGCGTGGTTGCAATATGGAGACGCGAGTGTTGTTGAGCAATCCTGGCCGGCCATGCAGCGCTGGATGGACTTC
>CAZSWI010000559.1:0-1642 GCA_964610635.1 uncultured Acidobacterium sp.
GCACGGTGATCGAGGAGAAGATTTACCACGACGCCGGCGCGACGACTCCGCAGGGCATGCGGCGGGATGAGCTGATGCGGCTGATCACCGCGGCAGGGCGGGTTCCTGTGGAGCGCGACACGCTGTATCGGGCGGTTACTCGGACGGAAGAGAGTTTTACGGTCGCGGTGTAGCAATGGAACGTACTCCCTCCAGCGAGCCAGGGTTCGATCCCGCGGAGGGTGAAACTTCCAGGTTCTCGGTGACGGTCGTTCAAGCCGTGTCGAAGCTATTGCTCGCAATCGGCGCGCTGATCTTTTTCTTCGGCGATAGAGCTCTGCGTGAACTTTGGAAAGTCAATTTCGCACTCGGCGAGTTAATTGGAATCGGCCTCGGCGTTGCTGTGATGTTCGCGGGCGGTGCGATGCAACTGGCGCTGCCAGAGTCTAAACGCCTACATGCTAAGAAGCGTCACGGCTGATCAGGCGATTACAGCCCGGTCGATTTTAGAGATGTTTCGGCACGACTGTGAAGCCGTGCCCTGATACAAAACCTGCCTCTGCTGCAGTGACGATTGACTCCATGCGATAATCGGCGCGACTCATTGGAGCCAGCGAGATCTTGCTTCTATTGGATGCCATCCTCAGCGTCTATGCGAGGAGTGACGGGGCACCGTGGCCCGTCTGGGTTATCGCCGCGGTCCCCGCCGTCGCAATTCTATGGGAGCTCTACTGGCAGTTCCTTGCCCAATGGCTGAATGGCGTCCGGGGCCGCAATTGGCCCGCGGTTTCCGCCGTCATCGACCTGACCGGCGTTCAGAAGCGAGTCCTGTCGACGGGAAAGGGAGACATCGTGACGTTCGTTGCTCTGCTTACGTACGTCTATAGCAATCCTGATTTGCAAACCGGCGATTTCGACAAATCTTTCGACGTGGAAGAAGAAGCCCAGGCTTGGGCGAACTCTTATAAGGGCTGCACGGTGACGGTGCACGTCGATCCGCGTGATCCCTCGCGTTCGGTGTTGCGCCAGGAAGATCTTGACGCTGCCAGGACGACGTCTTCCTAATCGAGCTTCTTCACCCAAAGATTTTTGAACGACACCTTACAGGGTGTTCCTTGATTTGGAGGCTGAAGAGGCCGGAGACGTTGTCGGAGGAGGCTGGGTTCGGTTGGCAAAGAAATGCAGGTCCATTCACTCGCGTCTGAATTGATGTTGCGCCCAAACATCGGGCGCAACGAATTCGGATGCTTCGCTCAGGATGACAGAGTTGTTTTTGTTCGGGAGACTTTTGGGGCTTGCAGCAGTGTTACGCGAAGCAGTGCTACCGGAATTTTGTGACACAAGTCGCAGCAAGCAACCGCAGATCCTTCGCCTGAGTTTGGCCGAATTCTCGGCCAAACTCGCTCAGCGTTGGGGAAAGGAATCAGAGCGGGCGTTCTTCAAAAGCCGCGGCTCCGAGAGCGATGCACTGGGTATTGCTGGAGACGGCGATGGGCGGAGGGGCAGGAATATCGGCAGCAGGCGGTTTGTTCGCGTCCAGTTTGGCACGGCGTTTCTTGCGGACTTCATTCGCGGCGACGAGGAATAACGACACAAATGTGACGGCGAGCAGCAGGATGGCGGTGATACCGGTGAGCTGCTCCATTTCGCCGTAGAGCAGGGC
>CAZSWI010000560.1:0-1638 GCA_964610635.1 uncultured Acidobacterium sp.
GCGGCGAGCTTCTTCAGTCCATAATGGCGGGCCATGGTGACGGCCATGGACATGCCGCGGGCCTTGAAGCTGCCGGTGGGATTATTGGCCTCCTCCTTAATAAGGAGGTTGGGATAGCGGCGCGAGGGAAGCATGGGCGTCCAGCCTTCGCCGAGGGTGACGGGCTCGACGTCGGGCAGGACGTTGGCGTAACGCCACATGGAGGGTATGGCGCTGCAGGCGGGACGGTTGGCAGTGTGCTTCAGGGAGTCGAGGTCGTAGCGGACGTAGAGCGGCCCGGAGCAGGCGGGGCAGACGGTTTGGGGCGTGTCGGCGGAGATGTGGTGGTGGCAGCGGGAGCATTCGAGAGAGGCAATGGGGGGCACGGTTTCAGGTTACAGGGTGCAGGGTGCAGGGGACAGGGTGCAGAGACCGAATTAGCCAGCGGCGTGGGCGCTGGCTTCCTGACCCGTTGCTGCTTCGCGGTGCTGTTCCTTGCGGTATCGCCAGATGCCGAAGAGGATGCCGGCGGCGACCAATCCAAGGAAGGTATACAGGATGGCGGAGGAGTATCCGGCGAGGTAGTGGTCGAACCAGCGGATGATGCGGCGGCCGTAGATGAGTGACAGTGCGGCCTCGGCGCCGTAGCGCAGAGTGCGGGCAATGCCGATGGCGGCGACGAGCTGTCTCCAGGTTACGCCCAGGGCTCCGGCTGCAAGGAGAAACGGAAGCAGAGGGATGGGCGGCGGAAGGAGAGCGGCAATCGCGACCGTCAGGATGCCGTGATCTTTCACCCAATGCTCGACGCGGGAGCGAAAGCGCCTGGGGACACAGCGTTCGAGCATGGCTTCGCCGCCTTTTTTTCCGGCTTTCCAGGTGAACCAGGCTCCGGTGAGGCTGCCGGCAATAGCGATGGGCGCCAGCAGCCACGGCGATTCGCCATGAGCGCCGAGCACGAGGATGAGAATGTCGGTGCTGCCGGGAACGGGCAGGGGGATCGGCGAGGCGTCGAGAAAAGAGACAAGGAAGAGGCCGAAGAGCCCGAAATGAAGGACCCAGGCAGGGATCAGGCGGTGACGCGCGCGGCGCGCGGCTGCTTTGGCTGCGAGATACACGCATGGTAAGACGCGGGTTGTGCGTTTCGGGTCGCTGAGGGATGGAGAAAAAAGCAGGTCCCTCCACTGATCGCTGCGCGCTTCTGTCGGGATGACAGGCTTTTAGTGGAGGAAGTGGACTTTGGGTGCGAGGGGCAGCGCGCCGCACTCGACGCCGTATCGATAGAAGAGCTCAAGGCCGGCGAGGCAGGGCTCGTCGAGCAGGTACCAGATGTTTTCGGTCAGATAGGTGCGGATGGTCTCGCGGGGGACTGCGATGCGCGTGGACCATTCATCGGCAAGCGCGTCGATGTGGGCGAGGCCCTGGTCGCGGGAGCGCTGGAAATCGTCGACGATTTGGGCGGAGGGGATATGTGAGGCCCGGATGGCTTCGGGACGCACGGCCCAGAAGGCGGAGACCCAGACGGTTCCCGTGAGCGTGTGCCCCTCATGGGCGAGATCGAGGTAGAGGAGGCGCTCGCCGGTGCGTTGCTCGCGGCCTTCGCGGTCCTCGAGGGCGAGGAGCGCGGGGTCGCCGATGAGGAGCGCGGCGTCGGCGTGGGAG
>CAZSWI010000561.1:0-1635 GCA_964610635.1 uncultured Acidobacterium sp.
CCGAACCGGTGTTAGTCGAGGCAGAGCCTAAAGTTAGACTACTAGATCCTTGAATATCGACATTTCCGGAAGCCGTAACAGTACTGCCCGACTCGCTTAAACTGGAGCTTGTAAGATTGCCGCTGGTATTGAATTTTGCTATTGCCCCAGGGCTACCAGAACCTGTTAGACTACCACCAGTTCCTGAACAGTTGGCTAAGGTTAGTAAACAGACTGTATCGGTTGTCCCACCAGCTATTGTCGGTATTTGAACAGTCGCATTTCCACTACCGCTGGGGTTGAGTCCCTGTAAGATAACTTCGTTACTGCCAGTCGAGTTAGCCAGGTATAGGTTGCCGGTAATAGAGCCGGGCGTACCGATAGACACTCCACCACTACCCTGGACTGTCACGCTACCACTAAAGGTTGGGCTATTAACGACAGCTAGGGTGTTGGTGGTTATACCACCACCAGCTGTACCACTGACAGTACCGGTTAAGTTACCAGAACCGTTGAAGCTTAGAGCTGTATTACCTTGGGCAGCCGTACTGGCAGTTGACCCATAAGTCACACTAAGTGTAGGTGTGCTGCCAGCTCCACTGTTACCAGTAGTAGTTAGTCCGCTTAAGCTACCTAGATTAGCGACATAGCTACCAGATGTATCAGTACCTAGAACAACTGGACCGGTACTCAGTACACCGGAACCATTGGTATGGACTACGCCGCTAGTATTTAAGTTAGAGAAAGTAACAGTTCCAGAGCTAGTTAAGCCAGTTAGGCTACCTAGTGTACCAGCTATAGTAGAGTTACCAGTAATAGCTATTCCACCATTAGAGACTGTTAGTTGGCCACCGGCAGTAATAGCGCCAGAGTTAGCCACTTCTAGCTTACTTACTCCGTTATCCTCAAAGTTAAGGAAGTCAGCGGCTGAGCCAGCACCACTACTTGGCTCATTAAGGCCTAGGTAGGTACCACCATTAGCTACGTTATTGCCACTAGCTATAGCACTACCTATTTGGATTAGAGAACTAGTGGCACTGTTGGTAGGAGTACCACTTAAGTCTAGGCCAGTAGTAGAACTGCTGCCAGTGATAAGACCAGAGAAGGTTGGGTTGTTAACTACACCTAGGGTTAAGCTATTGCCTAAAGATACAGTGCCGCCACCGGTTACATTAGTACCGTTATTTAGGGTAATAGAGCTATTGGCTAGTTTAGAGTTAGTAACTACGCCATTACCTATGGTGGTAACACCAGAGCTGTTAATACTAACATCACCGCTAACTGTCTGGTTAACAATAGCGCTACCGTTGTACTGGAGTATTTGACCACTGGCAATAGAGTTAATGGTTAGGGTTACTCCCTGCAAGCTAGCTATGGTTGGGTTAGGATAAGTACCGGTTAGGTCTCCACCGGCAGTACCGCTAGCGCTACAGTTGCTTAGACTCTCAACACAGATCGTATCATTAGCTGTGATGGTTGGGATAGTTAGAGTGTAGTTGCCGGTATTAGGTGTGGTTGGACCAACTAAGCTTAAGGTCCCTGCTCCACCTGAGCCTTGGAAGACTATTTGGCCAGTAGTAGCACTAGCTACACCTAGATCTACTCCACCACTACCCTGGACTGTCACGCTACCACTAAAGGTTGGGCTATTAACGA
>CAZSWI010000562.1:0-1629 GCA_964610635.1 uncultured Acidobacterium sp.
ATCATTCGGTTCCGGAGGAATTTTTCCTGGACATGCTGGACGAGCAGTTCAGCGACGACGAATGTGCGCGGCAGCTGGAGACGGCGATCAACTGGGGACGGTACGCGGAGCTGTTCGACTGGGACGATGCACGGCGGCGATTTATGCTGCACGTGCATGAAGGGGAGGAAGTGCCGGTGGGGCCGCCGGACGAAAAGGCCGACGGGCCGCACGAGGAGGAGAAGGCGGGATGAGGCCGCGGTTGACGCTCTCACGCGCGTTTGTGATGGAGCGGACGTGGCCGTTCTTTGTGGATGTAAGCGTGGCGGCAGCGCTGCTGGCCGGGTTCTATGCGATTTTGTGGATCGCGAAGTTCTGGTTCAGCTCGGCGATTCCGGAAGTGGAGATTTACCGGTCGCCGGCGCACCTGCCGCTCTACGCGTTTTATTCCGTGGTCCGGATTTTTGTGGCGTACGCGCTGAGCCTGTTGTTCGCGGTGGGATACGGGTACCTGGCCGCGTACAACAAGCGGCTGGAGACGCTGCTGATTGCGATCCTGGACATCCTGCAGTCGATTCCGGTGCTGAGTTTTTTGCCAGGGGTGATGCTGGCGATGATGTCGCTGTTCCCTTCGCGGCAGCTGGGGATTGAGTTCGGGGCGATCCTGCTGATCTTCACGGGCGAAGTTTGGAACATGGCGTTCAGTTTTTACACGTCGCTGAAGAGCATTCCGCGGGAGCTGATGGAGGCGACGGCGATCAACCGGTTTTCGCGGTGGCAGCGGCTGTTCCAGCTGGAGCTGCCGTTCGCGGCGATCGGGCTGGTGTGGAATTCGATTGTCTCGGTGGCGAATGGGTGGTTTTTTCTGATGGTCTGCGAGATGTTTCCGGTGGGCAGCCGCAATTTTCGGTTGCCGGGGCTGGGGTCGTATCTGCAGACGGCAGCGGCGCATGGCGATTTTGCTGCGGTGACGTGGGGACTGATCACGATGGTGGTGATTATTGTGCTTACCGATCAGTTGTTGTGGCGGCCACTGATTGCGTGGTCGGATAAGTTCAAGTTTGAGACGGTTGAGAGCAGCAATCGGGTGACGTCGCCGGTGCTCGATGCGCTGCGCAGCTCGAATGTGCTGGGGATCATCAACCGCTACACGTTCCGGCCGTTGGCGGAGCGGTTCTATGTGGAGGCGGCGGCGCGGCAAAAGCGCAAGAAGCCAAAGCCGGCACATGAGAAGGCGAGCAGAGCGACGACGGCTCTCTACTTTGTCGCGGCGGCGGTCCTGCTGACAGTGATTGGCGTCGCAGCGTTTCATGCGCTGCTGCTTTTGAAGTTCATTCATCGGAGCGAGTTCCTGGGGTTGCTGGCGGGCGCGGGGCTGACGTTTGCGCGAGTGAACGCGGCGCTGCTGATCGGTTCGCTGTGGACGATTCCGGTGGGCGTGGCGATCGGGTTCAATCCGCGGCTGTCGCATATTGCGCAGCCGGTGGCGCAGGTCGCGGCGTCATTTCCTGCGACCGCTCTGTTTCCGCTCATCGTAATCGCGCTGATGCGGATTGGGGTGGGGATGGGGTTTGGGTCGGTAGTGCTGATGCTGCTGGCGGCGCAGTGGTACATCCTGTTCAACGTGATTGCGGGGGCGCAGGCGATTCC
>CAZSWI010000563.1:0-1628 GCA_964610635.1 uncultured Acidobacterium sp.
CCCGGCTTCTCCTGATTATCAATGACAGCCGCCCTCGCTGTCTTGTCCGGGGCGTTGCTGCCATTGCTGAGATGCACCGGTGCCCCGAAAAATTACCTGCACTTCTCCCTCCATCGATAGACGCGCCACCACGCAGGAAGTTACTGCGGTCTATGCAGATACAATGAACTTTTATTCACCCGCACCTCGTAAGTTGGAGAAACAATGTCCTCTGCGCCGCCCTCCGGCGACTCAAAACCGGTCAGTCAGCCTGTTGCACTGAAAGATACCCTTTCGCTGCCCCGCACCGATTTCCCCATGAAGGCCAACCTCCCGCAGAACGAGCCAGCGCGTCTGCGCGCATGGCAGGAATCCCGCCTCTACGACCAGATTCGCGCCGCCCGCAAGGGCGCCGACCGATGGATTCTTCACGACGGCCCCCCGTACGCCAACGGGCCGCTCCATCTTGGCCACGCCCTGAACAAATGCCTCAAGGATTTCATCGTCAAATGCAAAACGATGGCAGGCTTCGACTCACCCTACGTCCCCGGCTTCGACTGCCACGGCCTTCCGATTGAAATCAAGGTCGATGAGAAGTTGGGCCGCAAGAAACTCGAGATGCCTGCCGCCGAATTTCTCCGCCACTGCCGCGAATACGCGCAGAAATATGTCGACCTGCAGACCAGTCAATTTGTGCGCCTCGGCGTCTTCGGCCGCTGGAACGATCCCTACAGCACCATGTCGCGCCCCTACGAAGCGCGCATCCTCGAAACTTTCTACCGCTTCCTCGAAGCCGGCTTCGTCTATCGCGGCCTCAAGCCGGTCTACTGGTGTATCCACGACCGCACCGCGCTCGCCGATGCCGAAATCGAGTACGAGCAGCACTCCAGCCCCAGCATCTACGTGCGCTACCAGATGACCAGCGACCCGAGTCTGCTCGACCTCACGCTGATCGCCCAGGACGTCTACACCATAATCTGGACCACTACGCCGTGGACGTTGCCCGCGTCACTCGCCGTTGCGTTTCATCCCGACATGGAGTACGTAGCGCTTCAGAATGCCGACAAAAAGATCTATATCGTCGCCGAGTCCCTGGCCACCGCCGTCAAGGAAGCATGCAATCTGGAGAGCGCAAGCGTCGTGGCGCACTTCAAAGGGAGAGATCTCGAGGGGACGACCTTCCAGCACCCATTCCTCGACCGCTCCGTCCTCGGTGTGCTCGCCGATTACGTGACCGCCGATCAGGGAACTGGCGCCGTCCATACCGCGCCCGCGCATGGCGCCGACGACTTCAACACCGGCACGCGCTACGGCCTCGACCAAACCGCCCACGTTGACGATGCTGGGCGCATTCACGACGGCCTGCCTGAGTACGACGGTAAGACCGTCTTCCAGGCCAACCAGCCCATCATCGATCTGGTCGCGGCGCGTGGAGCGCTGCTCGGCCGCGCCGACATCTTTCACAGCTACCCGCACTGTTGGCGCTGCCACAACCCCGTCATCTTCCGCGCCACCGAACAGTGGTTCATCAATATCGATACGCCGATGACGAACCCGGACGGCTCGCCGACCACCTTCCGCCAGCGTGCCCTCGACGAAATCAAAAACAGCGTCAAGTGGGACCCGGCCTGGGGCGAAGAGCGCATCTC
>CAZSWI010000564.1:0-1628 GCA_964610635.1 uncultured Acidobacterium sp.
AGGTAGTGGTGGTTGTCGGTGACGCCTACGCCGATGAGGTCGAGCTCGGTGAGCTGTTTGCCGCGGAATTCTCCGCCGAAGAGCCTGGCGTCGCCGGAAATGGGAGCGCCGAATTTGTGGAAGAAGACGTTGGAGCCCTGGTGGGTGAATTTTGCGTAGTAAAGGCCGGTGTTATCGGGGTTGAGGCTGATTCCGGAGTAGCGGGCGGAGGGCAGGACGTCAGGGAGGTCGGCTCCGGTTTTCAGGTCGCGGATGTGGACGGAGCCCTCGTCGGCGCCGCCTTCGCGAATGACATACACGAGAAGGTGGCCGTCATCGGAGACGTCGGCCATGTTGACGGAGGTGTTTTGGTCGGCGCTGAGTTTGTTGGCGTCGATGAGGAGCTGATCGTGACTCGAATCATCGGGACCATGCCATTCGGTGCGCATGTAGATAGAGCCCTGGTTCTCTTCGGCAAGGCGTTTTTTGAAGAAGTATTTGCCGGCGCGCAGGGTGGGAATGGAGTACTGATCGACGCGCATGAGCGATGTGAGCTGGGTGGCGATCTGCGGGCGCGTGGAGATTTGTGACAGGTACTGTTGCGTATAGGCATTTTCCTGGCCGAGCCAGGCACGGGTGCCGGGAGATTTTGCGTCTTCGAGCCAGCGGTAGGGGTCTTCGATTTTGGTTCCGCTGTAGTCGTCGGTGACGACGTTGACGGTGGCAACGGGCGGAGGCGGCAGGGTGATGCCGTTGGCTCCCAGGATGGCGGTGGTGGCCTGGGCCTGGAGCATCAGAGCGCCGGCGAAAGCGAGGAGGCAAAAGGTTGGGAGAGCGCGAGTGGCGAGTGCGCGACGACCAGCGTGCATGCGGTTTTCCTCATTGGAAAATAGATTCGGAAAGAAGGGGTAGTTTACGGCATTTCGGAGGGGCGCCTGGCCGGGACTATGGGGCCGGTGAAAAGGCTGTTTTACGGCGGCCCTGGTTTGGAGCGAGGGTCATCATGCGGATTGGTCGTGGGCTTCACCGAGGGTGACGCGGGCGGACATTTTGCGGCGGCCGCGGAAGAAGGTGACGGTGACGGTGTCACCGGGCTGATGCTCGTTCATGATTTCGGAGATGTCCTGGGAGCTGGTGATCTCCTGGTTGTCGATGCCGACGATGAGGTCGCCACCGATGGAGATTTGCTGATTTCCGAGGTAGGCGACCTGATTGCCACCGTGGAGGCCGGCGCGTTCGGCGGCGCCGCCGGGGATAGTGCTTTCGATAAGGACGCCGTACTGGGCTGGGAGGCCCATCTGCTCGGCGAGGTCGGGACCGATGGGGAGGGTGCGAATACCGAGGGAGGGACGGCGGGAGTGGCCGTATTTCTGAATGTCGTTGAGGACGGCTTTAGCGGTATCGATGGGAATCGCAAAGCCGATGCCCGCGTTCTGCTCGGCGCCGTTCTGGGCAATCATGGAGTTGATGCCGATGACTTCGCCCTGGGAGTTGAGGAGCGGACCGCCGGAGTTCCCGGGATTGATGGCAGCATCGGTCTGAATGGCGTTTTCAATGGGGGCACCGCCCTCGGCGCCTTTGACGGAGCGGATGGCGCTGATGATGCCGACGGTCATGGTGCCGGAGAGGCCGAAGGGATTGCCGATGGC
>CAZSWI010000565.1:0-1615 GCA_964610635.1 uncultured Acidobacterium sp.
GGGCGAGGCGGCACTGGAGTAATCGAAAGTGGCGTTCAGAGGTTCGTAATTCCACGAAAGGGCAATCCTGTTCTGTGCTGAAGCAAGGTGTAATGTCCACGGGACGACCGCCGAAGCAGAAGGCAGAGTCATGAACCCGAGGCCAACACCTTGAAGCCAAGCGACGCCGTAATCGAATCACGCCTGGGAGTTATTCGAACGGCTCACCGGCCCACGCATGGCCATGTGGCGGTGGGAGCGCCCGATATCCGGCCGAGTTCGCAGCACTATATTCTTGAGGACAAGACGGAGGCAGCTGCGCCGATGCCGGGTTGGAGTGCGCCGAGGGACGAGAAGCAGGCCGCTGGAGCGCCCGAGGTTACGCCGGAGCATCGGCCGCGCACGGTGGCGGAACTGGGGATTCGGCGAGCGATCATCGAAGATCTGACCATGAAGTCGCTTTATCTGTGCGGGGCGCTGTCGATGCGCGACCTGGGCGCGCAGATGCATGTGAGCGTGAACGTGGCCGATGAGATCGTGGCACGGCTGAGGACGGATCAACTATGCCAGGTAACGGGCATGGCGGGCAACATGCTGACGGTGGTGCTGACCGAGCAAGGGAGAAAACGGGCGATCGAGGTGCTTGCGCAGGGGCAGTATACGGGGGCAGCGCCGGTGTCGCTGGGGAACTACGTGACGCAGGTCAAGAAGCAGAGCGTGCGGAAGATGGTGGTTCGGAAGGCGGATGTGGAACGCGCGTTTCGCGATCTGGTGATGGACAGCCGGGTTCTGGGGCAGATTGGGACGGGGCTGAATTCGGGGGGATCGATATTTGTCCATGGACCGGCGGGGGTGGGAAAGACTCTGATTGCGGAGACGATGTCGAGGGTGCTGGCGGAAGACAACGTCTGGGTTCCGCATGCGGTGGAGGTGGATGGGCAGATCATCACGGTCTACGATCCGATAATTCACAAGCGCGTGACTGGGCCGGAGACGGAGAATTGCGACGACCGATGGGTGCGGTGCGAGCGGCCGTCGGTGCTGGTGGGCGGGGAGCTGACGATCGAGATGCTGGACCTGCAATACAACCAGACGGCAAAGTTTTACAGCGGGCCGGTGCAGATGAAGGCGAACAACGGGGCGCTGATCCTGGACGATTTCGGGAGGCAGCGAGTGCGGCCGGAAGAGCTGCTGAACCGGTGGGTGGTGCCGCTGGATCGCGGGATCGATTTTCTCTCGATGGCGGGCGGGAGGAAGATCGAGATTCCGTTTGAGATGCTGGTGGTGTTCTCGACGAATATGGATCCGGCGGATCTGGTGGACGCGGCATTTCTGCGGAGAATGCAGACGAAGATCCGTGTGGATTCGGCGACCGACGATCAGTTTCGGCGGATCTTTTGCGCAGTAGCGGACCGGCGTTCGCTGGCTGTGGACGATGAGACCATCGACGAACTGATTGTAACTATTCGCAAGCGGCTGAATCAGGAATTGCGGGCGTGCCAGCCGCGGGATCTGATCAATCAGGTTTGCTGGGCGGCGCAGTACGAAGGACGGGAGCCGATTCTCGATCGCGAGTCGCTGAATGTGGCGGTGGAAGCTTATTTTCTGAAGCAGGGTTAGGGGAGCAAGAGACCTT
>CAZSWI010000566.1:0-1613 GCA_964610635.1 uncultured Acidobacterium sp.
ACTGTCATTCTGAGCACGTTTACTCGCGGAAGCGAGATACGCCCGCAGATGAACGCGGGCTGCGGGCAGGCTATGCTGAGTTCAGTTGCGGCTGTGGAAGCAGACCGGCGATCGCACTGGTGCTTTCGAGCCCGATTCTGAGCATGGTTCCAGGTTCTGTGGTGACACCATTGGTGACGCTGGCCAGCACGCCGGCCCACGATCCCGTTCAGGAGAGTACCCGCATTCACAACCTGGCCCGGCCGCAGCCAGCGGAGGTCAATATGCCACAGTCGAGCAGCAGTGTCAGTGTAGCGTGCATGGAACCCAATGCGGCAGGCATCGATGTCGGCGCCACGGAGATCTACGTTGCCGTGCCGCCGGGCCGCGCGGCCGAGTCCGTACGCACCTTTAAAACCTTTACCGAAGATCTCAACCAGATGGCGGCATGGCTGCTTCACTGCGGCATCACCAGCGCGGCCATGGAGTCGACCGGAGTGTACTGGATCCCGCCCTACGAAATCCTCCAGCAAGCCGGTATTCGCGTCTGCCTGGTCAACTCCCGGCACGTCAAGCACGTGCCCGGACGCAAATCCGACGTGCGCGACTGCCAGTGGTTGCAATATCTCCATTCGGTCGGGCTGCTGAAAGCTTCCTTCCGCCCCGATGCCGCCATCTGCGCCATCCGCTCGCTCAGCCGCCACCGCGCCAGCCTGGTGGAAAACGCCGCCGTTCACATCCAACACATGCACAAAGCCCTCACCCAGATGAACCTGCAAATCCATCACGTGCTCAGCGACCTGACAGGACTGAGCGGCACGGCCATCGTCGAGGCCATCGTAGCCGGCGAACGAAACCCCGAGCGGCTGGCCGACCTCTGCCACAGCACCGTGCGCTCCGATCGCCAAACCGTCATCAAATCGCTGGTCGGCAACTATCGCCCCGAACACTTGTTCACCCTCCGCCAATCGCTCAGCGCTTACAAGAGCTATCAGCAACTCATGGCCGAGTGCGACCGGGAGATCGAACGGCTCAGCAGCCAGCTGAACGGAAAAAGCGGACCCCATCCCAAACCTCCAGGCCCTGGCCCCGCCGTGCCCAAGCGCCGCAAAAATCAGTTTCACTTCGACATGCGTTCGGAACTGCATCGCCTCTTCGGCGTCGACCTTACCGGCATCCCTGGCATCAGCGCCCTCACCGCACATACGCTGTTCACCGAAATCGGCCCCGACCTCAGCCGTTTTGCCTCCGCCACCGCCTTCGCCAGTTGGCTCGCCCTCTGCCCAGCCAACAAAAAAAGCGGTGGCAAAATCCTCTCTGCCAAAACTCGCCCCAGCAACAGCCGTGCCAGCCGTGCCTTGCGTATCGCCGCCCAGACTCTGGCCCGCAGCCACTCCCACCTAGGCAACTTCTATCGCCGCATGCGCGCCCGCCTCGGCGCGCCCCAGGCCATCACCGCCACCGCCCACAAACTCGCGCGTATCGTCCACCACATGCTCACCACCGGACAGCCATACGACGAGTCCGTCTTTAACCAAACCGACGAACAACAAACCCGCCGCATGCAAAACCGCCTCCGCCAACAAGCTCGCGCACTAGGTTTGCAACTCGTCCCCCTACCAACATGAAAACTT
>CAZSWI010000567.1:0-1612 GCA_964610635.1 uncultured Acidobacterium sp.
CGCGAGGCGAGGGACGATGAGCCGTTTTCGGCGCTGGCGTTCAAGCTGATCAACGATCAGTACGGCAAGCTGGGATTCATCCGGCTGTACTCGGGGTCGCTGAAGACCGGCGATACGGTGCTGAATCCGCGGTCGGGACGGACGGAGCGCGTAGGGCGGCTGGTGAAAATGCACGCCAACAAACGCGAAGAGATCACCGAGATCTACGCGGGCGATATTTGCGCGTGCGTGGGCCTGAAGGAGATCAAGACGGGTGATACGCTGTGCGATCCGCATCATGCGATTGCGCTGAGCGCGATTGATTTTCCGGAGCCGGTGATTTCGGTCGCGGTGGAACCGAAGACGAAGACCGATCAGGAAAAGATGGGCGTCGCGCTGCAGCGGCTGGCTGAGGAAGATCCCACGTTCAAAGTGCGGACCGATATCGACTCGGGACAGACGATTATCAGCGGGATGGGCGAGTTGCATCTGGAGATTCTTGTGGATCGCATGAAGCGCGAGCACAAGGTCGAGGCCAATGTGGGCGAGCCGAAGGTCGCGTTCCGCGAGACGATCCGCAAACACTCCGAGGCCGAAGGGAAATACATTCGGCAGACGGGTGGCTCGGGCAACTACGGTCACGCGAAGATTCGTCTGGAGCCGAACGAGACGGGCAAGGGCGTTGAGTTCATCAACGAAATTCGCGGTGGCACGGTTCCGAAGGAGTACATCAAGCCGATCGAGCATGGCATTCGCGAGGCGGCGCTGGGCGGAATCCTGGCCGGTTACGAAGTGGTGGACTTCAAGGCGATCCTTTACGACGGCAGCTATCACGAAGTCGACTCGAACGAGATGGCTTTCAAGATCGCCGGATCGCTGGCCTTCAAAGAGGCGGCTCGGAAGGCTTCGCCGGTCCTGCTGGAGCCGGTGATGGCAGTCGAAGTGACGGTGCCGGAAGAGCACATGGGCACGATCATCGGCGACATCAACTCGCGGCGCGGCCGGATTGAAGGCATGGAGCACGTGGGCGGCTCGCAGGTGATCAAGGCGATGGTGCCGCTGAAGGAGATGTTCGGATACGTAAACGATATCCGGTCGTCGACGCAGGGGCGGGCTTCGTACAGCATGCAGTTTGCCCGGTACGAAGAGGCGCCGAGGATGATTTCGGAAGAGATCATCGGGCGGAATCAGGGGAAGTAAGACAGGTTTTGGCAAGGCTTGCGAGGGCAAGTTTTGGTAAGGCCTGGCGCGGCATGGTTTGGTAGGGCAGGTTTTTGGGGCTGGAGCCGGACAGCCGGCGCTCCGTTGAGAAACAAGTAGTACAAGCTACGAAAGGGAATCAGGACTTTTATGGCGAAGGAAAAATTTGACCGGTCGAAGCCGCACGTGAACGTGGGGACAATCGGCCACATCGATCACGGCAAGACGACGCTGACCGCGGCCATCACGAAGGTGCTGCAGAAGCACAATCCGAAGAATATGTTTCGTTCGTTCGATTCAATCGATAACGCGCCTGAGGAGCGGGAGCGCGGCATCACGATTGCCACGGCGCACGTGGAGTATGAGACGGCCAACCGGCATTACGCGCACGTGGATTGCCCGGGCCACGCCGACTACATCAAGAACATGATCA
>CAZSWI010000568.1:0-1605 GCA_964610635.1 uncultured Acidobacterium sp.
CTGCGGAAGTTATAGGAGATCGGCACGTTTCCGATCAGCGGCGCCAGCAACCCGGCAAGGATCCCGCCCACGATGATCAGAACGAGCACCAGGGCAGCGATAGCCGCCGCAGTGATAACGACACCGAAAATGAGCTTTGCCACCATTGCTCAGACCCTCCGGAGCGCAGTCACCACGCGCATGCGCATCGCGCCCCAGGCGGGAAGAATTCCGCTGGCGAAGCCCACCACCAGAGCGGCGATCACACCATACACCAGCGTTTTGGCTGTCACCAGCAACGGAGGCAACAGGCCCGCCATCGCCCGGCTCAGTTGCGGAATAGCGACCAGCGCGAGCAGCAGGCCTACACACCCGGCAAGCGCAATCGCCATCGACTCGCCCAGGATGAATCCGAGGACAGCGCGATCCGGGAATCCGATAGCCTTGAGCACGCCCAGCTCATTGGTTCGCTCGCGCACCGAGATGGCCATCGTGTTTCCGGTGACCAGCAGCAGCGTGAAGAAGACGACCGTCCCGATCGACGTAATCAGGAATTTGATGTTTCCAAATTGCTTCACCCAGCCCTGTTGAAAAGCGGATTCCGTCTCGGTCTTCGTTTCGTAGGGCGAATTCAGGTAGCTGTTGTCGATGGTCTTCGCGATACGCGGGGCGTCGTCGGGGTTGGCGATGCGAATGACGTACCAGCCAACCTGGCCCTTTTCGCTGTCGGGTACGCTCTCTTTGAAGTATTCCCACTGGAACCAGAACTGAGTCTGATCATCTTCCCGCTTCGCGCCGTGGTAAACCCCGTCGATATTGAACTCGAACGGTTTTCCAGCCAGCCCGTAAATGGTCGTGGTGATAGGAATACGGTCCCCGATCTTCCAGCCGAAGCGCTTCATCGTGTCGGCTCCAACAATCGCGCCCTGACGGTCCTTCAGAAATGTATTCCACTGATCGTCGGGAACAATCAGCTCAGGGAAAACCTGCCGCTGGTTCTCCGGGTCGATCACAAATTGCGGGAAAAAGTTCTTCGGATCCTGATAGGTCCCGCCGAACCAGTTATTGTGCGTGATGTAACTGACGCCGGGAATGCGCAGGATTTCATCCCGATAGGACAAAGGAACCGTGTTGATGATGGAGGTGCGATTGATGGTTACCAGGCGATTCGCGCTCACCACATCGGCTCCGCGGCCGAACGCATCGTTCACCACTCCCAGCAGCGCAAACAGAAACAGAGCCACTGCGAACGAGCCGATGGTCAGAACGAGCCGAGCCTTCTTGCGTATCAGATTGGCCCAAATCAGTCTGCCGAATTTCATGAGGCGCCTCCCGCGACCACACCTTGCCGCCCTCCGGCTTCGACCAGCACTCCCTTGTCGAGATGCAGCGTGGTATTGGCCTGGCGCGCGACAAGCGGGTCGTGTGTCACCATCAGCACGGTCTTCCCGTACTCCTGCACCAGCCGCTTGATCAGTTCCATCACGTCATCGGCGCTTTTGCGGTCCAGGTCACCCGTGGGCTCGTCGCAGAGCAGAAAGGTGGGGTCGGCGACGATGGCCCGGGCAATCGCCACACGCTGTTCCTGCCCGCCGGAGAGCTGGCGCGGAAAGTGGCCCATGCGCT
>CAZSWI010000569.1:0-1600 GCA_964610635.1 uncultured Acidobacterium sp.
GCGCCGCAATCGAGCGCCTATTCAAAGAAAACGAATGCAACGGCGAAGTCACGCTGCAACAAGACTGCGTAGTCTGCTACGGGCAGGTTTCCTAAACTCCAAACTCTAAACTCTAAACTCTGCCGTTCAGCACTCAATCACATTCAACGCCAACCCCGCCAGGCTAGTCTCCTTATAGCGCGACTGCATATCGAGCCCGGTGAGGTACATCGTCCGAATCACCTGATCCAGCGAAACCTTGTGCCCCTCCGTCTCGTTCATCGCCAGCCGGCACGCCTGCACCGCCTTCACCGCGCCCATTGCGTTGCGCTCGATGCACGGAATCTGCACCAGCCCCCCAATCGGATCGCACGTCATCCCCAGGTTGTGCTCCATCCCGATCTCCGCCGCGTGCTCTACTTCATCGTTAGTTCCACCCAGTGCCGCCGCTAACCCCCCCGCAGCCATCGAACACGCGACGCCCACCTCGCCCTGGCACCCAACCTCCGCACCGCTGATCGAAGCGTTCTCCTTGTACAACACCCCCACCGCGGCCGACGTCAGAAAATACCGCACAATGCCATCCTCATCCGCGCCCGGAACGAAATCGCGATAGTAACGAGCCACCGCCGGAATCACCCCCGCCGCTCCATTCGTCGGTGCCGTCACCACGCGTCCGCCCGCGGCGTTCTCTTCATTCACCGCCATCGCAAAAACAGTCACCCAGTCGAGCGGAGCCAGCGGATCCTTTGACCCTTTTGCGCGCAGTCGACCCGCCAGTCGCGAAGCGCGCCGCCGCACGCGCAACCCGCCCGGCAAAATCCCCTCCGTCGTCATCCCGCGTTCGATACACCCCTGCATCACGCTCCAAATGTGCAGAACACCGGTTCGCACTTCGTCGCGGCCGCGCAGAGCGCTCTCGTTTTCGAGCATCAGCTCCCAAATCGCAAGCCCATGGCCCGCAGCCATACGCAGCAACTCAGCCGCGCTCGCAAAGGGGTACGGCAGAAGCGCATCCGCCGTGGACTTCGGCAGCGCCTCTTCGCCATCGGCGACAATGAACCCGCCCCCAATCGAGAAATAAGTACCCGCCATCAGCACATATCCCGCCGCGTCGAACGCCGTAAAGCGTACCCCGTTCGGATGCTGCGTCACCGCCCCCGGCGGAATCATCTGGTCGCGATGAAAAATCAAGTGCTCGGGTTCTCGGAAGGGAATTGAATGTTTCCCCAGAAGAACCAGCCGCCCCGACGACCGAATCTCCGCCAGCTTTGGCTCAATTGTTGCCGGATCGATCGTCGCCGCCTCTTCTCCGCTCAACCCCAGCAGCACTGCCCGATCCGTCCCGTGCCCCAACCCCGTGAGCGCCAGCGATCCGTAAAGCTCAACCCGCACCGCGGCGACCCGAGCCAGCACGCCCGCCGGCTCCAGCTCCACAGCAAACCGCCGTGCAGCCCGCATCGGCCCCATCGTATGCGAGCTCGAAGGTCCAATCCCCACTTTGTACAGATCGAAAAGGCTGGTTTTCACCAGTACAGGGTACAGGGCAAAGGTAACAGTTTGCAGGACCCAGCCCTGGGCGGAGGAGCGGCTGGTAATTGGCCCTGGGCGGTTCCCAAAC
>CAZSWI010000570.1:0-1600 GCA_964610635.1 uncultured Acidobacterium sp.
CTCATCGGTATCGCCCTCGCCCTGCGCGAACGCGTCGCCCTCGCCCCCGCGCAGCGCTTCCGCCTCATCGGCGTCGGCTTCCACAACTTCCACGACCCCGATGAAACCGCCGCCCAGCCCATCCTCTTCGATTGATGAAAATGATGCGGGTGCCCCATTCTGGCGCGCAGCATTTTCGCGCGGCAGGGTGGGATAGAGCCACGAAAGCCGGGTGCCCATTCTGGCGCGCAGCATTTTCGCGCGGCAGGGTGGGAATCCACGACTCCCCACCCATCACGGCTTCAAAGGCATTTTCTTCCCCAGCCACGAAAACCGGGTGCCCCATTCTGGCGCGCAGCATTTTCGCGCGGCAGGGTGGGATTCATGCTCAGCGGATTTCCGCGGGGCGACTCCCAGCTCCCAACTAACTCTTCAGCTTCACTACAGTACTCGGCGGCCGAACCACCAAAGGCACCACAACCGAAATCAGCAGGATCACCGCGATCACGTGCAGCCCGTATGCGAACGATGTGCCGTGCTGGCGCAGATACGCGATCAGCAGCGGTCCAAACGCGCTCGCAGAGCCCCACGCCGTTAACATCAGTCCATAAATGGGCCCGATATTCTTCGCCCCGAAGTAGTCCGCCGCAAACGCCGGCATCGTTCCAAACCCGCCCCCGTAGCACATCAGAATCACAAACGTCAGCAGCGTCAGCAGGCTCGCTGTCGTCACGCTCGGCATCACCCAGAACAGTCCCACCTGAACCAGATACATCGCTACAAAAGTCCACCGCCGCGTTATCCCATCCGAGACCCACGCCCAGAAGATGCGCCCGATGGCGTTGCCAATGCTGGCAATGCCCACCATCCCCGCCGCCACGATCGCCGTCACCTTCGCGATCTCCTGAAACATCGGAGACTCCTGCGAAATAACCGAAATCCCCGCCGTCGTATTCAGAAACAGAGCCAGCCAAAGCGCCCACCACTGCCACGTCCCCAGCGCGCGGCCCAGCGTGTAGTCCTCGATCGCGCGCTGCTTCACCAGCGTTTCGCTCGGTTTCCATCCCGGCGGCGCATACCCGGCCGGCGGATTCTGCATGAACCACCCCGTCGCCATCACCACGATCAAATACGCAATGCCGAGGTAGGCAAACGTATGCAGCACTCCAACGCTCAGTATCAGCCTGGTCGCCACCGGCGCAGTCACCAGCGCTCCCGCGCCGAATCCGCCCACCGCAACCCCGGTAATCAGTCCCCGCCTGTCAGGAAACCACTTCACCAGCACCGCGATCGGCACGATATATCCAAATCCCAGCCCGATTCCTCCTAACACTCCGTAGGAAAAATAGAGCCAGTGCAGGTTATTCGCCGAATAGCTGGCAAGAAACACCCCGAGACCATAAAGAAAGCCGCCCGTCAACGCCACCGGCCGCGGTCCCTTCTTGTTTAGCCACAATCCCCCAAAGAACGCCGAAACTCCCAATACAAAAATACAAATCGTAAAGGTCAGCGTCACTTCTGAAATCGTCCAGTGAAACGCCTTTACCAGCGGAGTGCGAAACACACTCCACGCATAGACGGCCCCCAGCGCCATCTGCATCAGGATTCCCGCCAGGGCAAT
>CAZSWI010000571.1:0-1595 GCA_964610635.1 uncultured Acidobacterium sp.
CGAAGGCGTGGGGGAGTTGTTCTTTGGCGCCGTAGATGGCGCGTAATTTGTCACTGAGTTTGTTACCTATTCCGGTTTCGATGGCGATGGTGTGCTGGCCGGTGCGGACGATGACGGTATTGAGTCCGAGGAGGATGCGGTTCTGGTCGTCGGCGGGCGCGCGTTTTCCCCAGAGGGGCTTGGGGACTACGCCGAACATGGCTCCGCCGTCGAGGAAGTAGTGACCGTCGCTGAGGATGGTGAGCTCGAAGTCGCCAACAGTGGCGCGGGCACGGATGGGGTTGGCTGAATCCGGGCGTTCGGCGGGATGGGGCATTTCAGGTTACAGGGTACAGGGTGCAGGGTACAGAAGGGCGAGCGGTGAGCGGTTAGAGGATAGCAGTCGCGAAACTTGCGCGTAGCCGACCAGCCAGGAGTTGCGTCCAGGGGGTAGCTTATGAGTTCCGATTGGATGCCTGCTCGACTAAGCACCGAACCCAACTTCCCAAAGCGACAACACTGCCGACCGGGCAGACCAGGATCGTCAGAGGGAGACCGAGCAGTCCCGAATGCGAAGCAGCTTCGAGAAACGTTTGGTAATGCCCGTCGGAGCGACCGACCAGAACGTCAATTGCGAAGAATATCGCCCCAAAAAGCAAACTGACGATCAAGGCGTGGCCCCATTTCTTGCTGTTCCAGTCGCGGGTCCTGTCGCTGCCGTACCACGCGTACAGAGACGCGCCGACAGGGAGTGGCACCACAATCAGCCAGAACACCCAAGGCTGGCTCACCACCTGCATGCGATGGAGTGCAGCAACGACCGCTCCAGATGCGAGAGATATTGCCGTGACGCCAGCGACGTCAGGGATGGTGTCTGAATTCATCGCTCGGATTGTAGTGAAACTCGGCCTCACAATCGCCCCGGCGGAGTTCTGGCCGTATCACAGGTTACCCGGAAGTTTCGCGACAGCTTGGCACTCAGGGGCTAAAGCCCGACGATTTTCGGGGTCCATTTCGGCACGACTGAAAGTCGTGCCCTGATACAAAGGCGCGTCGCCGACCTGCGTGCGAGTCGGGATGACGGGGCGGGTGGTTGGTCGTGATCCGCCTGGGGGACCCTCACCTTTTGCCTGGGTGCGATGGAGATGGCGGTGGTGGCGCGGGAGCTTCCGCCGGTGCCGGCGCGGAAGCAGCGGGCGGCGCCTTCAGCCAGGTTTCGAAGTGCTGCAGGATTTTGTTGTAGAGCTCGGTTTGATCGTCGGCGCCGGAGACGGAGTGGGTTTTGCGAGGGTAGATGTTGTAGTCGTAAGGAATGCCGGCTTCGATGAGCTTCTGAATATATTGCGTGTCGTTTTCGAGGTGGACGTTGTCGTCGCCGGTACCGTGCAGGATGAGGATGTGGCCTTTGAGGTCGGCAGCGGCGGCGACGTCGGAGTCGTCGTGGTAGATCTGCGCGTTTTCTGAGGGCAGCCCGAGGTAGCGCTCGGTGTAGATGGAGTCGTAGTCGCGCCAGTCGGTGACGGGGGCGCCGGAGACACCGGCGAGAAAGCTGTCGCTGTGCGAGAGCGCGAAGAGGGTGAAGCTGCCGCCCCAGCTCCAGCCCCACCAGCCGAGGC
>CAZSWI010000572.1:0-1595 GCA_964610635.1 uncultured Acidobacterium sp.
CCTCCATGACGAGGCGGATCAAACCTTCGCGCTGCGGCGGGGTCTTCGTCAGAAATTGTTCCGCCGCGGTCAGAATCGACTCCTGATCGCTGCGCACCTTGATCTGCGCCACGGCTTCCACCGTGACCGCGACGCCCTGCTTCGTATAGAGATCCTGCTGCGGCGCCACATCGAACGACATCAGTTCCAGCGATAGTTCCCGGCAGCTTTCGACCATCGGGAAAATGATCGTGCCGTGCCCCTTGATGACGCGAGGGCCCCGGAATCCATACACGATGAGCGCTTCGTTCGGGCCGGCCTTGCGAAACATTCTGGCGAGCATGCCCATCAGAATGATGAACGCCAGCAGGCTGAGTCCAACAATCACAATTACGGTGTTCGTCATAACGACTGATCCTTTCCATCAGAGCCGTTACTGCTGTGGGTTGAGGTTGCGGCGATGGCGGAGGAAACATCGCCGGAGGCTTCGCGCTGTTTGCCTGAGACTTCTCCTGAGACTTCCCCAGACAGTTCGTCCCAGCGGCGCACATAGGCGATGCCCTGTTCATAGCGCATAACCACCACTTCGGTGCCGCGCGCAAGCGCTACGCCTGCTTCACTGCGCGCGGGTGCAAAGCGGCGAGCGCCGCCCTGCGAAAACTGAATCTCTCCGGTGCCGTCTTCGCGAATCGGCCCGGTCACCGCGCCGAGAATGCCGACAATATCGGTCTCGGCCGCGGTTAACTCGTGCTCGTGCGGCAGCAGCACCTTCACCAGGAACCAGAAAAGAATCGCTCCGCCCGCGAGCCCGGTAATCGTGGCCAGCGCCAGCACTACGAAGAGCGTGAAGTCTCCGCTGCGCGCCAACAGATATCCGCAGCCTCCGAACCAGCACAGAAACGCCGCCAGCGTGAAGCCATTCAGGGGACTGACGCTCGATTTTGTAACCGCGCCGCGCACATTTGGCACGTGCACATGCCCGTGACCAGCGCCATGGCCCACATGCAGATGCAAATGACCGAAATGAATATGGGTGAAGGCTCCCAGCGCCGACAGCACCGTCAGCGAAAGCCCCAGCGTGAAGCAAATCAGATAAAACGTGATCATTGCCTACCTCTTGTCATCCCGACCGAAGCGGAGCGGAGTGGAGGGACCCGCTTCTCGGCCCCACCGAGCACCTCAAACAACCGGTCCACCAGACCCGGTGTTTCAATCACCGCGTTCAGCAGCGTTAAGCACCGCCGCGATTCCGGGTGGCGCGCAATCGCCAGCAGCGCCCGCCGCAATTCCGCATCGCGCCGAAACCGCTCCGCCCCGCCAATCAGCCACATATCCAGCTTGTCGTCGAGCGTCCGCGCATCGCTCTGCAACTCCACGTGGTAGCCCTCCGGATCATCCACCAGATACCCCGGATGCACCTTGAAGAACTTCGCCAGCACCTGCCGCGTGGTGTTGGTCATGTGCGGCCGCGCGCCGCTCTCGATCTGCGAGAGGTAGCTCTGGCTCAGCGCGGCGCCTGTTTCGGACTTGAGCGCTCGCACCATCTCCTGCTGCGAAATGGCACGCCCGAGGCCCCGAAGCTCCCCTTCGGCCTCCCGCAGATATTTGAGTTTTTC
>CAZSWI010000573.1:0-1589 GCA_964610635.1 uncultured Acidobacterium sp.
AGCCTGCCCGCTCCACCAGGCGCGCGAGCATGTTGAGCACCGAAGGCGTGTAGCCTTTGGCCGTCGGCGGCTCGCCCGCGGATAGGCCGATCTCGCGCTGCGCCATCGCGAAGCGTGTCAGGGAGTCCACCACCAGCAGTACGTTTTTTCCGCAGCTCGCAAAATACTCCGCGATGGCCGTCGCCGACAGAGCTGCGCGCATGCGCAGAAGAGGAGATTGGTCTGAGGTCGAAACAACCACCACGCACCTCTTTCTTCCCTCGGCGCCAATCACTTCGAGAAACTCTCCAACTTCACGTCCGCGTTCGCCCACCAGCGCCAGCACCGTCATATCCGCGCTCGTCCCGCGGGCCATCATACCCAGCAGCGTGCTCTTTCCCACGCCGCTACCGCCAAAGATGCCGATGCGCTGACCGCGTCCGCAGGTCACAAATGCGTCGAGAGCGCGGATGCCGCAGCCGAGAGCCTCTCGAATGGGAACGCGATCGAGCGGCAGCGGCGCAGATCCATCCACCCACATGGCACGTTCTCCCCGATACTCGCCATTCGAGTCGAGGGGCTCGCCGGTTGCGTCGATCACGCGTCCCAAGAGGTCCATGCCGACGCGGATCGATGGCCTCGTGCCCCAGGCTACAATCCGATCTCCGAACCGGATGCCTTGTGGATTCTCTACCGCCATCGAGAGCATCGTCGACCCGCGAAATCCAATCACCTGACCGGAGTATTTCTTGCCGCGCGCGTTGGTAATCTCGCATGACTCCCCGATGGAACAGAAAGGGCCTTCGGACTCGACCAGGTTGCCAACCACTTGCAAGACGCGTCCGCGCCAACGCAGGGTCGAGCCTCTGTCCAGCCGGTCGAAATATGGCGCAAGTGGGCTGGGCATATTCACTTGATCTGCGGCCTCTGCGCAAGCAGATCGAAGAAGCCCTGCTCAACCTCTTTCAATTGCGCATCGATGCTGAAGTTTGCCGATCCCAGATCGGTTTCAAGCATGCAATCGTCGGCGTCCAGATGAGCGTCTTCTATGATTGCAATGGTCGAGCCGTTCAGAGGATTTGCCAGGTAGCTGCGCCACTTTGCGGCATTCGCGGGCGAAACGCGCACTGAAACGCTCGATCCATCGTGCAGCTTGTCGACAGCAACACGCACAAGCGCCGCCACCAGAAGCGGATCGACCTGAGCTTCGCGATGCAGAATCTTCGCCGCGATCGCTAGCGCGAGCTGAACCACGTCCGCTTCAACCCTTGAGAAATAGCTCTTCCGCTCGGACTGGAAAAGTTCCAGAGCCTGCCGGATCTTGGCAGCCTCTACCGCTGACTTTGCCTCGTACTCCGCCTTCAAACGCCTCTCGGTCTCCGCAACCGCTTGAACGCGCGCCTGGTTTACCAGTTCGTTGATCTCCTGCGGCGACGGTCCCGGCGGAGGTTGCGGCGTGCTCTCTCTCTTCGCAGCTGCCTCGGCCAGTTTGGCTTCTTTGGCGCTTTGCGGAGGCGGAGCGCATATATCCCGGTAATCGAACGCCGTCACTGGGAGCGCAATTGCCTCGTATGCCTTTTCGCTAGACGAGAAATTCATCATTCCCCTCG
>CAZSWI010000574.1:0-1585 GCA_964610635.1 uncultured Acidobacterium sp.
CCTCGATCCGAACCGCCGTCACCGCCGCGCCTTCAATCGA
This sequence comes from uncultured Acidobacterium sp., assembly GCA_964610635.1. Lineage (GTDB taxonomy): Bacteria > Acidobacteriota > Terriglobia > Terriglobales > Acidobacteriaceae > Palsa-343. The sequence continues at coordinate 41 of CAZSWI010000574.1, forward strand.
CGACAGCAGCGTCCGCCGCAGTGCGTTGCCAATGGTGGTGCCGAACCCGCGCTCAAACGGCTGCGCGCTGAACTTGCCATACTTCTCGGTAAGCGTCTCGGTTTCAACGGCAAGACGCTTCGGTTTTTGAAATCCTCTCCAAAGCATATCGATATCTCCGCACAGCAAGCGCCGCGAAGCATTTTGCAGCGGCTGTGCCGTTTCACTCCGTGATTGAAATGACGCCTTTCGGCGTACTGAGGTTATCAGTCCCCGGTCTCCAGCACGAACTGGCAACTGTAGACTGGGGACTAAGAACTACTTGCTGTACAACTCGACAATCAGCTGCTCATTCACCGGCAAGTTAATGTCCTCCCTCTTCGGCAACGACAGAACCTTGCCACTCAAACTATTTTGATCCGTCGACAGCCACGAAGGCGCCGGCTGATGGCTCGCAAACTCCCGCGAACTCTCCACCACCGTCAGCTTCTCGCTGTTGGGACGAATCTTGATCTCGTCGCCCACGCCCACCTGGAACGAAGGAATGTTCACCTTGCGCCCATTCACTTCAATGTGTCCGTGGCGAACCAGCTGCCGCGCCTGACGACGCGAACTGGCAAATCCCAGGCGGAAAGTCACGTTGTCCAGCCGCCGTTCGAGTTGCTGCAACAGCAACTCGCCGGTCACGCCGGGCGTCCGCGCAGCTTTCTCGTAGTACGCGCGGAACTGACCTTCCAGGGCAAAGTAGATGCGGCGCGCCTTCTGCTTCTCACGCAGCTGCAGACCGTAGCCTACGATCTTCGCCTTGCGATCGCGGCCGTGCTGGCCGGGGGCAAAATTGCGCTTCTCGATCGGGCACTTGTCCGTGAAACACTTCGCGCCCTTCAGGAACAGCTTCATGCCTTCTCGCCGGCACAACCGGCAGACAGGCCCCGTATAACGTGCCAATGCGATTCTCCTTAATTCAGAGGCCGACCGGTTTACGTCCACTGAGGACTTCGTCCCGGTCCGGTGTAATTTTATACGATGGGTCGCGGCGATTGCGCCAATCGTAGTAGTCCATGTTGCTGATCACGGAACTGAACGCGATGATCAGCGCCCACTCCACGAAGTGCCCCCAGTGCAATTTCCCGTGCCGGATAAGAACCCAGCAGAGATAGGGTGTACTAAAGACCACGAGAAGGTATAGATCCAGTACCACAATCCGAAGGATGCGGCTCTTCGGCAGCGGCAACGGACGCATACAACTAGTTTACAGCACGACCAGCGTTCGGGGACTGGCGAGACCGTCGGTATAGCCGCAGTTCCCTAATCCCTAAACTCTAATCCCTAAACTCTGCGTCTCTTCGGCGGCCGGCACCCATTGTGCGGAATCGGCGTAACGTCCCGAATCGACCGTACATCGATCCCCGCCGCCGCCAGTGCTCTCACCGCAGACTCGCGCCCGGAACCCGGCCCGCTTACCCGCACATCCACCGAGCGCACGCCGTGATCACGCGCCATATTGGCCGCGTTCATCGCCGCCTGCTGCGCCGCGAACGGAGTGCCCTTACGCGACCCGCGGAA
>CAZSWI010000575.1:0-1578 GCA_964610635.1 uncultured Acidobacterium sp.
CTCCCCGCTGTTCAGCCACGCATCCGCCATCCACGAGTAGCCATTCGGCGTCTGGCATCCGTACAGCGGCATCCCCAGCTGTCCGATCGCCTCCACCAGCGCCGCCGGATGCACCACCTCCCCGCCCGTCGCCCGCACCGCCGAAATCACATACTCCTCCGGCGTCTTTACCTTCGCCCGATACGCATCCTGCGACCAGAACTCCGGCGACTGCAGCATCGTCCGCAACACCTCGCGAATATCGCCGCCCGTCTTCACCCACGTCGCCGCCATCCCATCCACCAGCGCAGGCGGCGGAGTGTCGCTCACAAACCTCTGCGCAATCTGCAAAGAAACATGGTGCGCCGTCACCGGGCTCACCGCCAGCATATGCAGCATCGCCAGCCCCTCGTGCTCGCCGCCATCCTGGATCCGATACCCCAGCACCACCTTCTGCCCCGGCTCATGCCGCCGCGGATTGAACAAAAACTCCCCGCCTTGCTCGCCGTGGTCGATCCCCCATCCGGTAAAGATCTTCGCCATCTCCGTCACATCGCGCTGCGTGTAGCCGCCATCCACGCCCAGCGTGTGCAGCTCCATAAGCTCGCGCGCGTAGTTCTCATTCAGCCCCAGCGGTCGCTGCTTTCCATTCGGCCCCGCAGGCGTCATCATCGCTCGCCATGCCGCAAACGAATGCGGCCCCACGCTCTCCGACTGGTCCAGATAGAACAACATCGCCGGACTGTGCGCCGTCGCATCCAGCAAATCTTCAAACTTGCCCATCGCATGCGGACGGATCACCTTGTCCTGATAATCGGCCAGATACCAGGGCGCAAACTCGCCTTTCTTCAGGTAAACGTTGAAGTGATTGAGCCAGAAGTCGGTCATCACCGCTTCCAGCTGCCGCTCGCTGTAAATATCGCGCAGCAACCGCGTCACCAGCACCTCGCCGCCCACCACCAGTTGCGGACTGATCAGCGCAAACACCGTCTCCTTTTGCTCCGGAGTCAGACCGGCGAACAGCGCCACGCGATCCGGCTTGCTTAAATGCTGGAGAAAATCGCGAAACTCCAGCGGCCGCATCTCAATCAGCTTCTTCACCCGCTGATCCGGCGGCAAATTCACCAAATTCGTCGCATCGAGATCCGCATAAAGCTTGTTCTCCTGTTCCTGAATCGACGGCGCCGGCGGAGCAGCCGCAGCCGCCATCGGCATCATGTCAGGAGCAGGCGGCGGGCCCATATCGCCACCCTGCGCCCCGGAACTTGCAATCATCGAATTCGACTGCGTGCCGTTCTCCGTGCTCGGTGCGGCAGCCTGCCCTTCCATCGCTCCCTGAGAAGACATCGGCCCCGCACCCATCGAACTCGACTGCGCGACGGTGCCTGTACCCTGCACCCTGTACCCTGTACCCTGTGCCGCCTTTGCCTCCGCCTGCTTCTGCTGGCGCTCTTTTAGAAGCGCTATCTGGTCGTTATAGATCGCCTTCTCCACCGGATTCCACGGAATCCCCCGCTTCCCCTGCTCCGCCTGCCGGATCATCGCATTCGAAGGAAACCGCTCCACCAGCTCATGCTGGCTCAGCCGCATCGCGGGATA
>CAZSWI010000576.1:0-1576 GCA_964610635.1 uncultured Acidobacterium sp.
TTCACAAACTGAACCGGAGTTTCAAGCGTCAGCACTGCAAGCGATCCTAAAGCATCGGCGCTGAACCAGTGCGAGAGTCAAAACTGATTCCAGAATGAAGCCGGCCGCGAGAGTGGGCTCCCCAATGGGCGACCACCCCGAAGGTATCCTGAAAGCCATGCCTGGCACTGATCGATGGCCCCGCCACAGAATTGGCTTCTCTCTCTTCCTCGGACTCATCCTCTCGGCCCACGGCGCTTCCTATGCTCAGACGAACACCACATCCAGGACTCCTCCCGGCAATTTACTTTCATACGACGTAGTCTCGGTGAAGCCGGCCAGGCCTGGTCCCGGAACCCTGAGCTGGTGGCAGACTACGAAGGACGGATTCTCTGCAATCACCACAGTGCAGACTCTGATCCAGAACGCTTACGGTCTGATCACGGAGGACCAAATACTGAATCTTCCCGGATGGGCGAAATCCGAGCCCTTCGCGGTCGCGGGGAAGATGGACCCCGACACCTTTGCGGCCTACCAGAATCTGTCTGCTCCGGAACGCGAGCAGCAATCGCACCGAATGCTTCAATCGATCCTGGTCGACCGGTTCGGCATGAGAGCCCGAAACGAAATTCGACAGCTGCCCGCCTATGCGCTGGTGATCGCCAAAGACGGTCCAAGGCTGAAGCAGACAACGGGCGATCAGGGACCGGCGTGGTCGAGCGGGCGTGACCGCATCCATGGTCAGGGGATCGAAATGTCCACTCTGGCCGCCAATCTCTCAGGTCAGCTCGGCCGCATAGTCGTCAATAAGACGCGCCTGCCCGGGAAATATGATGTTGACCTGAAATGGACGCCGGATGACGAGACCGCCTCAGGCGACTCCGCCCCCTCGCTCTTGACGGCGCTCCAGGAACAACTCGGCCTAAAATTAAGCTTCGGCAAGGCGCCGGTCGAGTGTCTCGTTGTCGAACGGATCGCAAAGCCATCGGAAAACTGACCCGTCCCGGCTGCCTGAAGTTGCGGGATGCCGGAGTGGCGAACACAATCCGTCAGCCGAGGATTTCCCTGAGACGCAGGGAGAAGCCAGGCAGCAAAGCGGGTTCGTCGAACACATCACCGGCCAAGGCGGAGCGCACCTGCGGCTCCAGTCTGCCCGGAACGTAACGGTAGGCGAGTCCGGTCATCGGGTACATCACCCACACTGCCGTGGCGCCCGCTTCGAGGTACTGCGAGACCTTCACCATGAGGTCGTCCGCGCGGTCGTTCCGCGAGACAATCTCGATAACGAGGTCGGGAGCAACGGACATGGGGACTTGATCGAGGTCGATCCCTTCGATCCGATCCGCCCGAATGAAGACCACATCCGGGCGACGGACGACATCCCGGGCGAGAGTCACGTCCGTTTCGGTGTAAACGTCACCCAGCAGCTCGATCCCGGGAAAGGTGAGAAGTCGTGCGCAAAGGCGATCGCGAATCTTATTGTGGCGGGGACTGGACGGGGGTGTCGCAATTAGCTCTCCCCTGCTGAGTTCGTACCGCGAACCCTCCGGTTCATCCAGGGCCGCGTACTCATCGACGGTGATGGATGTCTGATTCG
>CAZSWI010000577.1:0-1570 GCA_964610635.1 uncultured Acidobacterium sp.
GCTGATGCCCAGAACCACCGCGCCTGCCGCCTGCAGCTTTTTGAATGTATCGCGGAAGCCGCAGGCCTCGATTGTGCAGCCAGGAGTGTCCGCTCTGGGGTAAAAGAAGAGTACAACCGGCTTGCCCGCATAGTCGGTCAGGCTTACGGTTTTGTTTTCGTCGGTTTCGAGCGTAAAGTCGGCGACCTTCGCGTTGAGTTGCATGGAGAAATTCCTCGTATGGTAGTTGTAGGCCCTGATGGGGCCGTCAGGTTCGATTATTCCCGAGGTGGGCAGCAAATGTCATCGTACAGCACGGGTGGATTGTCGACGGGACAGGCTCCTTCCAGAGCCGAGAATTGGTTGTATTCCGCACTCCCCCCAGAGGGGAGGAACGAGAATAGCCCAGAGTGGAGCGTAGCGCAACCCTGGGGCAGCGTCTCAATCATCGATGCCACGCCCCGTAGGGCCGTTCGAAACCCTTTGACGAATCGAACCTCGATTCATCCAATCGTCGCCTGCCTCGCCATTTTCGGCATGTTCGCCGTTCTCCCCGCCCTCGCCCAATACCCAGGTCAGGTCACCAAGTCCGGCAAGGACACTCCCGAGCTGCGCGCCATTGCTGTGCTCGAGTGGGTCGGCGAGCCGGGCAAACCAACCCGCAGCCGTCTCGTCCCCGTCGCTGTGCTCGACGCCGGCCAACTCCAGGATGGCGGCATCTATCTCGCGCGGCCTGAGCCGCTCTCGCTCGCAGGCGAGGTGGAATACGAACTCGAGCAGAACGGCAAGCCCATCGGCCTTTACGACATTCGCAACGCCGGCCAGGAGCGGGGCTTCTGGGTTGGCTACGGAACCTGGAGACCCATTCCCACCCCCCGGCCCAGGCCTGCCCAGCAGCAGCTCGCGCGCGCACGCATTGAAGACGATGCGAAAAGCGACGAGCCGGTCCTTCATCGCAAGCATCCTGCCGACGGCCGGTCTGGCGGCGGATCGGGCGGAAGTGGTTCCGGCTCGGGCTCGGCCGGCCAGTCGCAAGACACCGATCCGGTTTCGGATCCTGATCGGCCTACGCTCCACAAGAGCCCCTCTAGTGGCAGCGATTCAGGCTCCACGGCCAGCACCACCCCAACCGGCTCCAACTCAGGATCAGGCAGCGCGAGTTCCAGCCAGACCTCATCCTCCCCATCCTCCTCATCCTCTCCCGCGCCCACGCTCCACCGCAGAGACTCGAGCGGCAACCCCAGCGACACAAGCGCCAGTTCTACCGCGAGCACCAGCTCCAGCCCAACCACGACCGATACCAGCTCCACTCAGTCTTCAGACACTAGTTCCGATCCCGACCGGCCCACCCTCCACCGGAGCCCCTCCGCCGACAGCGGCAGCTCCGGCCAGACCTCATCCTCTGACGCGCCTACCCTCCACCGCAGAGACTCGAGCGAAAGCACCAGCGGATCGGACACCGGCTCTGCATCCTCAAGCGATCCTGACCGCCCAGTGCTTCACAAGAGCAAGAAGGCGCAGCAGGAAGACACAGGCAACTCGGAATCGTTCGATGCCGCCGATCCCGACCGCCCCACCCTCAAGCGCGGAA
>CAZSWI010000578.1:0-1569 GCA_964610635.1 uncultured Acidobacterium sp.
AGCTGACGTGCCCCCGGAAAACTCAGCCAGTTAAAACTGGAGTTCTCTCGTAAATGACCCGCCCCGGAAAACTGAGCCGCAGGAGGTTAGAAAGTTCGACCTGTGACCCGCCCCGGAAAACTGAGCCGCAGGAGGTTAGAAAGTTCGACCTACGTGGTTCGGTTGGTGCCCGTTTGGCGGGCACGATTGCAGTTAATGTAACTCAAGTGACAGTCTCCAGCAACAGACCTGAGTAAGTTTCTTTCCGGTTCATAGTTTCGGTCGTCGTCGTGCGGTGGGAATGTGGGAAACGCGAAGCGTTTTCCAAGGCAGCTTTATCGCCGTCATTTCCACCGCTGCTGATGGCGGCAAATTCAGCCGGAGTCCGATCAGCCAGCGCGGAATGCGGACGGTAATGGTTGTAATCGTGGTGCCACAAGGCCAGCTTGCGGCGAGCATCGGCCAGCGTGAAGAAGACCTCCACGTTCAGGCATTCGTCGCGCAGTCGTCCGTTGAAGCTCTCGATATACCCGTTCTCGACCGGCCGTCCCGGCCTGATGAAATCCAGATGCACATTGTTTTGATAAGCCCAGAGATCCATAGCTTTGCTGGCGAACTCGGTCCCGTTGTCCACCGTGATCGACCGCGGCGCTCCGCGGCCTGCGACCACCGCATCCAGCGCCAGTGCCACCTTCTCTCCGCTGAGCGCCGTGTCGGCATGGAGCAGCAGACACTCGCGGGTGAACTGGTCGACCACCGTCAGCACGCGGATCCAGCGGCCGTCGGCCAGTCGCTGCGCGACGAAATCCATGCTCCACTTCTGGTTGGCGCCGATGGCCTGCCCGGAAGCAATTCGCTGCCGCTGCGCTCGCTCACGCCGCTTCTGCGTGCGCACGATCAGCCCTTCTTCGGTATAGAGGCGGTAGATGCGTTTCGCGTTCACTTCCCAGCCCTCCCGCCTCAGCATCACCGTCAGCCGGCGGTAGCCGTAACGAACACGGCTGCAGGCCAGTTCTCGCAGCCGTACGCGCAGCGCCTCCTGCGGATCGCGATGATGCTGATACCTCAGCGTTGCCCGGTTTACCGGAATCAGCCCCGCAGCACGCCGTTCACTGAACTGGTGGACCTGCTGGGTCCACTCTGCCAGTTCGCGACGCGCCCGGGGCCTCAGAGCTTTTTTGCGACGATCTCCTGCAGAACGTGGCGATCCAGAGAAAGATCGGCCACCAGCCGCTTCAGCTTCGAGTTCTCCTCCCGCAGTTGCCGCAACTCCCGCAGCTCGCTCAGGCCCAGCCCTGCATACTTTTTCTTCCACAGATAGAACGTCTGCTGGCTGATCCCATGCTTCCGGCAGATCTCGACCACCGTCTCACCTGACTCTGCTTCTCTCAACACCCGCAGAATCGCCTCTTCGCTGTGTCCTCGCTTCGCCATTTCCTGGCTCTCCTCTCTCCTGAAGAGAACCACGACAGGCTGCGATCTCTCAACTTCACAACGGACCAGTTTTTGGGTTTTGGGTCATTGTGGATTAGCTCCGAGATATTCTCGTCGCCGCCGAGGCTGTGCGAATGTGGGAAGCGTTGTTTGCTT
>CAZSWI010000579.1:0-1558 GCA_964610635.1 uncultured Acidobacterium sp.
CCTCCACGAGATGCTCCGTCTCCGGGCGCGGAATCAGCACCTCCGGCGTCACCTTGAACGCCAGCCCAAAGAACTCCGTCTCGCCCACGATGTACTGCACCGGCTCGCACCGCGCGCGCCGCTCGATCCATTCTTCGAATTGGCGCGTTTGCTCGTCGCTCAGCGCCGCTTCAGCATGCGCCAACAGCCACGCCCGGTCATGCCCGAGCACCCGCAGCAATAACAGCTCCGCATCGCGCCGGGCGGTAACCAAGCCTGAAAGACGAGCCGCCGCAACAGCCAGCGCATCGCGCACAGTCGTTGCTTTCATCGCGCTCAACGGTTCACGGCCATCGCACGACGCAATCTCTATGACGCGATCCTCCGCCGCTTGCCCTGCTTCGCCAGCCACTGCCGCACCGCCTCTTCAATCCGCAGCTCCCAACCCTCGCCGGTAGCCTGCATCTTCTCGACAATATCCCGCGGCAGGGGAACCGAAACCTTCTTCCTCGCCGCGTTCTCGTCCATGATGCCCTTCAGGATGCGCTGGTGCTCCTCAGGGAGATCCGAGAACTTCTTTACATGGGCGAAGTCTTCCTCCGTCCACTCTGGGTTTACTTCGTCAACCATTTCCGGATTCGGCCTCTTCGGCATAGAACCTCCTCTCTTTTCGATTTGCCCTCCGCAGGCTGATCACCCGGAGCGACCCGTCGCGAAAAGTAAAAACCAGCGCATGAACTTCGTCATCAATCAAGCCTAATGACCGGTAGCGTATCTCGCCATAGTCGCGCCTCTTATCCTCGACTGTTACCGCCTCTACAAAATCAAACTCCGCCGCCCGCTCGAAGGATAACCCGCGCTCCCGCACATTCCGCTCGTTCTTGGCCGGATCGTAACTGATCTTCACCCGAAGATCGTAGGTTTCCCGTCAACCCGTCACAAGATTACCAACGCCAAACGGCGGACGGCACCGGTTATCTGTAACCTGCACCCTGTAACCAGTGACCTGTTACGCCACCGCCTCAGCCTCGCTCTTCAGCCGCTCAGCGTTAAAGTGCGCAATCAGCGCATCGATCACCGGCTGCAGTTTGCCTTCCATCACCTCCGCGAGTTGATGAATCGTCAGCCCGATCCGGTGATCTGTCAGCCGATTCTGCGGAAAGTTATACGTCCGAATCTTCTCACTGCGATCGCCCGACCCGACCTGTTGTTTGCGCTCCTTCGCCAGCGCCGCCTGCTGCTTCTCCATCTCCATCTCATAGAGCCGGGCGCGGAGCACCCGCATGCCTTTCTCGCGATTCTTGATCTGCGACTTCTCGTCCTGGCAGCTCACCACCGTATTCGTCGGCAGATGCGTAATCCGCACCGCGGAATAGGTCGTGTTCACACTCTGACCGCCCGGCCCCGAGGAGCAAAATGTATCGATGCGCAGATCCTTCGCTTCGATCTTCACGTCGACATCCTCGGCCTCGGGCAGCACCGCTACCGTAACCGCGCTCGTGTGTACACGCCCCTGCGTCTCCGTCGCCGGAACCCGCTGCACCCGATGCACCCCGCTCTCGTATTTCATCTGCGAGTA
>CAZSWI010000580.1:0-1557 GCA_964610635.1 uncultured Acidobacterium sp.
AGTCAACGCCAACAATCCATGGTTCCGGCTCTGGAAGCGATACGGCGTCTGAAGGTACGGCCTGCCACGGCAGCCCGCTCGACGAGATCGTTCGGTTTAGCGTGAAGGTTTAGAGCGGTTCCCAAGTAGCTATATCCCTGAGCTGCCGGTTGAGATAGGGTTGGGGTGGCGATCTCCGCGGCAACAGCGCATGCCACAACCGTATTCCGATGATCTGCGGCGCAAGCTTCTAGAAGCCTACGAGGCCGGAGCCGGCTCCCTGCGGGAACTGGCAACACGGTTCCGGGTCAGTTGGGGATACAGCAAGAAGGTACGTGGGCAACAATTGCACACGGGGCAGATGGAGCGGCCGCCTCAGTCGCAACACGGGCCGGTGAGCCGGGTAACGCCGGTGGTGCAACAACAGATGCGTGCGGCGGTGCGCCAGCAGCCGGATGTGACCCTGCGGGAACTGCAACAGCGGGTGCAGCAGGCAACCGGAGTCGAGCTCAGTCAGTCGCTGGTATGGCGGTGGTTGCAGCGGCTGGATCTGCGGCGTAAAAAAAATCCCTCCACGCACAGGAACAGGACAGCGGGGAAAACCTCTGGCGTCGGCAGGCGTGGTGGGAACAGATAAGCAGCGTCGATCCGGCCTGTTTGGTGTTTCTCGACGAAAGCGGCGTGACCACCGAGATGACGCGTCGCTATGGGCGGGCACCTCGCGGCGAACGGGTGCCCGAAGGCGTTCCTGCCGGCCACTGGCGGACCCTGACGGTGTTGGCGGCCCTGACCACCGGCGGCGTGCTGGCCAGCATGACCGTCGAGTCGCCCACCGACGCTGATGTCTTTTTAGCGTATGTGGAACAGGTGCTGTGCCCGCGTCTGCAGCACGGGCACCTGGTTATCCTGGACAATCTCGCACCCCACAAACACCCGCGGGTACGTGCGTTCATTGAAAGCCGCGGCGCGCACGTGCTCTATCTGCCGCCGTACTCGCCCGATTTCAACCCTATTGAGCAGGCCTGGTCGAAACTGAAAGAACGGCTGCGCAGCGCCAAGCCGCGCCTGCTCGAGAGCCTGGAATCAGCAGTCGCCGAGGCGATCGCGGCGATCACTCCTGACAACGCTTTGGCCTGGTTTCGCCACTGCGGCTACGGGATACAGCAACTATGAAAGCGCTCTAGTCGTCACGGCTCGCGCCGCCGGGCGAGTGAGCGGGACGGACCTCGGTCATGCCGCGTCGCGCTCAGGCGCGCACTTCGCGCACGAGGAACTCGGAACGAGCAGTGACGTTGCGTGTCAAAACTTCTCGCAAGGAAGTAAGTTATACCTCTTAATCCTTTGTCTCTGACGAGACACTCGGCTAACTCCAACCATCTCTCAGCATTGCTGAGGGCACGCGATTTGCACTCTCCTCAGTCCGCGGACAGCAATTTCGTTTCGCACCTATCCCGCTTGTCTGGAGGGCTGAATCGAGATGAAGACGCGACTACAACTGGCGCACGCAATCGGCCATGGCCACGCGAGGCACCCACATAGACTCGCACTGATAGCACTGCTGTCTCTCAGCAGTGCGTT
>CAZSWI010000581.1:0-1552 GCA_964610635.1 uncultured Acidobacterium sp.
CAGTCGATCACCAGGTCGGCCTCGCGCACGGCGTCCTCGATGGTGGAGACGAAGGTCACTCCCAAGAAGCTGTCATCCTGAGCGGGACCTGAGTACAGTATGTCATCCTGAACGAAGGCCGCCGAAGCGACCGGAGCCGAATGACCCGCCGTTGCTTTTCGCGAAATCCCAACAGAATCCGCGGATTCCTCCGTCCCCCTCATCCGCGGCGCACCCGGTCCAAGCTGTTCCTGCAGATACTCCTGCGCGTGGCGCAGATTGAGGGGCATCACATCTTCGAGCAGGACGCGGAAGCCGGCGCGGGCCGCTGAAAGTGCCAGCCAGCGGCCCAGCGGACCGGCTCCGATAATGGCGACTGTTGCAGGCAAAACGGTCTTACTGCGCAATCAGGGCGCGGTGGACATCCTCGGCGCTGGGAGTGGCCTGCTCAAGGTGCTCGGCTACGCGGGCCCGCTCCTCGGCGGAAAGGGTGGGAACGGTGGCCAAAACCCGGCGAAGGGTCACGGCAACATCATCGATGTAGTTCATCAGGCGAATGGCTTCTCCGGAGAGCGGCATGGGTTTCCTCGATAGTGAAGTGCAGGCTCCATTGTAGGCGGTACGGCCTGGCGGGGGAAATGTGCGAATCCTCCCGATCACACGCCCGTATGTTAGCTGTCCGGGAGCCTTACCAGACACATTTCTGGGTACAATGCAGCCATGAGCGATTCAGCGGAGTTTGTAGCGCACGGGTTTGTGGGGGCGATCAACCGGCAGGATGCGGATGCTCTGGCCGGGATGATGACCGAGGAGCACCGGTTCATCGACTCGCTGGCGAATGTCGTCGCGGGGCGGGAGGCGATGCGGAAGGCGTGGGTGGGGTATTTCCGCATGGTTCCCGACTACTCGATTGCCGTGGAGGAAACGCTCGCGGAGGGCCCGGTTGTCGTGATGCTCGGTGTGGCGCAGGGAACGTATGTTCCCGACGGGAAACTGAAGGCGGAGAACCGCTGGGAGAGTCCCGTGGCGTTGCGGGCGGTGGTGGAAGGTGACAAGGTAGCGGAGTGGCGCGTGTATGCAGACAATGAGCCGATGCGGCGGCTGATGCGGTGACTGAAAGCGCAGGTCCTTCGACGCCGTTATGTTCCACTCACGATGACAAATCTGTAGGAATGGCGGCGGGCTCGCGTTTGCGCAGCAGAAGAATGCCGAGCGCGATCATCCAGGCAGCCAGCGGGAAGCCGTTGGCGATGGCCTCGGGACCCCACCCGGCGGGGTTGTAGAACTCCCGAACATCGACGTGGCGAATAAACATCGTGGGAACAAAAGCCAGGCAGGCGACTGAGCATGCATATCCGAGCCAAGCCGACCACTTGGGCAGAATGGGGTTCTTGAGTGCGTGGCTGGCCAAGGTGGCATAGCTGGCGATGGCCATGAGCAAAGCCATGAACCACAGAGCTACAGCGCCATACATCAGATAATAGCTCTCCGTCATGGCGCGAATGATGACTCCGTCGGCGGGAGGAGTTATAGCGTCAACCACAGTGGCGGCCTGCAAGGAGTCGGCAATCAA
>CAZSWI010000582.1:0-1547 GCA_964610635.1 uncultured Acidobacterium sp.
AGCCAGAGGCCGACGATCCAGACCATCTGCCAGGCGAAGAGGTTGAAGGCGCCGGTTTCCTGGAGGGGAATCTGCAGATGCGTGACGTGGACGACCCAGTTGTGGACGATGTCGCGCAGGCTGAACTGCGCGAGGAGCCAGATGAGGGCGCTGGCGGCGAGGACGATCCTCCACCCGAAGCGGACGGCTGCCGAAAGAAACAGCGGCGTGAGGAAGAGGAACATCACATACATCGGCAGGATGTCGAGCAGGGGCGGGCAGTAGATGAGGAAGATGGATCCGGTGATCGCGACGCCGGGATGGTTCAGATAGAAATTCAGCAAATTCGTGATGGCGGCGCGGTGGTGGTGCACAGCCCAACTGGCGGCGATAGTGAAGGCGAATGCCAGTAGAAACATGTGGTACGCGTAAATCTTGAACGAGCGCTTCCAGAGATGCGACCAGACGTGGGCGGGATCTTCGATGAGCCTGCGGATATAGAGCCGGCCGATGAGCAGAGCTGACATGAAGACGAAGCCTTCTGCGGAAGAGACGTAGCCGAAGGGCTGATTGACGAAGTCGCTGAAGCGGGTGGGAAGGTGGGTCAGCGTCATCCAGACGAGGAACAGGCCGCGCAGGGCGTCGAGTTCGGGAAGCCGCTGAAGCTTGGGAAAATGCATGGGTGATTCGCGCCCGAAAGGAAGCGCTAAACCATTAGACGCCAGTCCCGCCAGCGGGTTGCGGGGGTGACTGATCAGTAAGTGGGAGTTGCGAGTAACACTTTGCGGCTCTTTCGAGACAAAGGGGCTGAAGCCCAAACTTCTTTAACGGCGGGAATACAAAGGCGTGAGCGGCTAATACGCGGGAATCCCCGTGACGCTTTGGCCCAGGATGAGGGTATGGATGTCGTGGGTCCCCTCGTAGGTTTTTACGGACTCCAGGTTCATCATGTGGCGCATCACAGGGTAGTCGTCGGTGATGCCGCTCGCGCCAAGGATGTCGCGGGCAAGACGCGCACATTCGAGCGCCATCCAGACATTGTTGCGCTTGGCCATGGAGATATGCTCGTGGCCCACCTTACCTTCGTCTTTGAGCCGGCCCACCCGCAGAACCAGCAACTGCGCCTTGGTGATCTCGGTAATCATCCAGGCGAGCTTTTCCTGCACCAGCTGGTGGCTGGCGATGGGCTGATCGCGAAACTGTTTGCGGATGAGCGAATACTGGCGGGCGGTGTCGTAGCAGGACATGGCGGCGCCGACCCCACCCCAGGCAATCCCGTAGCGGGCCTGGTTCAGGCACATGAGCGGCGACTTGAGGCCGCCGGATTTCGGCAGCAGATTATTCGCGGGGATGCGGACATCCTGCATGGAGAGGCCGGAGGTAACGGAGGCGCGCAGGGACCATTTGCCGTGGACGTCCCAGGCTTTGAAACCGGGACGGTCGCATTCGACCAGGAAGCCGCGGACTGTTCCCTCTTCCCCACCGTCGCCGTAGGTCCTGGCCCAGATTACGGCGACGTCGGAGATGCTGCCGGAGGTGATCCACATTTTTTCGCCGTTGAGGATGTA
>CAZSWI010000583.1:0-1546 GCA_964610635.1 uncultured Acidobacterium sp.
GAATCGTAAGCGTGACGTTCTGGCCGTCTGGACGAGGGGTGGGGCTTTGTGTGGGATAGGACCGTATGTGTCCACGATCGATTGAAGTGGACACATACGGTCGCAAGAAGTGTGTACGTCAGTTCTGCGAAGTGTTAACTTCATCGACGTAGACATCGTCGATGGTGGCTTTGGCGATTGCGGTTTCGAGGCGGGCCAGCAGTTGCTTGAAGGGTTCGTCCTTGCGCCGGCGGAGCATGGCTATGGTCTGGCGTCCCTCGGAGGCGATGGCCACGCCGCCGATGGGCTCGATGGATCCGATGACGATCTGGCCGTGCTCGGTGAATTCGTCGATGTTCGGGTACATGGAGATGGCGAAGGGCGAAGCGTCGTAGGCGGTTGGGTCTAAGCGGCTCTCTGTAATGCGGGGAGCAGTTTTCCGGCGACGTTCCATGGCAGCAACTCCTCGATGCGATTGATGGGATGCTCACTTACGCGCGCGAGCACGTAGCGCAGGTAGGCCTCAGGGTCCAGGCCGTTCAGTCGCGCTGTTCCTATCAGACCATAGAGGATCGCTGCGCGCTCGCCGCCTGCGTCCGAACCGGCGAAAAGATAGTTACGCCTTCCGATGGCCACTGGGCGCAGAGCACGCTCGGCGATCAGGTTATCTATTTCGATACGGCCGTCGTCGAGATAGCGCGCCAGCGCATCCCAGAGCTGAAGGGCATAGTGGATGGCCGCGGCAGTTTCGGACTTCGGCGTCAGTTGTGTAAGAGCTTGTTCGAGCCATCGTCGCATGTCGTCGAACAGAGGCTTGGCTCGTGCCGTGCGAACGGCGCGGCGTTCGTCTGCCGATCGTCCCTTGATCTCCTTCTCGATCAGGTAGAGCGCGGCTATGCGATGCACTGCTTCCGTGGCGATGGGCGAGTTATGCGCCTTCATCAGGTCGAAGAACTTGCGCCTGATGTGCGCCATGCATGGCGCTTCCTGAATCGCACCGCCTTCGTAAAGCTTGTTGAAGCCTGCGAAGGCATCGGCCTGCAGAATGCCCTCGAACTTGGCCAGATGGCGCTGCGGATGCTCGCCCTTGCGGTTAGGCGAGTAGGCGAACCATACAGCCGGCGCCGTCTTGTCGCCTGCGGGGCGGTTGTCGCGAACATAGGTCCAGAATCGGCCGGTCTTGGTCTTGCCGGTTCCCGGCGCAAGCACCGGCAGTGGAGTATCGTCGCCATGCAGCTTGTCCGTGGCCAGCA
Organism: uncultured Acidobacterium sp.; assembly: GCA_964610635.1. Classification (GTDB taxonomy): domain Bacteria; phylum Acidobacteriota; class Terriglobia; order Terriglobales; family Acidobacteriaceae; genus Palsa-343. The sequence goes on from CAZSWI010000583.1 coordinate 1,233, forward strand.
CGTAGCGGCGTAGGAACTCGGCCACCGGGGCCAGCAGCGCTGCCGCTTCACCTACCCAGCGGGCAAGAATCGAACGATCCAACTCGACGCCTTCGCGCGCGAAGATCTGTGACTGACGATATAAAGGCTGGTGATCGCAAAACTTTGCAGTCACAACGTGCGCCAACAAGCTGGGTCCCGGCAGACCGCGATCGATCACGCGTTCCGGCGCCGCAGCCTGCACCACGCAGGAGCACTTGCGGCAGCTCATCTTCGGGCACACATGGCGGATGACGAAGAAGCTGGCCGGCATATACTCGAGCATCTCCGACGCG
>CAZSWI010000584.1:0-1543 GCA_964610635.1 uncultured Acidobacterium sp.
CAGCCAGCACGTCGAAGCCAGCCTGCTCGAAGCCGAGACTCAGGCCTCCTGCTCCAGCAAACAAGTCGACGGCGATCGGACGCGGCACACGAAGCTCCACAGGTTCCTTTCTATACCAGCGTAACGGTTCAGAAGGATGATGTCGATCGGATTTCTCCGGGAGGTCCTAAAAAGGCACGGAGCTTTCTCTCCATCCGTTTCGAAACTCGCGTTTCGCATTGCCACACGGTCAAGGTTCTCCAACCCATAGAACGAAGGTCGGCGACATTACGCTGATCGCGAGCGCGGTTTCTTTCACATTTTGCCGTCCAAAAGCGGCTCCTCGACTTCGGCGGCATCCCGATTTTGCATCCGTGGGCATGCCAAAAGCAGCCATTGACGAAAACAATCCTGCGACGAGAGGGAAAGACAATATCGGGAGTTCCAGGCAGGTCTTTGCGATGAAGACGGAAGCGGTAGCCGAGAGAATGCAGCATTCTTCGAACGCATACCTCCGGCGCAGTATGCTTCCCGCCGATCCGGGCCATCAGGGCGCTGCGGCTTTCAGGTGTTCTGTTGTCAGTCAATGCGCCGGTCGCCGATTCGTGCGACAAGCGATGATACCCCGAGGGGCTGTGCAATTCTGGCCAGCCCGTAGCAGCGGCAAATCAGGTCCGTCGCGGCGCGAATCACTTTTCCCGATAGCCCTGCCAGAGGTATTCGAGGGCTTCGGGGAGGGTTTGGAGTTTGGTTGCGTGGTCTACGTGGCCTGCGTTCTTTGCGAAGAGGAATTGGTAGTGGTAATGCTTTGCGGCTAAGGCTGCGGCCATTTTTTCATTCGCTAAGACCCAGTCGTGCATGTTGTCGCGCATGACGTTGGGGTTGTAGAGGTCGCGGTCGCCGACCTCCATCCATATCCGGATTGGTTTGCGCGGGGAGTCAGGGACTAAGTTGTCGACGAAGCCCCAGGCTCCGTGCGGCGTGTCGGGATTCCATGGCCACTGCTGGTTGATCCATGTGCCGGAGTATGCGAGGACGCGGTGGTAAAGCTCCGGGTGATACCAGGCCATGATGAGCGAGACCGCTCCGCCGGAGGAGCCGCCCATCGCTGCGCGGCGGTTGGGGTCGTGGGTTAGCGTGACATTGCATTTGGATTCGACGAGGGGGAGGACCTCGGACTCGACCCACTCGGCGTAGCGGCCGGACATGGTGTCGTACTCGAGGCCGCGCTCGGAGCCCTGGGCGTCGCCGCCACCGTTGGCGATGGAGATGGCGATCATGACGGGGACTTTGTGGGCGGCGATGAGGTTATCGAGGGCGGTGAAGAGGCTGCGGTCGGGTCCGTCGGCTCCGACGATGAAGGGCGCGGCGGTTCCGGGGATGTATTGGTGCGGGACGTAGACGGCTACGGTGCGGGTCCAGGGATGGGGATGGCTGGTGGTGAGGTTGAGGCGCTCGGGGTGGTCAGGGTCGGGTATGCCGAAGGTGCCGGGGTCGCGGGCGATGCCGGGGTAGAGCTTGCTGTCGGCGGAGGTCATGGTGATTTCGGTGACCGTGCCCTGGG
>CAZSWI010000585.1:0-1536 GCA_964610635.1 uncultured Acidobacterium sp.
ATGAACAAGCAACTCCACGCCATGGGCTTCGAGACCATGATCAGCGTCTGGCCCCGGTTCGTGCCGGAAGACCGCTATTATGAGGAGTTGCGCCAGAAGGGTTGGCTGATCCACCAGGCCGACGGCACGCCCATCAATGGATTGCCGTACGACCGGGCCGGCTCTGACATCGACACCACCAATCCCGACGCGGCCAAGTGGTACTGGAAGACGATTGACGAGAACATTCTCAGCAAGGGATTCGATTCGCTCTGGGCCGACGAAACCGAGCCCGACCTGCCCCCCAACGGTTCCTATTTTCATATTGGACCGGGAACGCAGTTCTTTAACGTCTACCCGCTCTTCCATACCGGCGCGTTGTATGAGGGGTTCCGCAAGGACGAGCCTCAAAAACGGGCGCTGATTCTGTCGCGCGACGTTTACACCGGCGCGCAGCGGAATGGAGCCATCTTCTGGTCGTCGGACATCTACCCCACCTGGGATACTCTCAAGCGGCAGATTCCCACCGGCCTCGATTTCGCGGCCTCCGGGGTGACTTACTGGTCAAACGATACGGGCGGATGGCAGTACCTGCCGGATGAGCATCATCCCGCGCACCCGCCGCTGCTCGATCCTTCTGACGCGCGCGCCAACGTGGGGGGCTACGACGACTATCCGGAACTCTACACACGCTGGTTCCAGTACGCGAGCTTCCTGCCCATCTTCCGCGCCCACGGCAGCCGCCCGGCGAACGAGGTGTGGTCCTATGGCAAACAGGCCGAGCCAATCCTGGAGAAGTACCTGCGGCTGCGCTACCAGTTGATGCCCTACATCTATTCGCTGGGCTACAAGACATGGCTGACCGGAGCCCCCTTCCTGCGCGCCCTCCCGCTGGATTTTCCAGGCGATCCCAAGGTTGCCGACCTGCGCGACGAGTACATGTTCGGCCCGGCCTTCCTGGTGGCGCCGGTGACTGAGCAGGGCGCAACCAGCCGGCAAGTTTACCTGCCGGCGGGGGCCGACTGGTACAACTTCTGGACCAATGAGCGAGTGAAGGGCGGGCAGACGATCACCGTGCCCGCGCCCATCGACACCCTGCCGCTGTTTGTGCGGGCCGGATCGATTCTCCCGCTGGGAGCCGTGGTGGAGAGCACGCACCAGGCGCAAGCCATCGCCGAGATCAAGATTTACACCGGCGCCGACGCCGATTTCACGCTTTTCTCCGACGATGGAACCACTTACGCCTATGAAAAGGGCGCGGGAGCGGTTACCAGGATCCATTGGGACGACGCTGGCCGCAAATTCACTCACGCGGGCGCCGCCGCCTGGAGCGGACCGGACGCAGGCGTCGTGCGGATCGTCGGACCATATTACGACGTCATTCCCCAACAGAAATCGGAATAGCCCCTCATCGCAAGCCCGGTCGATGCCCGCCGGGTTTGCTCCGCGTCCAATTCACTAAGGGCAAGACTCCTGAACAAGCCCAAGCCCGGCCTGCTGATTTACAATCAGGGGGTAAGCAGGAAAGAACTGAATGAGGCTTTTTCCCATGAATTT
>CAZSWI010000586.1:0-1533 GCA_964610635.1 uncultured Acidobacterium sp.
CGCCGCATGAGACGCGGCTTGCAATTCTTGAAGACGATCAACTCGCGGAGATCTATTACGAACGCGAAAACGAGTACACGCTGGCCGGCTCCATTTACAACGGCCGGGTCACACGGGTGCTGCCCGGGATGCAATCCGCATTTGTGGATGTGGGCCTGGAGCGGGACGCCTTCCTCTATGTAACCGACTTCCTCGAACTGGAAGACCAGGAAGAAGCCGAGGAACTGGAGAAGGCCGCTGCCAGCAGCGGCAACCAGGCTCCGCGCGAGGTCCGTCACACAAGTGGACAAGACCAGCCTGGCCGGAGTAGCGGCCGGGGCGGCCAGAAGCAGGAACAGCGGCCGGAGCAGCGGCCGGACCGGCAACCACGCGAACCACGCGCTCAAAGTTTGTCAATCGAAGCTGTTCCCGAGGCCCGCGAGGCTCCTCCAGCAGCTCCCGAACCAGAAATCGAAGCAGAAGAATCAAGCGTTGCGGAGGCTGGCTCGAGCGAAGGCGGCGCAAAGCGTTGGCGTGGACGCCGACGCCGGCGCGGAGGCCGCGGGGGAGATCGCGAGCAGGGCGCTTCAGGCTCCCACGAAAGCCAGACGGAGACGGTGGAACTGGCTGATAGCTATCCGCGAACCGCTGGCGTACCAGAGGTCGCGGGAGCCATTCATGCGGGAGCGTCTCCGGTTCCCGAGCCATCGCCACGCGCGCCGCACGCCTCTGCCTTCAACGCTCCGGTTCCCTTCGTGCTGCCGGGCGAGTCGCTCTCAAAGTACGGTGGAATCCCCGCAACCGACGCTCCGGAGTCTTCAGGCAGTTCTGCCGCACCGGTGCGGGCCGTCCCGACCTTCAAGCCGTCAACGCTGATTGAAGCTCCGCTTCAGTGGGATGGCAGCGGCCTCTTACCAGGCGAATCGCTCTCGAAGCATCGAAATCGCGAGCCCGAGGCCGTGGCCGCGGAGGAGTTTGAAGAAAGCAGCGCCGCTCCCGACGAGATCGAGGAGGAAGAGTTCGTTTCCGAGCGGGTTGAAGCCAGTCCGGAGACTATTGCAGAGCAAGCAGCAGAGACGACGCCGGAGGCTGTTGTTTCGCTGGCTGAAGAAGACTACATTGACCTGCAAGAATCGCTCGAACCCGAGAACGCCGAAGATGACATCTTCGAGGAGACGACCGAATTCGCGCACGAACCGGCCGCGGTCCAGCCCACAGGGGAAGAATCAGCTCCAGCAAAGCCAGCGGACGCGGAGGATTATGAGGTCAAGCAACCGATCGACGAGCCATCGGCCGATGAGCCGGTTGCCGATCCGGTGATCAGGCAGGACGAGTCCGCCCCCGATCTGGGCTCGAACGAGCCCACGACGTCCCAGTCCGGCGGCGAAACCTCCGCTGTAGAATCCGAAACTGACGGATCCGAAGCAACTGGATCCGATGCTTCCGCTTCGCACCACATTGACCCGTTGCCGCCAACCGGCTTCCGGTTGTTTGGACTCGGAGGCAAGAAGAAGAACGAAGATCCGGCTGCTGCCACCACTCCGGTGGCTGTAA
>CAZSWI010000587.1:0-1523 GCA_964610635.1 uncultured Acidobacterium sp.
AATCCGTGCGCGGCGGCATCATCATCCCCGACACCGCCAAGGAAAAGCCCCAGGAAGGCGAAGTTATCTCCGTCGGCAAAGGCAAATCCAACGACGAGGGCAAGGTCTTCCCGCTCGATGTGAAAAAGGGCGACCGCATCCTTTTCGGCAAGTACTCCGGCACCGAGATCCGCATCGACGGGGAAGAGTTCCTGATCATGCGCGAAGAAGAAGTCCTCGGCATTCTCAAGAAATAATGCAGGTCCTTCGACTGCGCGCCTGCGGCGCTCCGCTCAGGATGACGTTTGAGGGGAGCAGCCCGCGAAAGTGAAACAGCAGGGAAAGATTCATCAAGGAGATTTCAGCAATGGCAAAGCAAATTCTGCACGGAGAAGATTCGCGCCAGGCAATTCTGCGCGGCGTGAATATTCTGGCGGATGCGGTGAAAGTGACGCTGGGGCCAAAGGGCCGCAACGTCGTCATCGAGAAGAAATTCGGATCCCCCACCATCACCAAAGACGGTGTGACGGTGGCCAAAGAGATCGAGCTGAAGGATGCGCTCGAGAACATGGGCGCCCAGATGGTGCGTGAAGTGGCGTCGAAGACCAGCGATGTAGCCGGAGACGGCACCACCACCGCGACCGTCCTCGCCCAGGCCATCTATCGCGAAGGCGTCAAGACTGTCGCCGCCGGCGCGAACCCGATGGCGTTGCAGCGCGGCATCAACAAGGCCGTCGAGGCTGTTGTCGGTAAGCGCGCTGAGGATGGTACGGTCACCGGTGGAGCGCTCGCCAAGTTCTCCAAACCCGTCACCGGCGACATGATCGCGCAGGTCGGCACCATCTCCGCCAACTCCGATCACACCATCGGCAACATCATTGCCGAGGCGATGAAGAAGGTTGGCAAGGACGGCGTCATCACCGTTGAAGAGTCCAAGACGCTCGAAACCCAGCTGGAAGTGGTCGAAGGCATGCAGTTCGACCGCGGCTACCTGAGCCCTTATTTCGTCACCGATCCCGACCGCATGGAAGTCGTCCTCGAAGAGCCCTACATCCTGATCTACGAGAAGAAGATCAGCTCGATGAAGGATCTGCTTCCTCTGCTCGAGCAGGTTGCCCGCAACGGCAAGCCGCTCGTGATCATTGCTGAGGACGTCGACGGCGAAGCACTCGCCACCCTCGTCGTCAACAAGCTGCGTGGCACGCTGAACGTCGCTGCCGTTAAGGCTCCCGGCTTTGGCGATCGCCGCAAGGCCATGTTGGGCGACATTGCCATCCTCACCGGCGGCAAGGCCGTCACCGAAGACCTGGGCATCAAGCTCGAGAACATCAAGCTTGAGGACCTTGGCCGTGCGAAGCGCGTGACCATCGACAAGGACAACACCACGATTGTCGAAGGCCGCGGCGAATCCAAGGCCATCGAAGGCCGGGTGAAGGAAATTCGCAGCCAGGTGGAGAAGACCACCTCCGACTACGATCGCGAGAAGCTCCAGGAGCGGCTTGCGAAGCTGGTCGGCGGCGTCGCCGTCATCAAGGTCGGTGCAG
>CAZSWI010000588.1:0-1506 GCA_964610635.1 uncultured Acidobacterium sp.
ACGCCGGCCACGATGCGGGCAATGAACACGCGCTGCCCGGATTCCGGGGCGGAGGCCATGCTGCCGGACACCGCCGCTAGCTTCGCGATCCGATGTACTGCCAGGATGAGGCGCGCTGGTTAAGCCGATCAGCGCGCCTCGTCCAGCTTCCGCCGGAGTACACTCTCAGCATGGTGTTTGCCAAACGGCTTCGCGAGGGCGTTCGCCGCGGAGAGATCACTTGCAGTGTGCGCATCTGGATGTATCCCCACGTTAAGCAGGGCGCCCGATACCGCATGGACGAAGGCCAGATCGAGGTGGACTCGATCGAGACCATCGGGTTCCCGGACATAACACCGGAGCTGGCGCGCGAGTCAGGATTTCTGGGCGTTCTCGACCTGCTCAAGGTCGCCAAGCACGGCCGCGGTGAGAATATCTATCTGGTGCGCTTCCACTATGTGCCGCCGGGGCGCCGTTAACGGAAACACGTCGCTTTCAGTTTCCCTTGAACGCTGAAGATTCCCCGGCAGGTTCTTCGGCTCGTGCAGATTCGCGGATGCAATCAGCGATCCTCCCCCAGACCTCCGAACTTCCAGGCTCCAGATATAGGGTCGGCAGGCCAGAAACCGGCCAACTGCTCCGCGGAGCAATCTCCCCGGTAGCCAGCTTCCCTCTGCTATCCTGAATCGTTTAGCGCACTCAGGAGCGAGCATCATGCCGGAGCATCGAGGGAGGAAGCATCATCAGGACCGGGTGGCGGAGACGCTGCGCCTGGAGATCGGCGCCATGATCGAAGGCGAACTCGTCGACCCGCGCATCAACTTCTGCTATGTGACCGAGGTTGCCCTCAACCCCGGCGGCAAATCGGCGCGCGTTTACATCGCTGTCGACAACGCGGTGAAAGACGTCGAGAAGGCCGAGGTGGAGACGATTGCCGGCCTGGAAGCCGCAAAGGGGTACGTTCGCTACGAACTCAAGGAGCGGATGGGTGTGCGGCACGTGCCCGAACTGACCTTTCTTGCTGACCGCTCCGGGCGCTTTCAGGCGCGGATCGTCGAGCTCATGGACCGAAGCCGCAAACGGCAGAAACATGCGGCAGCCCAGGAATCGGACGCTGCTTTCTCTTGAGATTCCGCCGAAATCTGTTAGCCTTGTCCCTGTCGAAACTCAAGCCCAGTCTCCGCGCCCCAAAAGCGCGGATGTGTACCCGGCCAGGTAGATCCCCCAGGCGCTCTCACCCGAGCCGAATTCCTTGCTCCGGACGGCGCTGTAGCTGAACCGCTCAAGGATGACTGGAACTGGAGAAGCGCTGGCAGTGGAAAAGCTCCTGGAACCCTCTGCTCCGGATTTGCCCGAACGCCGACGAGAACGGCTCCCAAGCTGGGCCACCGTCTGCGAAGTAGCTGTCTTTCTTCTTTTTACTGTTTTCTTTCTCGCTTACGGGCTCACCCCTTACCTGGGCGGCGATGGATTGGGACTGGTGGGCGCGGACGAGCCTCGCTACGCCCAGATTGCCCACGAGATGCT
>CAZSWI010000589.1:0-1500 GCA_964610635.1 uncultured Acidobacterium sp.
CTGGGCAAGGTGCTGGACCAGTTGGGCGAAGAGGGCATCCTGACCCTGCTGACCGAGACCGGCACGCGGCTGAACACGGCGCTACTTGCCGGCGGGCTGGTGGATCGGGTGCATCTGTTCGTCTCCCCGCAGATCATGGGATCGGACGCAGTACCCGCTTTCCGCGGCATGGCCAGCCCCATCCTCATGGCCGAAGTCGAGGTCGAGCGGTACGGGAACGATTTGGGGCTGTGTTCGCTGCTGAGAGACCCGTGGAAAGGCAGGGAGTAGGGAGTAGAGGTGTCCGCTGCGCAGATAGTCATTCGTGTTTTGAAAGTCGGCTCAGGCCACTCCCCGCGATCCGGTCTCGCTACTCCCTATTCCCTATTCCCTTTAGAATAAAACCATGTTTACCGGAATCATTGAGCAGACGGGCACGTTGCTTGGGTTGGAGAGCAGAGGCGGCGTGCGCCGCATCACGGTCGAGGCTCCTGGCCTGGCCGGGCGAATGCGCGAGGGTGACTCGCTGGGCGTTTCCGGCGTGTGCCTGACGGCCCTGGATGTGAACCCGACGCTGTTTCACGCCGATCTGGCGCAGGAAACACTGGACAAGACTTCACTGGGCGCGCTAGCTCCCGGATCGAAGGTCAACCTGGAACTGCCTACCGCCGCCGGCAGTCCGCTGGGCGGACACATTGTGCAGGGCCATGTGGACGGCTGCGGCAGCCTCGCTTCGCTTGAGCCGGTCGTGCCACGGTCCGACCCCGCTTTCAATGAGGAGACGACCGACTGGACGCTCAAGGTGAAGTTCCCTGGGAACGTTCGCCCGTGGATGGTGCCAAAAGGATCGGTGGCCATCGAGGGCATCAGCCTAACCATCGCGGACGTTGACGACGAGACGATCAGCATCGCCATTCTGCCTTTGACCTACTGGCGGACAAATCTGCATACGCTCAAGCCGGGCGCACCAATGAATGTGGAGGCCGATGTGCTGGTGAAGCTGGCTCACGCGCACCTGCTGGCGCAGAAAAAGCCGGAGTTCGATCTGACAGAGGCGTGGCTGGTAGCTAGCGGGTATTGACGGCGCCCGGATTCAGGATGAGACTGGTTCGGGGTCAAAACCATGATCTGCGTCAAGTGCGGCGAAGAGATGCGGATGACGGAGAAGGACACCTCCTCCGGACGCGATATCCGCGAGTACCTGTGTCCCGGCTGCGGCTACTCAGATTGGGAAGTCCACGGCACCGCGCTGTGGCAGATTCTCTCTGACGACCGGGAAGAGTTTGAGCGAGAGAAAGCCGAGCGCGAAGCGGCGGAGCAGAGAGAGCTGAAAGGCCCACAGCCTCTGAAGGATTCCGCTTGGGACCGCATTCGGGCGCTCTTTCACAAGGAAAAACAATAAGGCGGTTGGGGCGAGTCTGCGCTTTCTGGAATTCAGGCGTTGTGGCGCACCCGCACCGAAAGATGGGCAGGGTTGAACGGTCATGAAATCTCCGAGGGAAATTGGCCTCAAGATCACCG